>JAEMTM010000012.1:0-5240 GCA_016462305.1 Sphingomonadaceae bacterium | reverse complement strand
TGGCAAAACATAACGACACTGGCCCAGAGGGGCGTTCGGTACGCTTGCTGCGCGTAGGCGAGCAATTCCGGCATATATTGTCGGAACTGCTCGCGCGCGACGAAGTGCATGATGATGTGCTGACCAGCCATAGCGTCAGTGTCACCGAAGTGCGTATGTCGCCTGATTTGCGCCATGCGACGGCATTCATTAAGCCATTATTGGGTGCAAATGAAGAAAAGGTGCTCAAAGCGCTGCGGACCAACACCGCATTTTTCCAAAAGGAAGTCGCGGCGCGGGTCAGCATGAAATATGCGGCGAAGCTGAAGTTCCTCGCAGATGACAGCTTTGACCAGGCAACGCATATTGAGGGTCTGTTGGCGCAGCCAAAGGTTCAGCAGGACCTGACCGACAGTGAGGATTGACACGGGTTTAGGTAAGACGTATCTTACTTGAGTTATGAATCAGCAAACTACCGTATCGTCAAAAGGCCAAGTCGTCATACCCAAGGATGTGCGCGATAGGCTTAAGCTGGTCCCCGGCACTGCCTTGGACATCATCGAGTCTGGCGGCGGTATGTTCCTAAAAATAGCGTCAGCCTCCCAAAAGCGAAGCTTTGCAGAATGCGACGCGGCAGTTCGCCAAGCCATTCAATATGAAGGGCCCCGCTTTACGGATGAGCAGGAAAAGCAAGCCATCGCTGACATGTTCAAAAAATCGCCCAAGCTCGACGATTAAATGGACGTTGTCGATACGAACATTCTGGCCAGATATTTTCTGGACGATGATCGCGAACAGTCGCCGCGAGCACGTGCAATATTGATGCACGGGGCATTTGTTAGCAATTCGGTTATATTGGAAACCGCGTGGCTTTTGCAATCCCGATACAATCAATCGCCAAAGGCGATTTCGTCGGCATTGCTTGCGCTTATTGCGATGCCAGACGTTGTTGTGTCCGATCTTGCCCTCTTATCCTGGGCTTTGATCCGATATGCAGACGGCGCGGATGTTGGTGACATGCTTCATTTGGTTGAAGCGGCGGGTCATGATTGTTTCCTGACTTTTGACCGCAAGCTCGCAAAGCAGGCTGGCGATGCAACGCCCATTCAAGTCAAGGACGCTGGCAAATAATGGCCAAGCTCTATTTCTATTATGCGTCGATGAACGCCGGCAAATCGTCCACCCTGCTACAGGCAGCGTTCAATTATGGTGAGCGCGGCATGAAAGTCATGCTGTGGACAGCAGCTATTGATGACCGGCCCGGTTTTGGCGCGATTAGTTCGCGTATTGGTCTTGCAGGCGATGCCAGCCGGTTTGAACCGACGACAGATATCGAAAACGCGGTGCTTGCCGAGCATCACGAAACGCCTTTGGCCTGCGTGATGATCGACGAAGCCCAGTTTTTGACTAAGGAACAGGTTTGGCAAGCCGCAAGCCTTGCCGACAAGGCCGGAATTCCGGTTGTGTGTTACGGCCTGCGCACAGACTTTCAAGGTGAGTTGTTCCCCGGCTCCGCCGCCTTGCTTGGCATTGCCGACAGTTTGGTCGAGTTGAAAGGCGTATGTGATTGCGGCCGTAAAGCGACAATGAACTTGCGCGTTGATGAATTTGGCAAAGCAGTGGTCGACGGTGCGCAAACCGAAATTGGCGGGGATGACCGTTATATCGCCATGTGCCGCAAGCATTTTAATGCGGCGCGGGCAGGGCGTTAACGCGGCATGCATGGCTGGATCATCCTCGATAAACCGCTTGGGTTGGGTTCAACGCAGGCTGTTGCGGCGGTAAAGCGCAATTTGCGCGAAGCGGGCTTTGGCAAGGTCAAGGTCGGCCATGGCGGGACGCTTGACCCTTTGGCCACCGGCGTTCTGCCCATCGCCTTGGGTGAAGCGACCAAATTATGCGGGCGTATGCTGGACGCATCAAAGACCTATGACTTTACGATCAGTTTTGGCACGCAAACCAGCGGCTTGGATGCCGAAGGGGAGATCGTTGCGACCTCAGACCAGCGCCCGACTTTGGCGCAAGTCGAAGCGGCGCTTGCCCAATTTATTGGTCCCATCGCACAAATTCCGCCTGCTTATTCGGCGATAAAGATCGATGGCAAACGGGCCTATGACTTAGCACGGGCAGGTGCGGTCGTTGCGATGAAGTCGCGCAATGTGACGGTGCATGACCTTTATATTCACAGCGTTGCGACCGTTGGCGCTTTGAACGCCGTCACACTCACCGCCGACGTGTCAAAAGGCACCTATATCCGCAGCCTCGCCCGCGACATCGCTTATGCCCTTGGCACCGTTGGCCATGTCTCGATGCTACGCCGCACACGAGCGGGGCCGTTCAACTTACAAAGCGCGATTTCGCTAGACAAGCTGAATGCATTCGGCCAAGGGGCCACCCAAGAAGACATTATCTTGCCGATAGAGGCAGGGCTGGTCGACATCCCGGCTCTTAACCTCTCCCCGGAACAGGCAAGGGCGGTCCAACAGGGCCGCGTCGTGACCGGGATTGCCATGAAAGATGGGCTACATTGGGCGAGGGGCGCAGATTTGCGCCCGCTTGCACTAATGGAAAACATCGACGGGATATGGAAAACCGTCCGTGGCTTTAACCTTACTCCATGATGTTCGAAGGAAAAAAATGTCTATTACTGCAGAACGTAAAGCCCAGGTCATCAAAGAGCACGCACGCGAGCCTAACGATACCGGATCACCAGAGGTGCAGGTTGCAATCCTTACCGACCGTATCAATGCCCTGACGTCCCATTTCAAAGACCACCACAAGGACAATCATTCGCGTCGTGGTCTTCTTCAAATGGTCAACAAGCGTCGTTCGCTTCTCGACTATCTGAAAAAAATTGATGGCGCGCGTTATGCCGCCCTTATCGCGAAACTTGGTCTTCGTAAGTGACCTAATCGTTCGGCCCGCTTCGGCGGGCCGTTTGCGTATTGGGTCATCCTGAACCTGTTTCAGGATCCAAAAATTCCGTCCCATGTCATTCTGACACAAATTTAGGGTGACATGGCCGGTAGAAGGACATTCCAGCAATGAGGCTGGACTGTCATCGGGGCTCGAAAATGCCCCATCCGCGGCGGATCGGTATTTCCGCAACTCAAGAGGCCCCGCATCGCATTGGGCATGCGGGTCAAAGGAAAATTTATGTTTAATACGAAAACTGTATCAATCGAGTGGGGCGGACAAACCCTGACACTCGAAACGGGCAAAGTTGCCCGTCAAGCTGACGGCGCTGTTATGGCATCGCTCGGCGAAACTGTTGTGCTTTGCGCGGTTACCGCCGCAAAGTCGGTGAAGGATGGTCAGGATTTCTTCCCGCTCACCGTTCACTATCAAGAAAAATATTCCGCAGCCGGCCGTATTCCCGGTGGCTTTTTCAAGCGTGAACGTGGTGCGACCGAAAAGGAAACGCTGGTTTCGCGTTTGATCGACCGTCCGCTCCGTCCGCTGTTTCCAGAAGGTTTCTACAACGAAATCAACGCTATCGCACAAGTTCTTAGCTATGATGGCGAGAATGAGCCTGATATATTGGCGCTTGTTGCGGCGTCGGCTGCCATGACCATTTCGGGCGTTCCCTTCATGGGCCCCATTGGCGCAGCACGCGTCGGTTACCTGAACGGCGAATATATCCTGAACCCAACCGACGCGCAGGTTGCCGAAGGCGACCTCGACCTCGTCGTTGCCGCAACTTATGACGCCGTGATGATGGTGGAATCCGAAGCCAATGAGCTTTCGGAAGAAATCATGCTGGGTGCCGTCCTGTTCGCGCATGACGCGTGTAAGGAAGTCGTCAAGGCCATTATCAAGCTAGCTGAGCAAGCCGCGAAGGAGCCTTGGGCAATGGCAGAGCAGGCTGATTTGTCAGCCGCTAAGGAAAAGCTGAAGAAGCTTATCGGCAAGGATATTGCCGCTGCGTACAAGTTGACCGACAAGTCGGCACGTTCGAACGCCCTGAATGTCGCGCGTGCAGCGGCAAAGGAAGCCTTTACCGACGCCAGCCCGCAGGATCAGATGGCCGCAGGCAAGCTGATGAAGAAGCTGGAAGCGGAAATCGTGCGCGGCGCCATCCTTAAGGACGGCACGCGTATCGACGGACGCACCACGTCGCAAATCCGTCCGATTCTGGCAGAAACGCATTTCTTGCCACGGTCACACGGTTCGGCATTGTTCACCCGTGGTGAAACGCAAACCATCGCAACCTGCACCTTGGGCACCAAGGACGCAGAGCAGATGATCGATGGCCTTGGCGGTCTGCATTATGAAAACTTCATGCTGCATTATAACTTCCCACCGTATAGCGTTGGTGAAGTCGGTCGCTTTGGCGCACCAAGCCGCCGCGACATCGGCCATGGTAAACTTGCATGGCGCGCGCTGCACGCCGTATTGCCAAACAAGGAAGAGTTTCCTTACACCATCCGTATCACCAGCGACATTACCGAATCCAATGGTTCGTCGTCGATGGCATCGGTGTGTGGCGGAAGCCTGGCGATGATGGACGCTGGCGTTCCAATCAAGCGTCCGGTTTCGGGTATCGCGATGGGCTTGATCCTTGAAGGTAAGGATTTTGCAGTCCTCTCCGACATCTTGGGTGACGAAGATCATCTCGGCGACATGGATTTCAAGGTAGCGGGAACGTCCGAAGGCATCACGACGATGCAGATGGACATCAAGATTGCCGGTATTACCCGCGAAATCTTTGAAGCTGCATTGAACCAAGCCAAGGCAGGCCGCGCGCATATCCTGGGTGAAATGGCCAAGGCATTGGGCGAAGCGCGTGGCGAATTGTCCGCGCATGCGCCGCGTATCGAAACGATGCAGATCGACAAAGCGAAGATCCGCGACATCATCGGTACTGGTGGCAAGGTCATTCGCGAAATCGTCGCGACTACGGGTGCAAAGGTCGACATTGATGACGAAGGTCTTATCAAGATTTCGTCGTCCGACATCGCGCAGATCGAAGCCGCCCGTAAGTGGATTTCGGGCATCGTTGAAGAAGCAGAAGTCGGCAAGATTTATGACGGCAAGGTCGTCAATCTGGTTGATTTCGGCGCATTTGTAAACTTCATGGGTGGCAAAGACGGTCTCGTCCACGTCAGCGAAATGCGCAATGAGCGCGTTGAGAAGGTTACCGACGTTGTCAGCGAAGGCATGGACGTAAAGGTCAAGGTTCTCGAAATCGACCCACGCGGCAAGGTGCGCCTGTCGATGCGCGTTGTGGATCAGGAAACTGGCGCAGAGCTAGAAGACAC
>JAEMTM010000105.1 GCA_016462305.1 Sphingomonadaceae bacterium | reverse complement strand
AAACGCATCCTCCTGATCGTCACTGGTGGCATTGCGGCGTATAAGTCGCTTGAACTTGTCCGCTTGCTCAAGCGCCAAGGCATAGCGGTGCGGGCGGTCATGACGCAAAGCGCGACCGAATTCGTCACGCCTTTGTCGATGTCGGTAATGACCGAAGACCAAGTATATGGTCATATGTTCGACCTGAAGGAAGAAAGCGAGATTGGGCATATCCAGTTGAGCCGTCAGGCCGACTTGGTCGTCATCTGCCCCGCCACGGCCAACATCTTAGCCAAGATGGCGGCCGGCATATCCGACGATCTTGCGACCACCATATTGCTGGCGACCGATAAGCCCGTGCTTGCCGTTCCGGCGATGAACGTCCGCATGTGGAACCATCCGGCAACGCAGCGGAATTTGGCGCAATTGCAGGCCGATGGCGTCCACATCATGCACCCTGATGAAGGCGCAATGGCGTGCGGCGAATTTGGCCCCGGACGCTTGCCGGAGCCACCCGCCGTTGCCGGGCGGATTTGCGCGATGTTGGGGCATGATTTCGATATAATGCTGACATCGGGCCGTTCACCAACCACGGTCCCAAGCAACGCTGCGCTGACGGCGGGGCACGCGCATCGGCCCTTGTCTGGCCAACGCATCTTGGTAACCGCTGGCCCAACGCATGAGGCCATTGACCCTGTCCGCTACATTGCCAACCGCTCTTCAGGGCGTCAGGGCTTTGCCATTGCAGCAGCGGCAGCGGACCTCGGCGCGGAAGTAACGCTCATTGCTGGTCCCGTTCATTTGGCGACCCCGCCCGGCGTTGCCCGGATAGATGTTGAAACCGCCATCGAAATGCAGGCGGCGGTGGAAAAAGCCTTACCCGTCGATGCCGCCATAATGGTGGCCGCCGTCGCCGATTGGCGCGCGGTGCAAGCGCCCGCACAAAAAATCAAGAAAAACGGCGGCCTCATCCCCGCGCTGAACTTAACCGAAAATCCCGATATCCTCGCCAGCCTCGCCAAGCATCCAAATCGCCCAAGGCTGCTGATTGGTTTTGCGGCGGAGACAGAGAAGATTGTCGAACATGCGCAGGCAAAGCTCGCCAAAAAGGGTTGCGACTGGATCGTCGCCAATGACGTGTCCGGCGATGTGATGGGCGGCGCAAACAACGCGTTTCATATCATTACCAAAGATGGCGTTGATAGCTGGCCCGAAAGCGCCAAGGACGTGATTGCCCGTAAATTGATGGAGAAGGTTGCCGATGCACGCGCAAAAGATTGATATCCGCGTCAAGCGCCTAGATCACGGCGCTGGCCTGCCGTTGCCCGCATATGCAACATCAGGCGCGGCGGGCATGGACATTACCGCCGCCGAAAGCCTGACCTTGCGCCCCGGCAAACGCCACGCCGTTGCAACCGGTTTCGCCTTTGCCATTCCCGATGGCTATGAAGTTCAAGTGCGCCCGCGCTCTGGTCTTGCACTGAAACATGGCATTACGTGCCTCAACACACCCGGCACCATCGACAGCGATTATCGCGGCGAAGTGAAGGTCATTCTCGCAAATTTAGGCGACGAAGATTTCGTGATCAACATAGGCGACCGGATCGCGCAGATCATTGTGGCACCGGTTACGCAAGGCATAATGTGCGAAGTCGAAGCCCTTGACGATACCGAGCGGGGCACCGGAGGCTTTGGTTCCACTGGCGTATGACGCTCAACGATCAACAGCTTGACCGTTACGCCCGGCATATTGTGCTGCGCGATATTGGCGGCGCGGGTCAGTCCAAATTGCTGTCGAGCCATGTGCTGTTGATCGGTGCGGGCGGCATTGGTTGCCCCGCCATGCAATATCTGGCGGCGGCGGGCATAGGGACGATCAGCGTGGTTGATGATGATGTTGTGTCCTTGTCCAACCTCCAACGGCAAATTCTGTATAGTGATAGCGACATTGGCGCGGCAAAGGTCGATGCCGCTGCCGCCGCCGTCGCGCGATTGAACCGGGATGTGACGTTCATTGGCCGCAAGCAGCGTATTGACCGTTCTACCTCAGCAGACATCCTGAAGGGCGTCGATGTCGTCATCGACGGTTGCGATAATTTCGCCACGCGGCTGATCGTCAACGATTTGTGCCTTGCCGCCAAAGTGCCGTTGGTCAGCGCCGCGATTGGTCAGTTTCATGGGCAGATTGGCACCTTTACCGGTTGGCAAGCCGACGCGCCTTGCTATCGCTGCTTTGTCGGCGATGCCCATGACCCCGATGATTGCGACGACTGCGCCACACAGGGCGTGCTGGGCGCGATGTGCGGCCTCATGGGATCATTTGCCGCTATGGAGGCCATTCGTGCGCTGACAGGCTTTGGAGAGCCCCAGATGGGCAGACTGCATTTATTCGACGGCATCGCCCCGGCGATGCGGACTATTCGCCTGCCCAAAGACGCAGGGTGCAGGAGCTGCGGCGCCTTAACCGCTTAACCGCCTAATATCTCCTCCACCCAAGTCGGCACCATTAATGTCGCGGGGCCATGCCGTGATTCTTCGAACCATGATGTGCCGTGCGATGGTTCAAGGTTCAGTTCCAACGTTTTTATGCCCTTTTGCCGCGCCTCACGGACAAGGCCAGCAGCAGGATAGACCGCGCCGGAGGTGCCAATGCTAACAAACAAATCCGCTTGGTTCAGCGCGTGGTAAATTTCATCCATGCGATAGGGCATTTCCCCAAACCAGACGATGTCTGGTCGCAACCGCCCCGAAATCCCGCACGCGGGGCAGGCTGGCCGGTCAATCAACGTCCCGCGCCAACGGTGGCGTGCATCACAGGCGTTGCAATATGCGTTCAAATGTTCCCCATGCATATGCAACAGGCGCTGTGCCCCTGCCCGTTCGTGCAGATCATCCACATTTTGCGTCACCAGCAGCAGATTGCCCGACCAAGCCGCATCCAGCCTTGCGAGCGCATAATGCGCGGCATTTGGCTCCACCTGTTGAATACGCGCCCGGCGCATATCGTAAAAGCGCAGCACCAGGTCGGGATCACGGGCAAAGGCCTCGGGCGTGGCCACATCCTCCACCTTATGCTGTTCCCACAACCCGCCTGCGCTGCGGAAGGTATCAATGCCGCTTTCGGCGCTGACGCCAGCGCCGGTTAGGATGACGATGTTTTTGATGTCTTGCCGCACATGCTTTCCTTCATCTTCACCCAAAACTTGTTTCAGATGCCCAATATAGTAAGACCCAGACATTAGGTCAGGGCAAGAGATATGAAAATTGGAATTATTGGCAGCCAAGGGCGCATGGGTCAGGCTTTGGTCGATGCGATTGCCGCCAACGGCCACACACATGCAGGCGGCGTCGATAAGGATGGCGATCTTGCGGGGCTAATCTCTGCATCCGACGTTCTGGTCGATTTTTCGAGCCCGGGCGGGCTTGAGGCCAGTCTCGACGCATGCGTGGCTGCGGGCAAGCCCATCGTCATTGGCACCACGGGTTTGGAAGAGCGCCACCATTTCCTCATCGACGATGCCGCGCGCGACATTCCCATCGTGCAGACAGGCAATATGTCCCTGGGCGTGAATATGCTCGCCGCCTTGGTCGAACAAGCCGCGCGGCAGTTGGGCGCGGATTGGGACATCGAAATCCTGGAAATGCACCACAGGCACAAGGTGGACGCGCCATCGGGCACAGCCCTGCTGCTGGGCGAGGCCGCGGCAAAGGGCCGCGCGGTCAATTTGAAAGATCACAGCGAACGGGGCCGCGACGGGATTATGGCCCCGCGCACGCCCGGCCATATCGGCTTTGCATCCTTACGCGGCGGCAGCGTGGCGGGCGATCACAATGTCATCTTTGCGTCCGACAATGAACGCATTGAGCTTATCCACCGCGCCGAAAATCGCACGATATTCGCTAGCGGCGCGGTGAAAGCTGCGGAGTGGCTCGTACAACAAAAGGCGGGTCGGTATAATATGCAAGAGGTTTTGGGCCTCTAAACTTCTACATTATTCCATCGCTACAATTGGTCATGGACATTATGCCGCGTTAAGTTACGTTTTCCTCTGGGTTAAGGGGGCGCAATAATGGATTCGCAAATAGAACCAAAGGACCGGTTCGGCTTCGCGGGAAACTGGCGTGAATTTGCGCCCATCGCACTTACAAACGCACTTTTGACACTGGTGACGCTTGGTGTCTTCCGCTTCTGGGCCATCCGCCGTGAACGGGAATATCTGTGGAGCCGAACGTGGCTGCTGGATGACTGGCTTGACTGGACCGGAACGGGTAAAGAACTTTTTATTGGCTTTATTTTCGCCGCCATCCTGCTCGGTGGTCCGCTGTTCATATTACAATTCGGTATCCAAGCACTGGTTTTGCGCGGACATGACATTGCTGCCATCGTCGTCAGTGTCGTCACACTGCTGTTCTTCAATTTTGCTGTCGGCGTGGCGCGATTTCGAGCGCTGCGATACCGGTTAAACCGCACCTATTGGAAAGGCATTCGCGGCGGATCGAACGCGCCGGGGTGGCGTTACGGATTTTCCAACCTTTGGAAATGGATTGTCAATTATCTTAGCTTGGGCGCTGCCGTCGCGTGGACAATGACAACATTGTGGAACGATAAATGGAACCAGATGGGCTTTGGCAATCATGATTTTCGTTCGGAAGCGCGTGTCCGCCCAATCATTGTTCCGTTTATATGCCTTTACTTGGTGCCCATTTTGCTGATCATTGTGTCTACAACCTATTTGTTGGTTCAAGGCACAATGGTGGAAGGCGTATATCTATTTATCGATGCCCCGCGCGAATTCCGTATTGCCTTTTTCCTGTTGATTGCATTTTTGATCTACACACTGATCTCACTCATTTTCGTGATTTATTATGCTGCGTTCTTCCGCAACGCGATTTCGCAACTGTCCCTCGGCGGGTTGCAATTCTCGTTCGAAGCCGAAGGCGCAGATTGGTTCATGCTGTTCCTCGTCGATGCATTGATCATTATTGCGACACTAGGGATTGGATCATTTTTCTTGGGCTATCGGCATTGGGCGTTTTTCGCCAATCATTTGGCGGTTCACGGCGATTTGGATGTGTCCGCTTTGCAGCAGACATCCGTTCGAAGCGAGCGCTATAGCGATGGCTGGCTCGACGCGATGGACATTGGTGCGTTTTAGCCGGTTAGCGCTTGCAAATTATCTCGGAGCACAAGATTAAGGCACCGTGAAAAAAGCAGACATATTCGAATTTTACCGGCGCTTGGCGGAGGGCAATCCTGATCCGGAAACCGAGTTGGCTTATGGCAATGCGTATCAGTTGCTCGTTGCCGTAACCTGTTCGGCGCAATCGACCGATGTGGGGGTGAACAAGGCGACGAAGGCTTTGTTCGAAGAGGTCAAGGTTCCGGCACAAATGGTTGCGCTTGGGCTGGAGGGCTTGAAAGCGCATATTAAGACCATTGGGCTGTACAATAACAAGGCAAAGAACGTCATCGCTTTGTCCGAAATCCTTATGCGCGATCATAATGGCGAAGTGCCCGCCGACCGCGATGCGTTGGAGGCTTTGCCCGGCGTGGGCCGCAAGACCGCCAATGTGGTGATGAACACCGCGTTCGGCGCAGAAACCTTCGCCGTCGACACCCATATCTTCCGCGTCGGTAATCGCACAGGGATTGCGCCGGGAAAAAATGTGGTCGCGGTCGAAAAAGCGCTGGAGAAAAGCACGCCAAAGCCGTTCCGCATTGGCGCGCACCATTGGTTGATCCTGCATGGCCGCTACATCTGCAAGGCACGCACACCCGAATGCTGGCGCTGCCCAGTCGCTGACCTGTGCCGCTTCAAACCCAAAACGCCCGCGCCCGAAATCAAGTCAGCAAAAGTTCAGGCAGAAAAGGTTAAGGGCGAGTCGTCATAATGGAGAAGGCCGATGCATAAAATGCTGTTGATCATTCCTGCGATTGCATTGCTGTCAGGCGGCGGTGCCGTCGCGATTTCGAGCAAGAACGCACCCGAACCCGTTCGCGCGGTGGGCGAACCCAAAAATTGCGTCACGATATCGCAGATACGGTCAACGAAAGTCATCGATAGCCGCACTATCGATTTTCGCATGGCAGGCGGCAAAACCTATCGCAATGCCCTACCCCAAAGCTGCCCCGGATTGAAGTTCGAAGCCCGCTTTTCCTATCGCACATCGTTGAACCAACTATGCAGCGTCGACATCGTCCGCGTATTGCACGACCAAGGCGGGCAGCTTTATGAAGGCGCAGGCTGCGGCCTTGGCAAGTTTCAGATGGTGGAGAAGGTAGCCGCCAATTAGGTGATGAAGTGGCGCAGTAACGGTCGCCCCAGCCT
>JAEMTM010000248.1 GCA_016462305.1 Sphingomonadaceae bacterium | reverse complement strand
GCGCGCGCGGAGCTGACGATGGGTAGATAATAGACGCCATATTGCGCGGCAATTTCGGATAATTTGTATGGCATACCAGCGCCGCAAGTAACGCCTGTCACCATGCCCTTGGTCGCTTCCAAGATGCCGTGCAAGATGCGCTGGGCACCGCCCATTTCCCACAATATGTTGATGTTAATCGCGCCGCGCCCATTGGAAATTTCATGCGCCAGCTTCACCTGCGCGATGCCGCCGCGAATGCCATATGCGACAAGTTCCTCATGCCGTTCGGCCCGCGTTTTGCCAAGGAAGACTTGCGGGATCATTTTGCCATTTTCATCATAGCTATCGGCATTTACCGCCGATACTGTGCCGATGCCGCCCGCCGCCGCCCACGCGCCAGAACTTGCATGATTGGTCGCCGCAACGCCCTTGCCGCCTTCGACCAATGGCCATACTTCACGGCCACCATAGATAATGGGTTTCAGACCCTTGAACACAAATAACACCCCCTAAAATACGCATTAAAGCACAGTTTCATGCGCTTCTCTCCATTTGCGCTATCGCAAATATCTAGCTTTGTCGCGCAAAATCAGCACGTTTCATGGCAGAGCCATAAAGCTGCCGATACCGCGCAAACATCATGTCCTCATCATATTGAGAACAGGCCAATAAGCGGTTTGCGGCGCCCAATGTTGCACGCAGTGCCGCATCTTTTGCCAAGCTAGCGATAGCCAAAGCCAGCGCGGCCGCATCAGCGCGTGCAACGATAAATGGCCGGTTCTCGCGCGCAACGATATTGCGGACATCGCCTACGTCCGTCGACACAATGGGCAACGCGCTGGTCATCGCTTCAACCAATGAAACGGGATATTGTTCACTATCCGACGACAAAGCAAAAATGTCGAAAAGCCGAATGTAGCGGGCTGGGTCACGCAAATATCCGGGCATCATCACGCGGTCGGCGATGCCGAGCCGCTTTGCCTCTGATATGATCACATCGCGGTCCGGCCCTTCGCCGACAATGGCAAGCCGGATATGCGGGCCAGCCGCAGCGACCGCACGTAACAGCCGGGGCAAATTCTTAACGGTGCGCAGATCGGCAATCGTGCCGACAACAATTTCTCCGTCCCGTTTTTGGAACCCCGGAAAAGAGCCGCGTTGCGGACGGCGGTTATAATGTTCGGTATCAATCCCGTTGGGAAAGCGGGCGATTTTCTCCAGCGGCTGATGCCAGACATTGCGGGCAATATGTTCAAGCGTTTTGGATGGCACGACCAAGGCGTCAGACCGTTGCAGCGCAATATTGCGGAACCAGTTGCGGTGCCATTTCAGCCGATCAACCTCATCCTGCTCAAATCCGTCCTCATGATGAATCAACGGCGGCAATTTCATGCTGCGCGTGAACAAGGTATGCGCCATGACCCCGTCCATCGCACCGAAATTGTAACTGAGCACGAGGTGAAATTTCTTCATATAGCTGGCCAAGCGGCGATAGCGGCCCATGCTAGGCATTCCGGCGAGCGCAGGCGCTGCGTCTTTGGGAAAGCTGACCTTCACCCGCCGATCAATAATGTCCGCCGCGCCAAAGGCATCGCGAACAGCGGACAGAACCGTATGTTCGGCTTGATCGCCAAAATGGTTCATCAGACGCGCCGTGCGCGATTCCTGATCACCTAAATCAAAGCTGCTATGCAAATGCAGGATGCGAACCGCCGCCATACTTGCCTTTCCCTTATGCACCGCCCAGATGCGTTAGATGAACATGAAACCTTTGCCATCCCCCTACCGTCCTGATCCAATAATCGCCA
>JAEMTM010000247.1 GCA_016462305.1 Sphingomonadaceae bacterium | reverse complement strand
GACCCTTGGTCGCAGCCTAATGGGCGAGCAATACGGGGATGCCAAGCTCGCCAAGCATGAACCGCGTTACGCCGCCAAACAAGGTCTCACGCCACCGTCCGTGACCATAAGCGCCCATGACGAGGAGGTTGGGTGCCCATGCCTTCGTCTCTGCCAAAAGCCTTTCCTCGACGCTCTGATCGCCTTTTGCGGCAACTGCGATTTCGGCATTGATGCCGTGGCGCGAC
Source organism: Sphingomonadaceae bacterium (assembly GCA_016462305.1). Taxonomy (GTDB): domain Bacteria; phylum Pseudomonadota; class Alphaproteobacteria; order Sphingomonadales; family Sphingomonadaceae; genus Sphingorhabdus_B. Next base: position 1,563 of record JAEMTM010000247.1, on the reverse strand, counting down.
AAATATGTCGCCGCGTCGGTGACTGGGAATTGCTCCGGCACCATTTCGATCTCCGATATGCGAACAAATGATGCCGCTTGAAGCAATGGCAATGCTGCACGCAATGCGTTGGCGGCTTCAAAACCACCATCATATGCGACCATGACACGGTCGAAGGAAAGAGGCGCGGCTTTTGTCGGGATTGCCAGAACCGGGGTGCGCGATGCCGTCACCACATCGCTAATCCAAGCGCGGGTGGTGCTTGCCGCGCCCGCCGTATCCAGCGACATGACCAGGACATCCGCCAATCGCCCAGCGTTGATTAGCGCGTCTGACGTCGTGCCATCAAATATTTGCCAGTCCCAAGGCACATCCTCTGCCTTCAACCGCGCATCGATCCGCGTGCACAGCTTTTCGCGTTCTTTTTCTGCTGCTTCAAAGGCCTCGGCGACGAAATGCGCGCCACCGAACATGTCGAACGCGACATAATCCTGCGTCGGGCGCGGCAATATGAGCGACATATGCCCGTGGAAACGCCGTGCAAGGTCAAGTCCCGCCTGTAATCTGCTTTCAAAGGCGTCGTCCCCGCCTGCATGTACCATGATAGATTTCATCGTCATCTCCTTATCTCACTGCCGGTATTGATGCGCCGGTCTCACAGGCGCTATTCTGAACCTAAACGCAGGAAAGTCATTGATGGGTATCAAACATCGCAAAAAACTTTCAAAGCATGGGATAATATGCCAGCCATGACGTATGAATGATGGAAGTTCGACCTTAACGACTTTGGCGGTGCGGTCTGCGTGCGCCGCGGATGCGGAAGCCATTGCCCGTATCTATGCGCATCATGTGCAGCATGGCACCGCCAGCTTTGATGCTATTGCGCGCACACCATTGCAAACCGAAGAGAAGATCCGCGACATATTGGCCAAGGGATGGCCGTTCATCGTGGCGGAGCGTGCCGAAACGATCATGGGCTATGCCTATGTGACCGCGTTTCGGGACCGGCCAGCTTATGGCTATACCTGCGAAGATTCGATTTATGTCGATCCTGATTATGTGGGGCAGGGCGTGGGCGTGCAATTGATGCGCGCTTTAATGGAGCAAGCAAGCGATTGCGGCTTTCGGCAGATGATTGCCGTCATTGGCGGCGGCGAACCCGCCTCGGTTGCTTTGCACCGTAAGATGGGGTTCACCGATGCCGGACGTATGCGTAACGTCGGGCGCAAATTCGGTCGCTGGCTTGACACAATATACATGCAAGCGGAATTGGGTGAGGGAGACCGATCAGCACCAGCGCGAGAGCCTGCCTAATCGATTACAGGATTAAAGGATGCGAGCGCGGGTGTCGTGCATAAAGGAGAGAAAAAATATGGCTGAATTTGCATTGGTCGCCGATGGGCTTCGTTTTCCCGAGGGACCCGTGGTCATGCCCGACGGCAGCGTCATATTGGTGGAGATCGCGCAAGGACAAATCACGCGCGTGCGCCCCGATGGCAGCAAATCCGTCATCGCCAAGCCCGGCGGTGGACCAAATGGCCTGGCGATGGGGCCGGATGGTAAGCTCTATTGCTGCAACAATGG
>JAEMTM010000104.1 GCA_016462305.1 Sphingomonadaceae bacterium | reverse complement strand
AGGCATCCTGGGGCCACACGCTCCAGTATCTCTCTGATGTCATCTTTGGCAAAGGCGAAGCAGCCTTGGCTGCGGCCAATCTTGCCTTGGTCGTGAATGAGCGACTGGTTCACATACCAAGCAGGGTGAATGACGATCGCACGCGCCTCGGCTTGGTCATTTTGCGGATCAAGCCCGATTAACCGGCGGGATTCGCCATGTTGACCGATATAAGTATCGCCAACAAGGTAACTGCCCGCTGAGGTGGCTTCCGACCCAAGCACGTTGGAGAAATGTTGCACCCAGCCGCTATGGCTTGGGTCCGAACCCTTGCCATGGGCGACGAGGAACATGTCGGATTTACCGCTGCGCAGATCAACGACATAAAAGCGCGGGTCGCGCGAAGCCTTGGAAAAGTCAGCTATGGCAAGTAAATCATGGTTGCGGATGCGCGCCTTATGCGCGGCCAACGCCGCCTTTGCGCGGGCAAGCAATACAGGCGATGGTCCGCCCGTTCCGGTGGCCGTATCCTGCCGAAAGACGATGTCGGCCGCCTTTGACGGCACCGTGAGCAGGCTCGCGCCTAAAACTGCGGAATGAATGAATTGCCTGCGACCAATCTTCATGCGCTCAAGATAGGACTCAACTCTGTCGATAAATAGGGCTGAAAAGGCATTTGAGCGCAAAAGGAGGACGGTTAGGCGCATCATGTCGGAACTTAGAGGCCGTAGCCTAGTTCTGTACGCTTGCCGGAATTCTGCACGCTTGCGGGAAAATCGGCGTCGAATTTTTATATGTATGATGGTAGTGCTTATTCGTCTACTGCCTCGTTGGTGCAATATCCTTCAGTTGGGACGATTTCATGGGTTTCGGCGCGGGCATCCGCACATTGCAGGTCATAATCGCGCTTTTGTTGATGAGTGCCGTGCCGGGCATGGCTGGAACGCAAGCATCGGGGCAGGCGCAGCCTGCGCCTATCCAGCAAGGTCAACGGCCTGAAGTCGTTCCGGCGGATGCGGCTTTGGCCACGCCACCAGCGCAAACGCAATCAGTCGCTGCGCCGCCTGCGGCAACACCACCCACCGTCAAACCCCCGATTGCAACGCCAGCGCCAAAGCCACGCAAAAAAGGACCTGTTGACGCGCTCAAGCCGGGGCAGTTCATCTGGGTGAAGCAGGATGTGTATGAAGGACCGATGAAAATCGTCGTCGTGCTCGATACGCAGCGGATTTATGTGTTTCAGAATGAACAGCTTATTGGCTTCAGTACGATTTCGTCGGGGAAAAAGGGGAGGGAAACGCCGACCGGTATTTTCAACATTTTGCAGAAAAATGTGGACCACAAATCCAACCTCTACAGCAACGCACCAATGCCATTTATGCAGCGCCTGACTTGGGACGGTATTGCCGTCCACGGGGGCGATTTGCCGGGGTATCCGGCGTCGCATGGTTGCATCCGTTTGCCAATGGTCTTTGCCAAGGCGTTGTTCGGCGTCACGAAAATGGGGCAAGAGGTGGTCGTTCTGCAAGATACGTCAACGCCCGTCAAGCGGCCAGAGCCCCCGCCGGCGATAGATACTGAGGTTGGGCCAGCCGATGCTGTCGCTGACCCTGCGCTGCCCCCGCCGGTAGTGGCACCAAAGCCAGCAGACGTATTTCCGCCCGAGCCATCCGTTTAACCGGCTAGTTTTCTTACCGCAGTCGTAACTTCCCCGATTGACGTTTACGCTAACGTAAACTAGTGACGTTAGGGCATTCAAGAGGAAAGGCGCTATGGAATCTGTAACGCACGACGAAAAGCGGACCGATGCGACCATCGACACGCCCGACGCATATAATCGGGATTCGTTTACGATATCCGACCTATCTATCGAATTTGAGGTAACCGCGCGGGCATTGCGCTTTTATGAAGATCAAGGCCTGATTGCGCCGGAACGGCTGGGCTTGGCGCGTATTTATTCAAAGCGCGACCGGGCGCGGTTGGCGTGGATATTGCGGGCAAAGCGCGTCGGTTTTAGCCTAGCTGAAATCCGCGAGATGATCGATCTGTATGACCTCAATGACGGCCGCAATATTCAGCGCCGCGTGACTATTGAAAAATGCCGCGACCGGATCAACCTGTTAAAGGCCCAGCGCGACGATATTGAAAGCGCAATTAACGAGCTGACCGAATTTGTTTCAACGGTGGAACAGGTCGAAGCGGCGGAAAAATCTGCTGCGGCCTAAGGCCATTTCACTGCTATTGTAAGGACCGAAAATGCCAAGCTATACCGCCCCCATTCGCGACACGCAGTTCATCCTCAACGAAGTTTTGGGTGTCGAGCGTTACGCCAATCTGCCCGGGTTTGAAAACGCCAGCGCTGACATGATTGATGCGATCCTGACCGAAGGCGCGAAGTTTGTGGAAAATGTGCTTTTCCCTTTGAACCAAGTTGGGGACTTGCAGGGCTGCACACGCCATGAGGATGGCAGCGTGACCACCCCCGATGGTTTCAAAGAAGCCTATAAGCTATATTGCGAAGGTGGCTGGGGCACATTGTCTGGCCCATTGGAGTTTGGTGGGCAGGGGATGCCGCACATCGTCTCCATGGCCTTTGAGGAGCTTATGGCGAGTTCCAACATGGCGTTTGCGATGTACCCCGGTCTGACGCAGGGCGCTGTGTCCGCGATTTTGGTCAAAGGCAGTGAGGCGCAGAAGGCCAAATATGCCCCGAACATGATTTCGGGCAAATGGGGCGGGACAATGAACCTGACCGAGCCGCATTGCGGAACGGACCTTGGCCTTATTCGGACCAAGGCAGAACCCAATGGCGATGGCAGCTTTGCTATTTCCGGGACCAAGATTTTCATCTCGTCGGGTGAGCATGATTTGACCGAGAATATCATTCATTTGGTGCTCGCAAAAACACCCGGTGCACCGGACAGCGTGAAAGGTATATCGCTGTTCATCGTGCCCAAGTTCCTTGTAAATGACGACGGATCGCTTGGCGCACGCAATGCGTTATCCTGTGGTTCGATTGAACATAAAATGGGTATTCACGGCAACGCCACCTGCGTCATGAATTATGATGGTGCCACCGGCTATTTAGTGGGCGAAGAGCATGAGGGCCTTGCGGCAATGTTTATCATGATGAACCTCGCGCGGCTTGGCGTGGGGCAGCAGGGTTTAGGCGTTGCGGAAGTCGCCTACCAAAATGCCGTGCATTATGCGCAAGACCGCCGTCAGGGCCGCGCGTTGACCGGGCCGCAAGATATGGACCAAAAGGCGGATACACTGTTCGTGCATCCGGACGTGCGCCGTATGCTGATGGATGCAAAGTCGTTTACCGAGGGCATGCGCGCCCTGTGCCTGTGGGGCGCGTTGCAGGCCGATTTGCTGAACCATGCGCAAACCGAAGAAGAACGGCAGATGGCCGACGACCTGTTGTCTTTGCTGACTCCCGTCATCAAGGGTTATGGCACGGACAAGGGCTATGAAGTCGCAACCAATGCGCAGCAAGTATATGGCGGCCATGGCTACATCGCCGAATGGGGCATGGAGCAATATGTGCGCGATGCCCGCATCGCGATGATCTATGAAGGCACGAACGGTGTTCAGGCCATGGATCTTGTTGGCCGGAAACTCGCGCAAAATGGTGGCCGCGCCATTCAGGCGCTTTTCAAGATTGTGGATGAGGAATGCGCTGCTGCGAAGCATGGGCCGCTGGTGGATCTGGCCGGTCGTCTTGAAAAGGCCAATGGCGATTTGAAGGCGTCAACGATGTGGTTCATGCAAAATGGCATGGCCAATCCGAACAATATCGGCGCGGGCGCGCATCATTATATGCACATCATGGGCATCGTTGCGCTTGGCCTGCAATGGCTACGCATGGCGCAAAGCGCACAGAAGGCATTGGATGCAGGCACAGGAAACGCGGCATTCTACCAAAGCAAGCTGGTGACAGCGCGGTATTTTGCGGAGCGTCACATGCCAGATTGCGGCGCGCTGCGTCGTAAGATTGAGGCGGGCAGCGAAGCGATCATGGCGCTTACGCCGGAAATGTTCGCTGCTGCGTGATCGCGGCTTTCACCGCTATCTAACAAAATGCCGGGAACATGAGTCCCGGCATTTTTGGTTTACCCGACCGGTAAGAAATCCGGGACCGATAGATAGCGTTCACCGGTATCATAGTTGAAACCAAGTATGCGGCTTCCGGCGGGTAGTTCGGGCATTTTCTGCGATATGGCGGCAAGGGTTGCGCCCGATGAAATGCCTACCAGCATGCCCTCTTCGCGTGCGGCGCGGCGTGCGGTTTCTTTGGCGTTTTCGGGATCAACCTGAATGACCCCGTCGAGCAAAGCCGTATGTAAATTGGCGGGAATGAAGCCAGCACCAATCCCTTGGATCGCGTGTGGACCCGGCTGGCCGCCGCTGATGACCGGCGACAGCGTTGGTTCAACCGCAAAAACTTTCAGATTTGGCCAAGCCTTTTTCAGAACCTGAGCGCAACCCGTGATATGCCCACCTGTGCCGACGCCGGTTATCATCACATCAATAGGGGAGTCGGCAAAATCTTCCAATATCTCCAGCGCCGTTGTGCGCACATGGACGTTGATGTTGGCAGGGTTTTCGAATTGCTGTGGCATCCATGAATTTGTGGTTTGTGATACCAGTTCAATCGCGCGTTCAATCGCGCCCTTCATGCCCTTTTCACGCGGGGTGAGGTCAAACGTCGCGCCATAAGCCAGCATCAAGCGGCGACGCTCCAGCGACATGGATTCGGGCATGACGAGGATGAGCTTATAGCCCTTGACCGCCGCCACCATGGCAAGACCAACGCCGGTGTTGCCAGAGGTCGGTTCAATGATTGTGCCGCCGGGTTTAAGGCTACCGTCTTTTTCGGCCGCTTGTATCATCGCCAAGCCAATGCGGTCCTTAATCGACCCACCGGGGTTTGACCGTTCCGATTTAATCCAGACCTCTGCATTCGGGAACATCCGTCCCATGCGAATATGCGGACTGTTGCCAATGGTTTCGAGGATCGATTGTGCTTTCATGGACTTTTTCCTCTATATTGTGGTTCGAAACTGCGGGCGTTTTTAAGCTCGGGGAATAAACCTGCCCAAATTGCCGTAACGCATATGGCACCAACGCCGCCAAATACAACTGCGCCGACGGGGCCGAGCACTGCGGCTGCCACACCGGATTGCAATTCGCCCAATTCATTTGATGCGGAAATGGCGAGGCCGGACACCGAACTCACCCGTCCGCGCATGTCGTCTGGCGTGTTGAGCTGCACCAGGGATGAGCGCACATAAACGGACAGCATGTCCGAAGCGCCAAGCACGATGAGCATGACCAACGCCACTGCCATGCCGGCGTCCATATCAAGGAAACCAATTTCAGCACCGCCAAACACGCGCGTCCCTATTTCATGGCTCAGGCCGAAACCAATGGTCGCAATCCCGAATATAACCACAGCCCAAAGCATTTTTGCGCCAACATTATGGCGCAGCGGACGGAAGGTGAGCATGAGTGCCACCACTGTCGCGCCCACAGCAGGTGCCGCACGCAATTGGCCAAGCCCGTCCGGTCCCACCATCAATATGTCGCGTGCATAGACAGGAAGCATGGCCGTTGCGCCCGCCAGCAACACCGCAAACAGGTCAAGCGTTATGGCACCCAATAAGAAGCGTTCCGACCAAGTGTAACGAATGCCATCGACCATTTGGCGGATGGGGTGAATCTTCTTTTCCAACGGCGGTGGGTAGACTGGCCGCACGAAGCTGAGGCTGATGGTCGCCATCAACATGAGGCCAGCCGAGGCAAAATAGGGCAGTGACGGGCTTGCGGCGAACATCAAGCCACCGGCCGCAGGGCCGAACACCGAACCGATTTGCCAAGCAATGGAGCTTAAGGCAATTGCGCGGGGCAATGATGCGGGTGGAACGATGTTGGGCGCAATCGCCGACATTGACGGCCCGACAAACACCCGTGCGACGCCGTGCAATGCTGCAAACAGGAAAAGTAGGGGGAGGGTGAGTCCGTCCACATAAGTGAACCAACCCAAAGCAAGCGCGACCAGCATATCGATGCTATTGGCGAGCCGCGCCACCGTCCGCCGTTCCCAGCGATCTGCGGCCCATCCCGCCACCGGTGTCAGCAGCGCCAGCGGAACAAACTGCACCAGCCCCAACAGGCCAAGTTGTAACGAAGCCTCGCGAATGGACATGCCATAATCGCTGCGCGCGATGTCATAGGCCTGATAACCGATAACAACGACCATCCCCATCGTCGCAAGCACCGCCATAAACCGCGCCATCCAGTAAAAGCGGAAGTCCGCAATTTTAAGCGGGTGGATTTCAGCGGGCGTGTCGGACATATTCTTTGCGCCTATCGGCTTATGTTTCCAAGCGCAATG
>JAEMTM010000103.1 GCA_016462305.1 Sphingomonadaceae bacterium | reverse complement strand
GGCCTAAATCGCCAGATTGTCGATCAACCGCGTTTTGCCGATCTTGGCCGCCGCCAAGAGCCGCGCTGGTCTGCCGTCGAAATGTTGCAGTTCCTCCAAGGTCTCGGCATCCGCCAGTGCGACATAATCCACCCGCGCAAAGCCAGCGGCAAGGAGGTCGGTCTTGGCCGCAGCTAGCGTCCGCGCCACATCATCACCTGCACGAATCCCACCCGCCGCCTGTTGCAACGCCGCAGGAAGCGCCAGGGCCGCCACACGTTCGTTGGCCGTTAGATAGGCATTGCGCGACGACAGAGCGAGGCCATCTGCGTCACGCACAATGGGCACACCCAATATCTCTAATGCGAAGTCAAGATCACGGGCCATCTGTCGGATGACGGCCAGTTGCTGAAAATCCTTTTCCCCGAAAAGCGCAACATCGGGCTGAACCTGATTAAATAATTTGGCGACCACCAAAGCAACGCCGTCAAAATGCCGGGGCCGCGCCGCGCCGCAATAGCCATTGCTTGGGCCATCGACATGCAATTTGGTTGCAAAGCCCGGTGGATAGACAATATGTGTATGCGGCGCCCATAAAATGTCGACCCCGGCAGCGCAAAGCCGTTCGGCATCGCGTTCCATTGTGCGTGGATAGGCGTCGAGATCTTCATTCGGTCCAAATTGCGCCGGGTTGACGAAGATCGATACTATCACCGCATCGGCATGCCGCCGCGCTTCCTCGACCAGCGTCATGTGCCCGTCATGCAACGCACCCATGGTCGGGACCAATGCGACGCGACGCTTGGCATCACGCAGCGCCGAAATATGGTGCCGCAATGCGTCAAGCTGATTGATGGTTTGCACGTCCACGTCGCCTTGTTTAATGGCCTTTGTTGAACCCGCCTATGCGGGAGGGTACAGCGACAATTCAAGGCAAATGTCGCCGCATATGATATTTGGAGTAGATTTGGGGGATTATGGCCAAGGCACATCACATCGTTTTTGCGAATGAAAAGGGCGGGACGGGTAAATCAACCACCGCAGTCCATGTCGCCATAGCTCTGGCGTCACGTGGTGCGCGGGTGGCGTGCATCGATTTGGATTCGCGTCAGCGCACCTTATGCCGGTATCTGGAAAACCGGCGCGACACGATGGCGCGGCGCAAAATCACTTTGCCGATGCCGGTGTTCGAAGTGTTCGAGCATGATTCGCAGGCTAGGTTAGAACGTCAGGTGGAACGCCTGAGCGCAGAAAATGATTTCATCGTGTTCGACACGCCCGGACGCGATGATCGCTATGCACGCTTTGTTGCGACGCGCGCCAACACATTGGTCACCCCCATGAACGACAGCTTTGTCGACTTCGACCTGATTGGCCAAGTGGACGCCGAAAACTTCAAAGTGCGCAAATTAAGTTTCTATGCGGAGCTTATCTGGGACGCGCGCAAGGAACGCGCCAAGGCCGATGGCGTCACCATCGACTGGGTGGTGGTCCGCAACCGCCTGCACAATATGGAGGCGCGTAATCAGCAGCGCATGACCGATGCACTTGCCGAATTGTCCAAGCGGGTTGGTTTCCGTTCTTTGCCCGGCCTGAATGAACGCGTTATCTATCGTGAGCTGTTTCCGTCGGGCCTTACGTTAATCGACAAGGGCCATCTTGGCCAGTTGGCGACCGCACATATTGTCGCGCGACAGGAACTGCGTGAACTGGTCACTGGCCTTGCGCTTCCCGACATACCGCAAGCAGCCTTGGTGTAATGACATTTCTGGCCATCTTGGTCCTGCTTGCACTTGGCTGGGCGGTGTGGAAGGGCAAGCTGCAAAAGCAGCAATTGCCGCCTGCGTTGCTTGGGCTGGCCGGGGCATATCTCGCGTCGCGGGGAAGCCTGTTGATCGGCGCGGGTGCCATCGCCATAGCGGCGGCCTGGTATCACGGCCTGACATTGCGGCTGTTCGGCTCTGGCACCAAACACGGCAAGACGTCGGATATTGATGATGCCCGCTTCCTGCTGGGCGTGTCGCGTTTCGACAATGCCGAACGCATTCGCGAACGTCACCGCACATTGATTGCGCAAAACCATCCGGACACGGGCGGCAACGCAGAACGCGCCGCCGAATTGAACAAAGCCCGCGATCTTTTGTTGGATGATTTGCAGAATAAACGGCTGTAAGGACCAAACTCTCTCCCGCAGTTACAGGAAACATCATGGCCCATCATTTCCACCCCAGTTCGCTTCGTGAATATGACATTCGCGGCATTATCGGTGAAACATTAAGCGAGGCTGATGCCTATGCCATTGGCCGGGGGTTCGGCACTTGCCTTGTCCGCGCTGGCGGCAAAAAGGCGGCGGTAGGCTATGACGGGCGGGTAAGCTCGCCGATGCTTGAGGAAGCCTTAGTCAAGGGGCTAAACGATAGCGGCGTGGATGTCGTGCGCATCGGCATGGGGCCAACCCCCATGCTATATTATGCTGAGGCAGTATTGGATGATGTCGATGGCGGCATAGAAATAACCGGAAGCCACAACCCCGCCAATTATAACGGCTTCAAGATGGTCCTTATGGGTAAACCGTTTTTCGGGGCCGACATCCAAAAAATTGGCCGCATGGCGTCGGCCGAGGATTGGATTGAAGCTACTGGCGTTTCGGAACAAGTCGACATCCTTGATCAATATGTGGCGCGGGTGGCGCAAGCCGCACCACAAAAGGCATTCCGCATCGGTTGGGATGCGGGTAACGGCGCGGCGGGACCAGCAATTGAGAGGCTGGTCAAGATGTTGCCCGGAGAGCATCATCTCTTATTTGAGGAAGTGGATGGACAGTTTCCCAATCATCACCCTGATCCCACCGACCCTGCTAACTTGGTCGATTTGCAGCGGCTTGTCATGGAGAAGAAACTCGATTTTGGAGTAGCTTTTGACGGCGATGGCGACCGCATCGGCGCAATTGATGGTGAAGGCCGCGTAATCTGGGGCGATCAATTGTTGCAAATCTATGCTGCCGATGTGCTGGGCGAAGTCCCCGGCGCGACGATTATCGCCGATGTAAAGGCATCTCAGGCATTGTTCGACCGCATCAGCGCATTGGGCGGTCAGCCGCTGATGTGGAAAACCGGCCACAGCCTGATTAAGTCCAAAATGAAAGAGACTGGATCGCCGCTCGCAGGAGAAATGAGCGGGCATATTTTCTTCAAGCATGCATATTATGGTTTTGACGATGCGATCTACGCCGCCGTCCGGCTGATGTCGGCATCGGCCAAGCTGGGCAAAAGCGTGACGGAGTTACGCAGCGAAATGCCGGAGATGATCAATACCCCCGAAATGCGTTTTCAAGTCGACGAAAGCCGCAAATTTGCCGTGATTGACGAAGTGCTTGCGCGGCTGTCGGCGGACGGCGCGGATGTGAACAACACCGACGGCGCCCGCGTCAACACGCCCGATGGCTGGTGGCTGCTGCGCGCATCGAACACGCAAGACGTGCTCGTCGCCCGCGCCGAGGCCTCTAGCAAAGAGGGCCTAGAACGCCTGATGGCGCAAATTGATGCGCAATTGGCGGCATCGGGGCTGGAACGCGGGGAAACTGTCGGGCATTAAGCCCGTTGTGAATTTACCCCCCATCATCCTCAATTGGTTCGCCGCGCGCGGATGGCAGCCGCGACGGCATCAATTGGAGATGCTCGACGCGGCCCGCGAGGGGCGGCACGCCCTGCTCGTGGCCGCGACGGGTGCGGGTAAGACGCTGGCGGGATTTTTGCCGACGCTGGCGGATCTCATTCCTCCCCGTGTCGGGGAGGGGGACCGCACAAAGGGCATTGGAGGGGGCTCGCGTGCAAGCGTAAAGCTATCTGATACCCCCCCTCCGTCAGTTGCTGCGCAACTGCCACCTCCCCGTGCCGGGGAGGACGGCCTCCATACGCTCTATATCTCCCCGCTCAAGGCATTGGCCACCGACGTGCGCCGCAATCTGCTGATCCCGATCGCGGAAATGGGCTTGCCGATCCGCGTTGAGGCGCGGACGGGCGATACGTCATCGGACCGCAAGGCACGGCAGCGGGTCAAACCGCCGCACATATTGCTGACCACGCCCGAATCTTTGTCGTTGCTGCTCAGCCATGAAGACAGCGTGCACATGTTCGCCACGCTGAAACGCGTCATTGTCGATGAGGTGCACGCCTTTGCCAATGGCAAGCGCGGCGATCTGCTTAGCCTGTCGCTCGCCCGGTTGCAGACGCTTGCCCCCACTCTGCAACGCGTTGCCCTTTCTGCCACCGTGGCCGACCCCGATGACTATCGCGCATGGCTCGCGCCCAATGGCGACATTGATCAGGTGCGCCTGGTCGAGGGGGAAGCAGCAGCCGAGCCTGACCTGACGATCCTGTTGCCACAGGGCCGCGTGCCATGGGCGGGGCATAGCGGGCAACATGCAGTCCCGCAGCTTATCGCAGAAATCGGCCGCAACAAAATCACATTGATATTCTGCAACACGCGTTTCCTCGCCGAGTTTATTTTCCAGAAATTATGGGACGCGAACGAACCCAAATATGCCATCGGCATTCACCACGGGTCGTTATCATTAGAGGCGCGGCGCAAGGTTGAGGGCGCGATGGCCGAGGGCAAATTGCGCGCCTTGGTCTGCACCGCAAGCCTTGATCTGGGCGTCGACTGGGGCAATGTCGACTGCGTCATCCAAATGGGTGCACCCAAAGGGTCGTCCCGCTTGCTGCAACGTATTGGCCGGTCCAACCACCGCATGGATGAACCCAGCAAGGCCATCCTCGTCCCCGGCAATCGCTTCGAATATCTTGAGGCGCAGGCCGCCTTTGACGCGGTGACAGAGGGCGTGCGCGATGGCGAAACCTTCCGCCCCGGCAGCTATGATGTGTTGGCGCAACATGTCATGGGAATCGCCTGCGCCGGACCGTTTGACGAGAGCGTATTATTGGCCGAAGTGCAATCGGCCTTGCCCTATTCGGGGCTGGATGCGGCAACCTTTGCGCGCGTCATCGCCTTTATCGCAACCGGCGGATATGCGTTGAAAGCCTATGATCGCTTCAAGAAACTGGTCAAAGACCCCGATGGCCGGTGGCGACTGGCGCACCCGCAATTTGCCGCGCAGCACCGCTTTAATGCGGGCATCATCGTCGATGCGCCCATGCTTGAGGTCCGGTTCCGCAATGGCCGCAAATTGGGCAAGGTGGAGGAGTCCTTTGCCGCCACTTTAAGCCCCGGCAACTGCTTCACCTTTGCCGGCATGGCGCTTGAGGTCGAATCGATCAAAGACCTTGACCTCATCGTCCGCGCCGCGACCAAGCCAGCGACCAATATCCCCAGCTATATGGGCGCTCGGCTGCCCCTGACCACGCATCTGGCCGGGCGTGTGCGGCAGATGCTGACCGACAGGGCGGGCTGGGCACGCTTTCCTGATGAAGTGCGCGAATGGTTGGAGATGCAGGATTATCGCAGCCAAATGCCACAGGCGGGGCAGTTGCTGGTCGAAACCTTCCCCCATGACAAACGATATTATATGGTCGCCTATCCGTTCGAAGGGTGGAACGCACACCAGTCATTGGGCATGCTCATCACGCGGCGAATGGAAAGCCGTGGCCTGATGCCCATGGGTTTTGTCGCGAACGATTATGCCTTGGCCGTGTGGAGCCTAAAGCCCATCACAGACCCGCGACCCTTATTTTCTGCCGACATATTGGCGGATGAATTTGTTGACTGGGTGGAATCAAGCTATTTGCTCAAACGCGCCTTTCGCGAAGTGGCGGTGATCAGCGGGCTTGTCGAACGCCAGCATCCCGGCAAGCGCAAGACGGGCCGGCAAGTCACCTTTTCCACCGACCTGATTTACGATGTGCTGCGCAAATATGAACCCGACCATCTGCTGCTGGAGGCCGCATGGGCCGATGCGCGGACGCGGTTGACCGATGTCGGGCGGCTTGGCGATTTGTTGGACCGCGCCGCCGACACGATGCTGCATGTCGATCTGGAACGCGTCAGCCCGCTGGCGGTGCCCTTGCTCGTCATGATTGGCCGCGAGAGCGTGGCGCAAGGGTCGGTCGATGACGCGCTGTTGCTGGAGGCGGAGAGCCTCGCCAGCGTGGCGATGACGCCTTAGGCCAATCGTTCCGAACCGGACCTGGGACAGAATCCTCCCCAGAATAAGGAGGGGGACCGCCAGCCACAGGCAGGGGGTGGAGGGGGCTGTCGGCCTCATGCGACGTGGCAAGTGGAGAGCCCCCTCCGTCACTCGCTACGCGAGCGCCACCTCCCCGTGCCGGGGAGGAATTACCCCCAAATCCTCCCCGGCACGGGGAGGGGGACCATGCGAAGCATGGTGGAGGGGCACAGGCGAGTCCTTCTGACATTCTGGCGCGGTGATACCCTGAACCTGCCCCTCCACCGTCTGCGACGGTCCCGCTGTTGCTCCG
>JAEMTM010000246.1 GCA_016462305.1 Sphingomonadaceae bacterium | reverse complement strand
AGATAATAGCCGCCTTCTTCGCGGAACTGGAACGGCGGATATTTCCAATCGCTTGCCTTGGCCGCAACGACATCCATATGCGCCATTAACAAAATTGGCTTTTTGCCCGACGGTTTGGCTGCGGGCCAGCGCGCAATCAATGTCTGGGTATTATCATGATCTTTGACGATGACATTATTGATGCCCGCCTTGCGGAATTCTGAGGATAACAGGGCTGTCAGCTTTTTGAATTCTGCGGGCTGCCCCTCTACCGTCGGAATTTCGACAATCTTTGCAAATAGGTCACGCTCGGCGACCTGCCGCGCACTTGGCGCTTGCGCGTTTGCAGCAGGGCTTAGCGCCAATAAGCAAGCAAATAATAAAGCCTTCGGTCCCATCATCTCTCTCCCTTTTGCGCTATGCTAACGCGGGCCATGCCCTTGCGCCAGATAATCCTCCGACTGCATCTCCATCAGGCGCGATACGGTGCGGTCAAATTCAAACCGCCCGTCACCTTGCGGGTATAAATGGTCGGGCTCCGCATCAGCGCTCGCCAGAAATTTCACGCGATATTCGTATAACGCATCTATCAACGTCACAAAGCGTGCGGCTTCATTTCGATTATGGGGTCCCAAAACGGGTATGCCAACCATGATGACCGTGTGAAATCGCCTGGCGATCGCGAGATAATCTGCCGCCCCGCGTGCTTGCGCACAAAGGCGCTTGAACGAAAACACCGCGACGCCTTTAAGCGCCTTGGGCACATGCAACATACGTCCACCGCCGACGTCCATTTCCAAGGTCGGCACATGCGCGCGGTCTTCGGGTGGATAGTCGGTCATGCGGAAAAAGGTTTCGGACAAGGCCGCTGTTGTCTCAGGACCATTGGGCACAAGCCAGATTTGAGCGCTCCCCAATCGATCGCGTCGGTAATCGGTTGGGCCATCGAGCGTCACTATATCGAGGCTTTCCTTCACCAGCGCGATGAAGGGCAGAAACAATTGCCGGTTCAGGCCATCTTTATACAGATCATCAGGGTGGCGGTTCGACGTGGTCAATACGGTAACACCAGCCGCAATCAAGCCGGAAAAGAGCCGCGACATGATCGCTGCGTCCGCCATATTGTTCACGACCATTTCATCAAAGCACAACAACCGCGCTTCGTCGGCCAGCGCCGCCACGATGGGGGGGATCGGGTCGCCTTTTTCCTGCACACGCTCGGCCTTTAGCCGCGCATGAATGTCGAGCATGAATTCGTGGAAATGCGCGCGGCGTTTGCGGTTGATACCCACATTTTCGAAAAACAGATCCATCAGCATGGATTTACCGCGTCCAACACCGCCCCACAAATAGAGTCCCCGTGCCGGCTCGGGCTTGCGCCGCAAGAACCGCCAAATCGTGCTTCCACGCGGTGGAACCGCTTCCAGCTCGATTTGCACCCTCGCCAGCGCGGCTACTGCCCTCGCCTGATCGGCATCGGCCCTTAATTCGCCAGCGGCAACCAAGGCGTGATATTGATCGGTGACATTAACCATGAGCCGCGCCATTTTGGATCACGCAGAGGCGCAGAGGACGCAGAGTTTCCCAGTTGCCTGCCCACTCTGCGCCTCTGCGTGACAAAATCATCTTTGCGTCGGCTTGCGGATGGTGCCAGAAAATGCGGCGACACGTGTTTCGCCTTGCGACACGATACCGCGCATGAACAATAGTCGGCCAGTTTCCTTGAGGAGTTCAACTTCTGCCTCCAGCGGTTCGTTTATGACGCCAGCGCCCATGAATTGCACGGAGAGGTCTAAAGTGACCGCCGCGCCAGCCTCAATCAGGCCGA
>JAEMTM010000245.1 GCA_016462305.1 Sphingomonadaceae bacterium | reverse complement strand
CGCGCCCAAGGCGAAACTGGTCGCCAATACGCACATTGTCCTCCAAAAGCCCGCATGCGCTGATATTTTCGCCAAATGCGCCCGCTTGGTCGAGCAGAGGGTGGACAAATTTCTCCGCCGCAAAATGGGCAATCCATTTGGGATAATGTTCTGCTGGATAAAAATGCACCGCCTTGTCCGCGCCGCCGTGCACTATGGGATCGGCGACTTGGTCTCCCGCAAAGCCATTCTTGCCCAAGAAGACTGGTCGGTCCACCGGCGTGCGCGCCATGGCGCTCATCGTGCCGTCGGCGTGAAACGCTTTGGGTTTCCCAATCAGCAAAACATCGATCTGACTTAATATCATATTGGATGCATATCGCACCAAATGCACCATTCCCATTGGCATTTTGCGCTGCCGCCGATAAAAGCCCATATATGCATACCAACGACCTTCGCATTGCGCTATTCAGCGGCAATTATAATTATGTCCGTGATGGCGCAAATCAGGCCCTTAACCGGCTTGTCGGCTATCTGCTGCGTCAGGGCGCATCGGTGCGGGTGTATTCCCCAACGGTTGCCAAACCTGCGTTTGCGCCCACAGGCGACCTTGTAAGTGTTCCGTCATTCGCCATACCCTCTCGCCCGGAATATCGCCTTCCGGTATCGCTATCGGCAAAAGTAAGGCGCGATCTTGAGGCGTTCAACCCAAATATCTTGCATATTTCAAGCCCTGACCGGGTATCACGCAAGGCCGTAAAATGGGCTCGAAAGCGGGATTTGCCAGTATTGTGTTCGGTGCACACGCGGTTCGAGACCTATCTGCGTTATTACAATCTATCGTTCATGGAGCCTGTCCTTGAGGCATTGATTCGCCGACTGTACCGGAAATGTGACGCCTTGGTTGCCCCATCCGAATGCTTTGCGCAGGTCCTGCGCCAGCAGCGGATGAACTATGACATCGACATTTGGTCACGCGGCGTGGATCGGGACATCTTCGACCCTAGCCAGCGGGATATGGCGTGGCGGCGCGGGCTTGCGATAGCCGACGACATACCCGTTATCGGCTTTCTGGGACGGCTTGTGATGGAAAAGGGCCTTGATGTCTTTTCCGATACAATTGACCAACTCAAACGCCGCAAAGTCCCGCATCAGATTCTGGTGATCGGCGACGGCCCTGCCCGCCCCTGGTTTGAATCGCGTATTCCCGATGCAAAATTTGCCGGCTTTCAAGTGGGTTCTGATCTGGGCCGTGCCGCTGCGAGCATGGACATTTTTTTCAACCCTTCGGTGACGGAGGCTTTTGGCAATGTGACGCTCGAGGCCATGGCCAGCGGCCTGCCCGTGGTAGCCGCAAAGGCAACCGGCAGCCAAAGTTTGGTCGAAGACAAAGTATCCGGGCGGTTGATTGCGCCGGGTGCGATAAACCAATTCGCCGATGCATTGCAGGCTTATTGCGTGGATGAAGACTTGCGGGCCAAACACGGCGCTGCTGGCGAACAGCGGTCGCTGGACTATAGTTGGGATGCCATCAACCAGACCATGGCCGACACCTATCTTCGCCTCATCCGTCAACATGCGGCGCGTGCCGTTGCTTCACGTTAAGTCAGCCTTACAGCTTTGCAGCTTCGGGCGTTCATGCGGATCCCGTGATGCCTATTCAGGCAGGATCGTGAAATGATCGACCTTTTTGGTGACACCGCAATAGTTCCCGCATCTACGCCCGAAAACGCGCCACTCGCGGACAGGCTTCGGCCTACCAAATTGGATGAAGTCATTGGTCAGGAACATCTGACGGGTCCAGATGGCGCGATTGGCCGCATGGTTGC
>JAEMTM010000244.1 GCA_016462305.1 Sphingomonadaceae bacterium | reverse complement strand
GCGTCGGCGCGGTCGGGGGAGCGGCCGGGGCCTGCATAGCCGCCGCCTGCGATCAGGCCGCACATCTGGTCCTCCATCTCTGGAAAGGCGTTGATATGAAAGACGCGCCCGGCTTCGTATAATATCGAGATCGGCTCGGCGCGTGCGGATTTGCCTTTGATTGCGTGCGCCCGTTTTATGGGCATCGCAATGTCCGCCGCGCGCAACACGGTTTCGACCATATTGCCGCCCTGATTATCCTCCACCACCACGCGGTCGGCCTGCCAAGCGTCCGCCGCCGCCGCGACCGCGCGGGCCCATCGTTCGGGCGATGCCCCAGAGATGCTATGGTCCGCCAGCACATAAGCGTTTTTATCAACGCCCAGCCCGACCGCGACGATGCCGCACGCGTCGCCATTTTCCGACACGGGCGGGTCAACGCCAATGACCACGCGTTTCAGCTCGGGCGCGCACACAGCACGCTGCCGCTCAAGCACATAGCGGGACCACAATGCACCGTCGGCATCGGCGATCAGCTCGCCATCCAATTCCTGCCGCCCAAGCCGCGTGCCGCCATACATCCCGCGCACTGATGCGATAAAGTCCGGCGGCAAGTTCATATCATTGTCCGTTGTCCGTCCGCGCGTCACCGCTACCCCCTTTTCCTTGTCGAGCCGCCGTACCAAAGGCACCGGACGCGGCGTAGTTGTCGCCATCGCGCGCGGATTGTCGCCAAGGCGAAGCCCAAGCATCAGATTGTCCCACGCCGCGATCCCGCTGGGCCATTTCGCAATTTCATCGGCCCAGGCAAAGTCATGCTGCGGCCCGCGCAGGCTTTCGGGTTCTGCGCCCGAAAATAACGTCGCCGTCGCCTGATTGGCCCATGTTAAACGGCGCAGGCTGGGTTCATAAGCAGGCCGTTCGCCAAAGGGCAGCGACAACAGGCCGCTTTCGCCCTCGACCATCACCTGACGCGCCTCATTCAAGGTCGCGCCCACCAACGCAAAGCGCGCGCCGGGATGTTGCGCCGCCAATGCGCTCACCCATTCCGCCCCCATGCGCGTCTTGCCATAGCCGCGCCCCGCCATCACCAGCCATATGCGCCAGTCCTCCGGTGGCTCGGCCTGATCATTGCGCCTCCAAAAGTTCCAGCTTTGCGTGTCGGCGATGTTTTTCCGGGTCCAGCGGCGGATGACCTCGACCATCTGTTCATAAGGCAGGGCCAGCAAAGCCTGCGCATTACGCATCGGCATTTGCTTCGCCCTCGCGTTTGGGTTCAGTTTCGGACTCGACGCGCGCCACCGCGCTCTCTTCGGCGCGTTGCCGCATTTGTGTGAGCTTCAGGATCAACTGCGCCTTTAACGTCGCCAAATCCGGTTGCGCGGGCTTGGCCGCAGGGGCGGCAAGCGCGCCGCCCTTCACCGATGCCCGGTGCGCGTTGAGCAAGGCAATCGCCAGCCGATGTTTTTGCGCCCGCGCCTTTAACGTGCCATCGGCGGTCCGTCCGCTCGCCGCCTGCAGCGCCTCGGCCAGCAAATCGGTCTCCAACCGGGCATAGCCCTCCGCCAAAGCCAGCGCCCACGCGTCCCGAAAAGCAGGCATCCGCCGCCGTTCGGCATAGACCGCACTGCTCGTCACCCCAGCCTCCCGCGCCGAAGCCGATACATTCGCGGTCTGCGCCAAATGGTCCAGAAAAAGGCTACGAATTTTCATATTCAACCGCGCATCCGGCACGGGTGTTTTATTGATGGCCATAAAAGCCCTCCTGAGCGCAAAGAAAAAGGGCCGAAGATTACTCCTCGACCCCGTGGGTGATGATGAAAGCGGGTCAGTG
>JAEMTM010000011.1:9013-24638 GCA_016462305.1 Sphingomonadaceae bacterium | reverse complement strand
GGGTCGGACAAAGTGCCGATAAAGCCCCTGTCCGCAAAATCGAGGTCACGGCCATCTTCGGCAGGAAGCTGCCCCGCGACGCTGCGTTGCGCGGCGACCGTCGCATCAGATGCTGGCTTTGCGTCTTGTGCCCACGCGCCTGTTGCCGACGCCGTGCCCAATAAAGCTGCCCATAAAATTTTGTGCATCTTGTTCTCCCCTTATGTTTTGACGGCACGATGGAGCATTAGACGCATGAGGTAAATCCGCTATTTGCGCGTCTCACGTCGCATCACAGGAAACTATAAGGGTCGACATCGACCCCAACCCGCACGCCGCGTGGGAATTGTAGCCCGCCAAGCCATTCACGGATGATATTCTGCACCTCGACCGATCGCTGGGCATGCACCAAAAGGCGTTGTCGATAACGGCCACGCAACATGGCGAGCGGCGCTGGCGCGGGGCCGTAGACAATCATTCCGTCCACCTGCGGCGCGGCGCCACCCACGGCGCGCGCCGCCTCTATGGCTTCGCGTTCATCTTCGGACGAGATAATGATGGCCGCAAAACGCCCGAACGGTGGCGCACCAGCGGATTTGCGTTGCTGTGTCTCGGCATCATAAAATGCATCGCGGTCACCGGCGACCAAGGCGGCAATGACGGGATGATTGGGATTGCGTGTCTGGATGAACACCTCGCCCGGCTTTTCACCGCGCCCTGCCCGGCCAGCGGCCTGCGCAATTTGCTGAAAGGTGCGTTCGGCGGCACGCAAATCCCCGCCCTCAAGCCCCAGATCGGCGTCGATCACCCCGACCAAAGTCAGTTCGGGAAAATGATAGCCCTTCGTCACCAATTGCGTGCCGATGATGATGTCCACCGCCTTATTCTCGACACGTGACACAAACTCCGCCGCCTTCTCCGGCGACCATAAAGTGTCCGATGTCGCAACGATGGTCCGCGCATGGGGCAGCAGGCGGTTCACCTCGTCACTGATGCGTTCAACGCCGGGGCCACAGGCAACCAGAGTATCGCTTTCGCCGCATTCAGGGCATTCCTCCGGCGGCGGCATGACATGGCCGCAATGGTGGCAGGCAAGCCGCCGCACGAGGCGGTGTTCGACCATCCAGCTTGTGCAGTTGGGGCATTGGAACCGGTGGCCACAGGTCCGGCACAAGGTCAAAGGCGCATAGCCACGACGGTTCAGGAACAACAGGCTCTGTTCGCCGCGTTCGACGCGTTCTTCCAATGCCTTCAGCAATGTCGGCGCGATCCAATGCTGCGCGTCCGGCGCGTCGAGCGTCAGGTCGATGGCCTTGATCTCGGGCATCTTGGCCGCGCCAAAGCGCGACGGAATTTCGAGGGCTTTGTAGCGACCCATGGCCACCATATGCCGCGATTCCAACGCTGGCGTTGCCGATGCCAGCACCACCGGGAATCCCTCAAAATGGCCACGCATGACGGCAACGTCGCGGGCATGATAGCGCACGCCATCTTCCTGTTTGAAACTGGTCTCATGCGCCTCATCAACGATAATCAGGCGCAAATTGGCAAAGGGAAGGAAAAGCGCCGAGCGCGCGCCCACCAGCACCTTTGCGCTGCCATCGGCGACAGCACGCCAGACACGGCGGCGCTGGGTGGATCGCAGATTGCTGTGCCAAACCGCTGGCTCGACGCCAAAGCGGGCTTCGAAGCGGGCAAGAAATGGCGCGGTCAGCGCGATTTCGGGAAGCAGCACCAGAACCTGTTTGCCCAGCCGTAACGCCTCGGCCACCGCCTCAAAATAGGTTTCGGTTTTGCCTGATCCTGTGACGCCATCCAGAACGAATGTGTCAAAGCCGCCTTTGCGCACCGCATCGACCATGCTGTTTGCTGCCAATTGCTGCGCGTCGTTCAATTTTGGCGTGTCAAAGTCTGCCAGTGGTTCGGGTAATGGCGAATCGACGCTGATGGTAACCGGTTCAAACGCGCCGGCTTTGATCAGCCCGCGAATGACGGCGTCGCTGACGCCAGCTTCTGCCGCTAGCTCGCGCACAAGACCTTGCGCGCCCTCCAAGGCGTCCAGCGCGGCCGCGCGTTGTGGTGTCAACCGTGCAGGCTCAAAATCTGTCCGGCGATATTCGGTAATGGTTCCCGTCGCCGTGAACGCAGCCGAAGATGACAATACCATGCGCAAGACCGCCGCATGGCTTGTGAGATAATAATCCGCTACCCAGTTGACCAGGCGGCGCAAGCCCAGCGCAACCGGGAGGCAATCAACAATTTCAAGCACCGCGCGAAGTCTGCTGGCATCTACCGCCGCATCGCCGAAAACATCATCATCCCAGATCACGCCGGGCAATTTGCGCGGGCCAAGTGGCACCATCACGACACTGCCCGGCCCTGCGATCATATCATCGGGCAGCCGGTAATCGAGCGGACCAATCGCTTGCGTCAACAAGACAACACGGACGCGGTTATTGGGCAAGCTCATGACATGCGTATAGGCAATGATGCGGGCAACGTCACCATCTGGATCATCATCTCGCACCATCGCAGCTCTGGTTCCAATAGGTCTGTTGTTTTGGCCGATATTTTGCCAAGAGACACAAAACCGAATCTTCAATCAGGAAACAGTCCCATGAAATTCTTTGCCGATACCGCTGACATTGCCGATATTAAGGATCTGGCGGCGACTGGTTTGCTCGACGGCGTGACCACCAACCCATCGTTGATCGCCAAATCCGGCCGTGATTTCATTGAAGTCACGCGCGAAATCTGCGCCTTGACCGATGGCCCGGTGTCGGCAGAAGTCGTTGCGCTCGATCATGCGACAATGATGAAGGAAGCCGAAATCCTGCGGAAGATTGCCGACAATGTCTGCATCAAGGTGCCATTGACCATCGACGGGCTAAAGACGTGCAAGGCACTTACGTCTGAAGGCAGTTTGGTCAATGTGACCTTATGTTTCTCTGCCAATCAGGCGCTTTTGGCCGCAAAGGCTGGTGCGACATTCGTATCGCCCTTTGTTGGCCGCCATGACGACAATGGCTTTGATGGTATGCAGCTTATCAGCGACATTCGCCTGATCTATGACAATTACGCTTTTGACACTGAAATCCTCGTCGCCAGCGTCCGTCACGGTATCCATGTCCTTGAAGCCGCGAAAATTGGTGCTGACGTGATGACTGCACCGCCGTCGGTCATAAAGGGCCTGTTCAAGCATATCCTGACGGACAAGGGCATTGAGGGCTTTTTGGCCGATTGGGCCAAAACCGGTCAGGCAATTGGCTAATCTTTTGAGCAATAAATTAGCATTTCAGCTTCTGGGGCTATATCATCATCGTTTGCGATGCAGTCCCTATGGGCTATTGTCCGTATAGTTTTTATAGGCGGGTAGACATATCTTTACGTTTGAAGACGCGGGCACTTCGCCTGCCGGAGCCTAAAGATGCACAAGCCCGAGAAGGTATTTCCCATGGCCCATATCCATTATGAAGACGAAATCGGTGAGAATGGCAAAATTGTCGTTCCTGATGACGTTCAAGACGCCATTCGCACCCTCATCCGTTGGTCAGGCGATAATCCGGAGCGGGAGGGGCTGCGCGATACGCCCGCGCGTGTTGGCCGCGCATGGCGCGAATATTGCGCTGGCTATGCCGAAAATCCTGCGGCGCATTTGTCGCGCACCTTTCAGGAGGTTGGCGGTTATCATGAGCTCGTCTTGCTCAAGGACATTCCGTTCCAATCGCATTGTGAGCATCACATGGCTCCCATCATCGGCAAGGCGTCGATTGCCTATATGCCAACCGACAAGGTTGTGGGCATTTCCAAACTTGCGCGCGTTTTACACGGCTTTGCCCAGCGGCTTCAGGTGCAGGAACGCCTAACCGCAGAGGTCGCAAACTGCATCTGGGAAAATTTGAAGCCAGAGGGCGTTGCGGTTGTTATTGAGGCGCAGCATGGTTGCATGACCGGGCGCGGTGTGAAGGTGCATGGCGTTGGCATGATAACGTCAAAACTCATTGGCTGTTTCCTGGACGATCAATCGAGCCGCAAGGAAGTCATGAGCCTGATGGGCTATTGACCACGCGACAAAAGGTTTTCAGTCATTGTTGGCGATAGCGAACTGACCCATATTTGGGGCATAGTCGCCAATCATGTTCAGGCCGGATAACAGCAATATGCCTTTTCACATTCCCTCATTTGATATCGACGCTTTCGTCCGTGCGACGCTTGCCGAAGATTTGGGTCCGACGGGCAAAGATGTCACGTCTGAAAGCGTCATTCCGGTTGATGTCCGTTTCGACGGGGTCATGGACAGTCGCGATGCCATAACCGTGGCTGGCTTACCCATCGCAGTCGCGTTTTTCCATGCGCTCGATCCGTCGATGGAGATTGAGCTGTTAGTCGAGGAGGGCGCGCAAGTGCCAGCAGGCACTGACCTCATGCGCCTAAAGGGCCATGCACGGGCCATGCTCACCGCAGAACGCTCGGCGCTGAATACCGTGCAGCATCTGTCGGGCATTGCGACAATGACACGGCAATATGTCGATGCCATCGCAGGAACGGGTTGCATCCTTTTGGACACAAGAAAAACGATCCCCGGCCTTCGGCTGCTTGAAAAATATGCGACGCGGATAGGCGGTGCTACGAACCATCGCATGGGCCTTTGGGACGCAGCCATGATAAAGGACAATCATGTTGCCGTTGCAGGCGGCGTAGCTGAAGCTGTTGCCCGTGCGAAAAATGCAGGGGTTGAACGCATCATCCTTGAGGTGGACAGCATCGCGCAGATTGAACCTGGCCTTGCGGCAGGGGCAAGCCATTTGCTGCTCGACAATATGGACGCAGATAACTTGCGCGCGGCGGTAAAGCTGATCGCTGGCCGGGTGCCGACTGAGGCATCGGGCGGGGTGACGTTGGCAACGATCCGCGCCAAAGCAGAAACTGGCGTCACCTATATCTCGGTTGGCCGCCTGACCCAAAGTGCGCCGGCTGCCGACATCGGGCTGGACTTTGCGCAGGCGTAAACTTTTCATATTTTTCGCTGTCGTGGCGGCTTTCCAACCTGCGCCGACCATGGCGCAAGCGTGGCAATGCCAACCGCCCCGATTTCTTCCGCGCCCGGCCTTGGAATTGCCGCCGTCCGGTCAGATAAGGCGCACGGCCATAGACGGCTATGTGCTGGCACTGAGTTGGAGCCCGGAATATTGCCGTGGGCGGATGCGCGACCCTGCGGCGCGGTTCCAATGTTCGGGTGAAATTGGGGACTTCGGTTTTGTCCTGCATGGGCTATGGCCAGAGGCCAAAGGGGCCAATTACCCGCAATATTGCCGCACGGTTGGCGTGCTGCCCCGGCGGTCGGTCTCAGATAACATCTGCCTCAGCCCGTCCCCCCAATTGCTCCAACACCAATGGGCAAAGCATGGCAGTTGCATGGCGACAACGCCCGACGCTTATTTCGCGGCGGCGCGGTTGCTGTTCAACGCGATTGAATTTCCCGACATGGCGCGGCTGTCCCGCGAACCCGAACGCGGGACGCCTTTGACGGCAGCAACACTGGCCGAAAGATTTGCCGATCTGAATGATGGCCTGCCCGCATATGCCATTACCGTGCAAACCAACGGCAAAGGCTGGCTACAAGAAGTGCGTATCTGCCTTGGCAAGGATTTCAAGCCCCGGCAGTGTCCGGCATTTACCCGCCGCGCCCCGGCCACAGCGCAGATAAAAATCTGGCGCGGGCGCTAGGCTCTCACCTTTTAGGTCAACGGCCTAACCCTCAATAATCCGCGTCGCAGGGTGATGTTTGTCGAGATGCTTCTTGATAATCCGCAAATTTTTGCTGTTGGAACGCCAGACAAGGTCGAATGCGTCGCCGACAAAGGGAATTGCGCCAATGGCGGTATCAATTCCGATATTGGCAGTCATGCGAATCAACTGCCATTTGGACATGCCCAAATTGCGGGCTTCCCATACCATATACGCGCCCATAAAAGCGGTCACGAGGTCACCCAACACAGGCACAAGGCCAATCACACTATCCAACCCAAATGGAATTTTCGTGCCTGGAAAAACGAAGGCGCGCTCCAATATCCTTTCAAGCGCCTCCACACGGGCGCGCACGGATATTGGGTCATTGCCCATGCCCGGCAAATCCCTGGCAATACGCGCAAATTGTTCCTGCGAAATCGGCACTGAAGTTACTCCTTTGTGCCTATGTCGGGTCACGCCCAAGATATTGCAACAGGTGCCACCCACGACCATTGGCAAAATGCCCCAGTAGGCCGGGCCGGACGACCGACCAACGCAAAGGATTTGCAATGGGGATGAAGGCAACGCTGGTCTGCAATTCGGCCTCTGCCTCACCCAATAACTGCGCGCGCTTCGCGCTATCGGTCGTTCGGCGCGCTTCGGCCACAATCTCGTCCGCCCGCACGCTACAAATCGTAGCAAATTTGCACGATAGCTGATCCAGATACCAAATAGGGCTCGATTGTTGCGCGGTACGGTCAACGAGCAGCAAGTCATGCGGTCGGTCCATCGTCACACGTTCAATATCAATACCGATTGTTGCAAGATCCGCCCGCAAACGCGCAAAGAATATCCGGCTGCCATAACCACGCGGTAAAGCCACGCGTAATGGCCGAAGTGCGCCATTGGCATTTTTCCATTTGGCGACCGTCGCAGCCGCCATCGCCCTGCGCTCTTCCATTGATGGCGCTGACCAAGCAGGCCGGGCCATAGGCGGACGATTTGGCAGGCTTTCGGGAACCAAGGTGACCGTTTCCTGCCACGCCACAATGTCAAATGCGGTCAACAATTTGGGGCGATCAATAGCCATGGCAATCGCTGTTCGATTTGCCTTGTCGGACAGAAAGGGGCCGTCATTAACCATCTGCAAACCGAATAGTCCCGGGACCGCGTCAAATTGGATTTGATCAGCCGGTATGTTTGCCGCATCGAGCAAGGGAAAGCTGTCAAACCGTCCGCCTTCGACAAGGTCGCTTTGTCCCAGTGCATAACGGGCAAGCACCGTTGATGCCGCACCGCGTTGCAATGTTACCATCGCATTGCCCTGAAATTGCGCGCCTTCACCGTCGGTTTCATTGCGCCGCAACTGCATAACCGGTCCAAATTTCTTGGCCTGCATCGGACCCGATCCGGCGCCTTTGCTGAGCAACCCGAATTCCGGCAAAGCGAGCAATTCCAACAGATAGGGCATAGGGGCCGTCAGCCTGATTTCCACCACCTTACCCGTCATCGCGACGACACGGTCAATGACACCCAGTTCGGCACCAAGTTGCCCCTTGCGCAATTCCCGGATGCGGGCAGTCAGAAGACGTGCAACCTCGCTTGACTCGACCTCACGCCCGTCATTCCAGACCGCTTTATTCAGGCGAAAGATATAACTCATGCCGTCTTCAGTAACGATCCAGCGATTGGCGAGGCCGGGCGCAACGCGTCCTTTTTCATCGAAAGTGACCAACCCTTGCGCCGTTGCCGCCCGCAAATAGGCCGACGCCAACGGCAGCGGCGTTGCGGATATATTCAAAGGCCGGGGACGATCTTCGATAATGTCAACCCGGACGCGTTCATTGTCGACGCCTTCGGAGCATCCGGCAAGTGTTGCGGACAATAGCAACAACAACATCGACAGCAAACGGATCATGCCGCCACCATAAGCCCTAAGTCCCGACGCACAATCCAAGATTCAGCGGTCAGAGCATGAGAACAGCAATATCTCGTTCGGCGTGGGCGGTAATTGCATGGCAATAGCCTTATTCATATTCTCAATATTGGTTAGCTGGCTCTGGTCCGCAGTGCAGGTTTTCACGTCGTAGAGTTGCCGTGCCTCACGGGCAGATTGCATCGCGGCATCGCCAGGCAAGAAACGTTCAATGCGGTAAATGTCGGTTTCTGGTGTGTAGCTTATGACGGAGATTTGCGCGTCATTATTGGGCACAAAGCTTCGGACCCACCGACCGCCGCTTTCAATATATTGCGTGCGCCCGTTGATGCAACCATTGGGCTGCCACGTAAATTCAACGTCCGCAGTATCAGACATCGTGACGCGGCTACGTTGGGGTTGCAATATGCAGATTTTCGACCGCGGTGCGGCAGCAGCGATCCCCTTTGGGGCAATCGCATCGTCTGGCATATCGTTAGTCAATGCAGCGCGGACCCGATCATCGACTTCGTCGAAAGATGGGCGGGCCGCAAAAATCCCTACCGCCATTACAAAAAGCACGGCGCCGGCGGCGGTTGCGCCTTTAAGGCGGTCGCGCTGGCCACGTTCGGAAAACTGCCATGCAGCACCACCTGCGACAGCGCTTAACACCAGCAACAGCCCGGCCAGTGCCAGATGGTTTTCCCGCTCGCCAATGACGGCATGTTCGGCGTCGCTGCGCACTTTGCCTTCACGGCTGCGTTGCAATTCGGAGGCAACACGCGCCTCTTGCTCCATCTTGGCGCGTGTGGATGCCTCAAGTTCCGCCTCGGCGCGCGTCAATTCGGCGACGGACCGGCAATCACCCCGCACAGAGCGGAACGTGACACCGCGATTGGCAAGAAATGCCGACAATTCGCGCGCCGATATGGCGAAGTAAAATTCAGCGCCGCCGTCGGTGGGCACGGAACCGAAACTGTTGATACCCAGCACCCGTCCGCAGGCATCAACAATGGGTCCGCCGCTATTACCCGGCGCAATGGGTGCAGTATGCAAAAGCGATTCAACGGACTTTGACGTACGTCCGGATGAGACCGTTCCCCGCGTTTTGACGGGTTGCTGCGGGCGAAGCACATCGGCTTCGCTCTGCTCCAAGGCCACATCGACGCTAGCGGGATAACCAATGGCAAAGACGTCCGCGCCATCCTCTGGCGTTCCTGCGAAAATGCTTGCAGGGACAAGCGCGCCAGATGTCAGTTGCAACAAGGCAAGGTCTTTGCCCGGCAGGCTAGCAGACACTCTTGCGCGATAGCTTTGCGTGCCATCGGAGGGTACGATGACGATCTGCACGCTGTCGTCAACGCTCGCCATTTCAACGACATGGGCATTGGTGACGATTTTGTCGCGCGCAACAACCACGCCAGAACCGATGCTGACGATGCTCTGCTGTCCTTCGGCAGAACTGTATACGATGACCCGCACCACGCTGCGTGATGCGGCGCTGATGTCACTTGCATCGGCAAGTGCGGGCGCGACCAATAACGGAGACAGAAACAGGCACAACGCCGCAAGACATCGCATGAAGCTAAGCATAGAAAAAAATATGTGCATCATCTGGGTTCCGGCGCGGGGCGTTCCGCAGATGGGGCAGGCTGAATATTGGCACCATCGCGATCAAGGGTAATTTCAAACGGAACGCCGTTGACATCGGTGTTCACGGTGACGCCCTGCTTTTGGTCAATGCGAATGTCCGAATTGCCGATGTCGATTGGCAATTCCGGCAATTCAGGCAGGTCAAGTGGTTCAATCGGACCTTCCGGGTCTGGCGTCTGAGGGGTTTTTTGTCTGTTCACTGGCGCGGCATTGCGGATAGACTGCGACATGAAATCCCGCCAGATCCGCGCTGGCAAGCCGCCGCCGTTAATGCCCTTTAGCGGCCTGTTGTCGTCATTTCCGATCCACACCCCAACCACCAAATCGCCCGCAAAGCCGACGAATAAGGCATCGCGATTATCCTGACTGGTACCGGTTTTCCCATAGGCCGGAATCGAAAGCCGCGCGGCCCGTCCCGTGCCTTGCTTCACCGATGCCCCCAATAAATCCAGCAGCATCCGGTGCATTCGCCCACTGAAGGAACGCGGTCCGGAGAACAACCACTCAATCCAGCCTTGTTCCTCTTGTTTGAAGGCGTGCGGTTCAACGGGCCATTGGTTGCCCGCCACGCCCGCATAAGCCGCCGTCAATTCCAACAAAGTGACGCCTGAACTACCCAGCGCAAGGCTGGGGTCCAAAGTGAGCGGACTAAGGATGCCAAGGTCTTGCGCCGCTTTCTCCACCTCTTTGCCGTCAACTTTTTGGTACAGCCGCACGGCAGCGACGTTGCTCGATTGGGCAAAGGCTTGCTCCAACGTAATATCGCCGCGATAGCGCAACCCGGCGTTTTTCGGGCGATAACTGCCTTCGTTAATGGGCGTATCGGCAATCATCGACTGCGGCGTCATGCCCGAACGCAGCGCCGCCAGATACACAAACAGTTTGAAGGTCGATCCGGGCTGCCGTTTGGCCTGCGTTGCACGGTTAAACGCCGACTGTTTGTAGCTTTTGCCACCAACCATGGCGACGACTTCCCCATTTGGACGCATCGCGACCAACGCGATTTGCGCATCACCAACGCCCGCGCGGGCGACAACTTTTCGGGCAATATTCTGCAAGCGGGCGTCGAGGGTCGTGGTTATCCGCACGTCGGAATATCCGCTTTCGGTCAGAAGCCGCGCCTGCGGAATGGCCCAGTCGGCGAAATATGTACCGGTTGGCAATGTCTCGCGGACACGCACGTCCAACCGCGCTACTGGGGTGGCATCCGCTTTGGCTTGCGTAATGGCCGCATTGGCCACCATCGCCCTGAGCACGAGCCGAGCGCGCTTTGCGGCACGTTCGGGGTTCTTGGTCGGGGCCAGACGTGACGGTGCCTGCACAAGGCCAGCCAGCATGACCGATTGGCTCAGCGTTAAACGCTCCGGCTGGCGGTAAAAATAATACAGGGATGCGGCGCGCAAACCGTAGACATTGTCACCAAAATAGACGTTCGACAGATAACGTCCGAGGATTTCGTCCTTTGTAAGCCGCCCCTCAAGCCAAAAGGCAATGAGCATTTCACGCGCCTTGCGGGTGAAGCTACGTTCGGGCGTCAGAAAGGTGAATTTGGCAAGCTGCTGCGTAATCGTGCTGCCGCCTTGAGTCATGCCGCTGCCAAAGGCGTTCGACCATGCCGCCCGCGCTAGGCCGCGCGGATCGACGCCCCAATGCGCATAGAAACGGCGATCCTCAATCGACAAAAAAGCCTGCACCACATGCGGGGGCAATTTGGTGACGTCGACGGGTCTATCAACGATTGCCCCGTTGCGTGCGATGGGTGTGCCGTCTGACGCAAGCAATGTAATGCGCGGCGGCGCAATCGGCTGAAGCGATTTTGACAAGGGTGCGGTGACCGCTAACCAAAGCAAAAGGAGAACGAACATTGCGATCATGCCCGCTATCGTTCGTCCGAACCACCACCAGCGCGTCTTGCCTAAAAACAGGCGCTTGGCCGGGGCGGGGGTGGCTTCATTCCATGGCTGCGGATCGTCGGGAAAACGCTGTGCATAGCTATCGTCGAAAGCGGCAAGCCGACTGTCGATATCCGTATTTTTATCAGAAGAAGAGCGCCAGAAAAGCATCGCGTGGCTGTATTATATCGATGTAACGGTTAAGGCGAGTATATATTTGATAGACCTCGTCATCAGCCAATCATGCCCGCCCGAGATCGCCCTTGCCGACGGTTCCGCTCGCCATCTCCAACATCCGGTCGAGGCTCTTTTTCGCGGCCAAGCGTACGGTTTCATCAAGCTCAATCTGCGGCGTCAAATCGCGCAAAGCGAAATAGAGTTTCTCCATCGTATTGAGCGCCATATACGGGCAGATATTGCACGCGCAGTTACCATCTGCGCCGGGTGCGCCGATAAATGTCTTGCGCGGCTCCGCCTTTTCCATCTGGTGGATGATATGCGGCTCGGTGGCGACGATCAAGGTATCGCCCGCCATCGTCTGCGCATATTGCAAGATGCCACTCGTGCTGCCGACATAATCCGCATGGTCGATGATATGTGGCGGACATTCGGGGTGGGCGGCAACGGGAACACCGGGATATTGGGCCTTCAACTTCAAAAGCTCGGTTTCCGAAAATGCCTCATGCACAATACATACACCCGGCCACAAGAGCATCTCGCGGTTGAACTTGCGGGCAAGATAGCCGCCCAAATGCCGGTCAGGACCAAAAATGATTTTCTGCTCTGGCGGAATTTGGCTCAGGATCGTTTCGGCGCTGCTACTGGTCACGATAATATCGGACAGCGCCTTCACTTCGGCGGAGCAGTTGATATAGGTCAGCGCGATATGGTCAGGGTGGGCCGCACGAAACGCCTTGAACTTACCGGGCGGGCACGCATCTTCCAATGAACAGCCAGCGGCCATGTCCGGCAATATGACGGTTTTTTGCGGACTTAAAATCTTTGCGGTTTCCGCCATGAATTTTACGCCGCAAAAGGCGATGACGTCGGCGTCGGTCTCTGCCGCGCGCTTGCTCAACTCAAGGCTATCGCCCACAAAGTCCGCCAAGTCCTGAATCTCGGGCTTTTGATAATAATGCGCGAGAATGACGGCATTGCGTTCTTTTTTCAGCCGTGTGATTTCTGCGAGCAGATCAAGGCCTTGCAAGTTTTCGCGGGGCGTTGGGGCGTTCATGCGGTACTACCTTTGCCATGCCGGACCTGTTCCAGCAGCTTTACTGAACGCCTATGTGGTCGATTTGGCTATCCGAAACAAGGCTAGCTTCAGGCTCTTATCGGTTTTTTTCGCCTTGGGTGGGCAATGCCCTGCCATAGCATTATGTGGGCTTCACATTTCCGTTACGAGATGCCAGCCATCGCCGTCCGCCGCCACACGCCCCTGATTTTGCAAATCGATAAGATGCGCAAGAACCGAGCGACCGGCCGCGCCAATAAGGCGCGGGTCTAGGCCCTTGTACATCACCGCCACCATATTGGGAATGTGCCCCTCGCCGCCCTCCAGCAAGGTCACAATCTGGCGTTCGCGTTGGCGGCGATGACCGATCATCCCGCGCACCAATTGACGCGGGTTGTTTACCGCCGGGCCATGGGCCGGATAATAAACCCGGTCGTCGCGTTCATATAATTTCTGCAAGCTCGCCAGATAATCGCGCATATCGCCATCGGGCGGGCTGACAACGCTTGTCGACCATTTCATCACATGGTCGCCCGTGAACAAAGCGCCGCTTTCCCGCAAAGCAAAGCAGAGATGGTTACTGGTGTGTCCCGGCGTCGCCACGGCCTCAATCGTCCAACCATCGCCCGAAATGGCCTCTGCGTCCTTCAGGATGCGATCTGGCTGGTAATCAGGGTCAAAGGCACTGTCGGCGCGTGGGCCATCATCGCGCAGCACCAAAGGCGCACAGCCAATGATCGGCGCGCCCGTTGCCGCTTTCAATGGCGCGGCGGCGGGCGAATGGTCGCGGTGGGTATGCGTGCACAGGATGGCAGTTACCTTGGCATCACCCACTGCGCGCAAAATCGCCTCGACATGGCCCTCGCCATGAATGTCTGCGGGGTCACCCATGCTTTGCCCGCTCCCGACGGGGCCAGGGTCGATGACGGCAACGTCTGTCTTATTGCCGACAATCCACGTCTGCGTGCCCGTATAGGTATAAGGCGAAGCATTGGGTGCCAGAACGCGCCGCACGAGCGGCTCATGCTGCTCAATCTCGCCTGCTATGATATTGTCGGGCCATTTCATTCCGACGATATGGCGTATAACCGACAAAAGAAAAAGGGGCGGCCCGTAAAAACCGCCCCAGCAGAGCCGAAAAGGGATTTAAGTGGTCCTGACCCTAATTGATATTGTCCGTTTGCGTTTCGAGCTTGCGGATTTCTTTGTCCAGCTTTTCGATAACATCTTTGCGCACAGCTTTAGGCATTTCTGTTTCCCACGCGATGTCACGGCGTGCCGCGCGCAAGTCCGTTAGAGCTTTGGCCATGGCAATCTTTGCCCGCCGCTTCCCGCACACATCACACGGCTCGCCACACACACCTCCGCGAACGCGCCCCTTGCGCGTGCCATCAAGGCTTTTGTCATCGGTGGATTCGGATTGCCCAATATTGCAGTTTTGGTTCACTTCCTGAATGTCGATCTTCGCTACATCGACGGCGGCGTTTACGATGACTCCATTGGCCTGTGCCATTCC
This sequence comes from Sphingomonadaceae bacterium, assembly GCA_016462305.1. Classification (GTDB taxonomy): domain Bacteria; phylum Pseudomonadota; class Alphaproteobacteria; order Sphingomonadales; family Sphingomonadaceae; genus Sphingorhabdus_B. The sequence continues at coordinate 10,719 of JAEMTM010000011.1, read as the reverse complement.
GCGCCTGACCTCGGCCATTCCGCGTGTGAACTCGGCGGATGCCATGGCCGTATCGGCCTCAATCTGTGCAATATCGGCTTCGCTCATGGCTTCATCCGCCTCTTTGGCGTCCGTTTCAGCCTCTTCGACCATCTTATCGACTTCGCCCTGCGTCGGCGTCTTGTCGGTCCGGAAGATGAACACCGTTCCGTCTCGTTCGACCTTGGTGACCTTTTTACCATCGCCGTCATGGCGGAAAATATCAACGGTTTTGCCGTCGCGCTTGACCGTTTCGGCTTTGCCATCGGCAACAGTTTCAACCTGCGCGACCACCGCAGGCACGACCGTTGCGGTTAGGGGCAGGACGATAGCAGCGGTGGCAATTATGCCGATTTTACCAAATAAGCGCCGTTTTGTGCTGGCATTCTTCATATTGAGACGCCGCAATCGTTCGATAATGGTTTTTGGGGAATTCAGCGCAGTGGCAAAGGTCGGCACGCCATCAAACGCCGTCCGCGCCAAAACGCGTCCATATATGACGCGGTCCTGCGTACCCTTCCCCGCCAAGACGCGCGCATCGCACGCCGCTTCTTGGTCAATACGAAAGGCGCTCCAGCTCAGCCATGCGACCGGGTTAAACCAAGAAAGGCACAATAAGATAAACGCCGCCAAATTGGCGAACAGGTCGCCCGAACGGTGATGCGCCATTTCATGGGCAATGGCGAGTTCGCGCTCCTCCGCAGAATAATTTTTGGTAAAATCCTGCGGCACCGCAATATAGCGTTTGAACAGGCCAAAGGCGAGCGGGCCGGCCACCTGATCCGACGCAACAACGCTGACGCCATTGATATTTGCGATTTCGGTCGCCTCAGACAAAAGCTCGTCGCGCATAGAGGCGTAGCGGATCATCTGTATGATAAAAAACAAAGTTGCGCCGCCAAGCCATAATGTCAAGCCAAGCACAACATAATCGACCGAAGGCATGTTCGCCATTTGGTTGGCTGCGGCGGCCGTGTTTTCCGGCGCGGACATACCCGCAAGGATCGCGTCCCGCACATTGTCCTGCAATGCCGTCCCGCTCTCCAGCACGGGTGCAGGCGCACCCTCCAGCGAAGGCATCAAAACGCGAGCAGCCGGAATACACCAAAGAGCATAGGCGATAGTTGGGCCAAAATGCCGCGCCACAGGCCGCCGCACGAGCAAAACCAGCAGCATCAGCATAGTGGTCACCACAAAGGTGTCGAACAGCCATGCCCCCATGAAATCCGTGCTCATGATTTCATCTCCTGCAATAATTTTTCCATTTCGGATATGTCGGCAGCGCTGAGATTTTCTTGCTCCGCCAGATGCGCGAATAATGGCATGAACTTGCCGCCAAAAAGCCGGTTCACCAGCCGCTTCGATTCATGCGCCACATAATCCTCACGACCGATGAGCGGCGAATATAGAAAGCGTCGTCCGTCAACATGGTGCTCGACCGCTGCTTTACCGAGCAGTCGCGACAACAAGGTTTTGACCGTGGGTAAGGACCATTCACGGTCATCGGGCAGCCGCGCGGCTACGTCGGTCGCTGTCAGCGGCGCACGTTCCCACAATATTTCCATGATCGTTAATTCAGCGTCGCTGATACGTTCCGATGACATGATTCATCCTCCGACTACAACTGTAGTTGATTCGATTACAGTTGTAAACGTCCTTCGTCAACACGCGTGGGATAATCGCCGAAC
>JAEMTM010000011.1:0-8913 GCA_016462305.1 Sphingomonadaceae bacterium | reverse complement strand
CTTAATTCGCGCCGAAGTTGATCTTCGCAGTTACGCCAAAATAACGGTCGGCCTCGCGGGGGATGATGTAACGATATGCACCGCCAGGGCCACCCGATACAATCGAGGAGGCAAAGCTTTTATCGAACAGGTTCTTAACCTGAAACGCAAGTCGCCAGCCATCATTGGGATCAACCAAAGCTGCGGACAAATCGACAATCGCGTAGCCATCAACGGTTGAACCAAGGCGAACCGCCGGGTTCGCGCTCGCTTCGTAAATCTGGTCTGACTGCATCGCGATCTGGCTTGCCAATTCAATATTCGCAAAGCCCGAAGTTTCAATGTCATATTGCGCGCCAAGCGACATTTTCCATTTTGGCGCATTCGCCAACGGCGTGCCCTTGGCAACCAATTGTGATGCATCCGCGCCCGGCGGCAAGCGGAAATTCTCAACCTGTGCCTTGTTGTAAGCAACGCCACCCGAAAGGGTGAAGTTACGCGAGGGGGTGGCGACAAAGTCGAATTCGAAGCCCTTGGTGGAGACCGAACCTGCATTTGTCAGGCGCGTGGTACGCACACCGGCCACGAAATCGGGGCTGTTTGCCTGATAATTATCATACTTCGCATAATATGCCGCGAGGTTAACAATCAGGTCGCCGTCAAGGAACGTATTTTTCAAACCCACTTCATACGCGTTGACCGTTTCTGGTGCGATAACACCAGCGCCCGGCGTCGTTAGATTGTAGAAGATGTTATAGGCTGGCCCCTTATAACCGCGGGTATAGCTTGCATAAGCCATATTATTTTCAGTAATATCCGCCTGCACGGCTGCCTTGCCTGAGAGGTTATTGTTACTGGTGCTGGCAGTGAAGGGAACGCCGTTTGACGCGCCAGCCACAAAGCCTGTCGCTGGCGCGGTTGCCACGAGACCATTATTGTAAACACCAGCATCAAAGTTGCCATTCACACCCGGACCCGCAAGTGACGTCCGGCGGATATGGTTTACGTCCAATTCGTCATGTGTGTAGCGCAAGCCACCAATCAAACGCAGGCTGTCCGATAGGTTGAACGTCGCCTGACCAAATAGCGACATATTTTTGAATATCGAACCAAAGTCGGCCGTTCCAGCAGGGGTTGTGATCGTCGATGCCCCCGCAGCGGTTGAACAAGGTGTGAGACCCGGCACAACCGCAGCGAGCGTTGATGCCGAACAGCTAATCACATTGCGCGTAAATGTCCGGTCCGATTCCGCCCTCGAATAATATGCCCCGACTACATATTCGAGGAATTGGCCAGTCGGCGAAGCAATCCGAATTTCCTGACTAAAGGTGTTCGATGTTTGCGGACCATTATCGTGCAACTGGTTCAAACCAACATAGGGCCGGTCGAGCCAGTCACCATCGCGAATTTCCGTATTGTCCCAACCACGATAGCTGGTGATCGAAGTCAGGCTATGATTGCCCAATTCAACGTCAGCTTGCAACGCAATGCCCCAGCTTTCTTCCTTCGTCGCGGTGACGAGGTTCTGCCGAATGTTGCGTGAACCCGAACCATCAAAGCCAGTTCCAACCAGCGCCAGAGCGGCAGCATTGGTTGGCGTGTTCCCAATAATTTCGGCACAGCAATCATCATCGGCTTTGCGATAATCGCCGCGCAGCGTCAGCATGACATTTTCGCCGACATCGGCCTCAATCGCGCCACGAACGCTGTAATGTTCATAGCCATTGACCTTTTTGCCAGTGGTCAGATTGTTAATATTGCCATCATAGCTTCCGTAAAAACCGGTAAAGCGCGAACGCACATTGGCACCCAGCGGCAAATTCACCGTCGCACGGCCGCGATATTCGGATTTGGTGAAGAATGAACCTTCAACCGTCACGCCAAATTCAGCCGTCGGACGCTTCGTCACGATGCTTACAACACCGGCAGATGCGTTCTTTCCGAACAAGGTGCCCTGCGGTCCGCGCAACACTTCGATACGCTCAACGTCGAACAAATCTGTGAAGCCTTCGCCCGCGCGGCTCAAAACAACGCCATCAAGAACCGCAGCAACCGATGGTTCAGCGGCAATCGAGAAGTTGATGGTGCCAACGCCGCGCAGGAACAATGCCTGATTCAGCGACGTACCCGCCTTACGGAAGTTCAGGCTTGGAACAAGATATTGCGCATTTTCAAGCGTAATGCCGCCATTATTGGCAATAGCCTCCCCGCCAACCACCGATACGGCGAGCGGAATATCCTGCAAACGCTCTTCACGCTTTTGCGCGGTTACGATGATTTCTGCATTGGCCGTATCATCTTCTGCCGGGGCGGTCTGTGCCATTACGGGCATGCTGACAGCGGCCATAATTGCGGCGCTTGCGAACAACGAAGCGCGGATGAAAGACGTTTTGTTAAATTCAGAACTGAACATCATATACCTCCCTAAAAATGGTCATCCGTTTCTCAACCAAATTACTTGAGTTTGTGCAAGCAATAAAATCTATATTGGAATATACCTTATCAATGGCGGGGTTGTTACCAGATTGACTCAATATGTCTAGCGGTGTCATATGGCGGCGATTTTTAAGTCGGGACTGTTGCATTGTTGCCATAGCGACCGCCTGGACAAGATTGAAGGAGCAAACATTGCCATTCACGGTCATGATGCGATCAGAGGGCTTTGACCTCATGCGCGATGACGTCTGCATGATGTCGCATCGCAATAAGGCGCCTGCGATTGAAGTGGGAATTGGATCACCGGACCTTGAAATGGTTCGTGGCAATTTTCGTATCGACGACATCGTTCAAACGCGATTAATGCTGGATTGCTGTGCCGAGGCAGATGGCATCATCCGCCTTTGGAATGCGGCGCGCCCTGATGTGGTGGTTACGCTCAAGCTGACGCAGCGGCCCCAGCAATCGGCACTTGAACTGCGTTGCAGTGACCCCGCGTTCAACCGTCTTTGGATAAATATGCAATCCGAAGCGTCCGAGGCATTTTGGGGCGGCGGGGAGCAAATGTCTTATTTGCGGTTGAACGGGCGGCGCTTTCCGTTCTGGACGTCGGAGCCTGGGGTTGGCCGCGATAAGTCGACCGCGCTGACGCAGACCATGGATGCCAATGGCTTGGCGGGCGGTGATTATTGGACGACCAATTATCCGCAGCCGACATGGGTGAGCAGTGCGCTTCATGCGGTGCACCTCGAAACGACGGCCTATTGTGTCCTAGATCTGACCGAAGCGGGCCGGGTTGGTGTCGAATGCTGGTCGGCCAATATGGATTTGGAGCTATTCGACGCGCCATCGCTGCCCGATCTGGTGACAAAATTGTCCAACCGTTTCGGGCGTCAACCGCCCTTGCCCGATTGGGCGATTTCTGGGGCGATTGTCGGCCTGAAAGACGGCGCAGACACATTTGACCGCTTCGATGCTATAGCCGCCTCTGGCGCGGCGATTACGGGGCTGTGGTGCGAGGATTGGGTTGGCATCCGCAAAACCAGTTTCGGCAAACGCTTGTTCTGGGACTGGAAATGGAATGCCGCACGCTATCCAGAACTTCCCGCGCACATCGCTTCGCTGGCCAAACGTGGCATTCGCTTTTTGGGCTATGTGAACCCCTATCTGGCGGTGGATGGCGCGCTGTATCAAGAGGCGCTGGCCAACAATTATCTCGCATTGCGGCAGGACAGCGACACCGCCTATGCCGTCGACTTTGGCGAATTTGACGCAGGCGTCGTGGATTTCACCAATCCAGACGCCGCAAACTGGTTTGCTGATCGCATCATCGGCCAAGAAATGCTCGATCTCGGATTGTCGGGTTGGATGGCCGATTTTGGCGAATATCTGCCAACCGATGTGCGCTTGTTCGACGGAACCGACCCGATGGAGACGCATAATCGCTGGCCCGTCTTATGGGCGAAGGTGAACGCCGATGCCATCGCATCGCGCGGCAAAACGCATGACGCGACCTTCTTCATGCGCGCGGGTTTTTCCGGCGTTCAGGCCTATTGCCCCGCATTATGGGCGGGCGACCAATGCGTCGATTTCACGCGGCATGACGGCATCAACACCGTGATAACAGCCGCCTTGTCGTCCGGATTGTTGGGCAATGCCTATCACCATAGCGACTTGGGCGGCTACACCAGCCTGCACGGCGTGGTGCGGACGGCAGAACTCATGCACCGCTGGATCGACCTTGCCGCATTCGCCCCTATGATGCGCAGCCATGAAGGCAACCGCCCGGCGGACAATCTGCAACTCGACAGCAGTCCGGAAATCCTCAGCCATTTTGCACGGATGAGCCAAGTCCATGCGCAGCTTGCGCCTTATGTTCGTGCGCTTTGCGACGAAGCGGCGGCAACTGGCCTGCCGCTGCAACGGCCCCTATTCCTGCATTATGACGACCCGGCATATTATGACATTCAGGACCAATATCTTTATGGTGCTGACATGATCGTGGCACCCGTCGTTGTGGAAGGCCAAGACAGCCGCCCGGTGGTGATACCCGATGGCGACTGGGTCCATCTCTGGTCGGGCAAAACCTATGGCAAAGGCACGCACGACATAGCCGCGCCGAACGGCCAACCCCCGGTCTTCACCCGCATCGACAGCAAATATGCTGACCTATTTGCGTCCATCCGCAGGGCGTTTTCGGCATGAACCCGCGCGCCAACATACGTGATGTCGCAAAGCTAGCCGGCGTGGCGGTAAAAACCGTCAGCCGCGTGCTCAACGACCATCCTTATGTGAGTGCGGCCACCAAGGCCAAAGTGGACGCCGCCATGTCGGAGCTTGGCTTTAGCCCAAGCATCGCCGCGCGCATATTGGCAGGTACCAAATCCGGGCAGATCGCTTTAATCTACGACAATCATAGCCCTTATTATATGCACCAGATCATGCAAGGATGCTGGGACCGTTGCCATCAAGAGGGCATGCGCTTAATCGCGCAGCCGGTCGATGTGGCCGACCCTGATGTCGGTGAACAGGTGCGCGGCATGGTGCGGCAAACGCATGTGGACGGCGCGATACTCTCCTCCCCCGTCACCGATTGCGTGCCTGTGCTGAACGCACTTGAGGCGCTCAACATTCCCTTTGTGCGCATCTCGCCGGGTACCAACCATGCGTTGACCAGTTCCGTCTTCATGGATGACATGCAGGCCGCCGACGACATGACGACGAAGCTCATCAACATCGGGCATCGGCGGATCGGCTTTATCAAGGGCCACCCAAATCATAAGGCGAGTAGTGAACGACAAGCGGGTTATGAACGTGCATTGGGACGCGTCGGCATATCGTTTGATTCTGACCTGATTGCCGAGGGACGGTTTGATTTTGAAAGCGGCGTATCTGCCACCGAGCAGTTCTTGTCGCTCAAGCACCCGCCAACCGCGATTTTCGCATCGAACGACGATATGGCATCGGGCGTGCTTGCGGTCGCGCATCGGCGCGGCATTCAAATCCCAGAGCGGCTTTCGGTTGTGGGCTTTGACGATACCACGCTGGCGCGTGTTGTCTGGCCGCCCTTGACGACCGTGCGCCAGCCGGTTCGCGACCTTGCCTCGACCGCCGCCGACCTGTTGTTTGGCGAAGGCGGAATTGAGCATCGCCGCCTGCCGCACGAACTTATCAGCCGCGAATCCGTGGCCCCACCCTATTTCCCTTATCCAAAAAAGAGCAAAAAAATATGACGCTTCCTCTCCCTCCGCACACGCGCCCCTTGGGCAAAAGTGGCATAGAAATCTCGTCGCTCGCATGGGGCATGTGGCGCTTTGCCGGGCTTGAATTGTCCGCTGCTAGAGCCGCCATTGACGCCGCGTTTGCCGCTGGCATCACCCTGTTCGACACCGCCGATATTTACGGTTTTGGCGACCAAGGTTTTGGTAAGGCCGAAGAACTGCTCGGTCACATATTTACGCAAGCCCCTGAATATCGCGACCGCATGATATTGGCGACGAAGGGCGGCATCACCCCGCCAACACCTTATGACAGCAGCGCGGAATATCTGACCAAAGCGATCAATGACAGCCTGACGCGCTTGCGCACTGACCGCATCGACCTGTGGCAAATTCACCGGCCCGATATGTTGACGCATCCGCAGGAAATCGCCCGCACCATCGAAAACGCACATATAGCAGGCAAAATCCGCGCATTCGGCGTGTCCAACTTTACGCAAGCGCAAATCACGACGCTGGCGCAATTTAGCTCGGTTCCCATCGTTTCGACACAACCCGAATTGTCGCCCTTGCGGATCGACACCATCGAAAATGGCGAGCTGGATCAAGCGATAGCGATGGACCTTGCGGTGATGGCATGGTCGCCTTTGGGTGGTGGGCGCATTGGCAACCCGCAAAATGCGCGTGAACAAAATGTCGCTAATGCCCTTTCGGCGGTTGCGACGGCGCATGGTGTATCGCGCACGGCGGCGGCCTATAGCTGGATTATGGCGCACCCCGCCCGGCCAATCCCGATTGTCGGCTCGCAAAACCCGGCGCGCATAGCCGAAGCTGCTGATGCGTTCAAAATCCAATGGACACGCGCGGATTATTACAGCGTCCTTGTCGCCGCAAGGGGAGTGCCGCTGCCATGAACACGCCTGTCGAAATAAGCTGGTTCTCCGCGCTTTGCGATGACGACTATGAATTTCTGGGCGTCCCCGACCCCAATTTGGCCTCTAGCTGGGAACATTGCCGCAATATCGTTTTGGCCGCCGAAAAAGGCGGGTTTGACAACATCTTGCTGCCATCGGGCTATGCCCTTGGCATGGACACCACCGCCTTTGCCAGCGCGATTGCGGCGCTAACCACGCGGATCAAATTGCTGATGGCTGTGCGTATCGGCGAAAGCTGGCCACCCCAACTTGCGCGGCAGATCGCGACGCTGGATCAGATTTCGGGCGGACGTTTGAATGTGAATATCATCTCGTCGGACTTGCCCGGCGACAAGATGGATTCCGAACCCCGCTATCGCCGCACCGTTGAGGCAATGCACATATTGAAGACGCTGCTGAACGGCGACCATCTGTCCATTGACGGCGCGCATTACAAGATCGACCTTGACCCGCCGCGCATGACAACAGTCAGCGGTAAATGCCCGCCGCTCTATTTTGGCGGCCTGTCACCCGCCGCCAAGGACGCCGCCGCCGAAGGTTGCGACGTATATCTCATGTGGCCCGAAACATTGCAGGGTGCCAAGGACTTGGTCGACGACATGACGTTGCGCGCCGCCAAATTCGGCCGCACGCTGAAATATGGTTTCCGCGCGCATGTCATCGTCCGCGAAACCGAGGCCGAGGCCCGCGCTTACGCCAACCGCTTGCTGTCCAAGTTAGACGCTGATCAGGGCGAGGCCATCCGCAACAAATCGCTCGACACCCAAACCTTCGGCGTTGCGCATCAGGCCGAACTGCGCGCACAAGCTGCGGCGAATGATGGTTATTTGGAGGATAATTTGTGGACCGGCATTGGCCGCGCCCGTTCAGGCTGCGGCGCGGCAATCGTTGGCGACCCCGACCAAGTGCTCGCCAAAATCAACGCCTACCGCGCATTGGGTATCGAGGCATTCATTCTGTCCGGCTACCCGCATATCAACGAATGCGACATGTTCGCACGCTATGTGTTGCCCCGGTTGGAACATGGACGATTGGCGGTTTAGTAAGTCTTCCCTCTCCCCTTTGCGGGAGAGGGTTGCGCAGACTTGCAAACTTGTTTGCTAGTCGTAGCTGGGTGAGGGGGCTGTGACGTCTACCCCCCTCACCAACTTCGCCTAAGCAGCAAGCTGCTAAGGCTTCGCTATCCTCTCCCGCAAGGGGAGAGGAATGAGGTTTATTCAGAGAGCCCCGCCATACGTTCGGCCTGATCCTCGGCAATTAACGCGGCGACCAATTCACTTAATCCGCCGCCTTCCAATATCTCGGGCAGCTTATGTAACGTGAGGTTGATCCGGTGGTCGGTCACGCGGCCTTGGGGAAAGTTATAGGTGCGGATGCGTTCGGATCGGTCGCCGGAGCCAACCATCGCCTTGCGTGCCTCTGCTTCGGCCCCCTGCGCCTCCTCACGCTCTTTTTCATACATCCGGGCGCGCAGGACCTGCATCGCCTGTTCCTTGTTCTTGTGCTGGCTGCGTCCGTCCTGACAGGTGACGACTATTCCGGTCGGCAAATGGGTAATGCGTACGGCAGAATCAGTCGTGTTCACATGCTGTCCGCCCGCACCAGACGCACGGTAAACGTCGATTTTCAGGTCGCGCGCCTCGATCTGGATATCCACTTCCGTCGGCTCCGGCAGCACCGCCACCGTCGCCGCACTGGTGTGGATGCGCCCGCCGCTTTCGGTCACGGGCACGCGCTGCACACGGTGGACGCCGCTTTCATATTTCAGCTTGGCAAACACGCCAACGCCCTTGATCGCGACGACCACTTCTTTATAGCCACCCACATCGGAGGCGCTGACCGAAATCGGCTCAATCTTCCACCCCTGCCCCGCGGCATAGCGTTCATACATACGATATAAATCGCCAGCGAATAACGCAGCCTCATCGCCACCCGTGCCCGCACGAATTTCCAGCATCGCAGGGCGGTCATCGGCAGAATCGCGGGGCAGCAAGGAAATAGCGAGCGACGTCTCCGCGTTCGACAACTGCTGCGTGACAACGTCCAGCTCCTCAACCGCCATCGCATGCAAATCAGGGTCGGAAGCATCCTGCGCCATAGCGCCAAGCGTTTCGATTTCCGTGCGCAAGCGCCGGACTTCGGCTGCGGCCTTGGCCACAGGCTCCAACTCCGCATATTCGCGCGAGGCGGCGACAAAAGCATCGCCCTCCAACCGCCCCGAAGCCATCCGCGCCTCAAGCTCAGAAAAGCGCGATTCAATTTGCGCGATGCGGTGCGGGGAGATTTTCAAAGGGCCAACCCCAATACCCCAAAATTGTCATTCCCGCGAAAGCGGGAACCCATGG
>JAEMTM010000243.1 GCA_016462305.1 Sphingomonadaceae bacterium | reverse complement strand
CGCGCCCAAGGCGAAACTGGTCGCCAATACGCACATTGTCCTCCAAAAGCCCGCACGCGCTGATATTTTCGCCAAATGCGCCCGCTTGGTCGAGCAGAGGGTGGACAAAATTCTCCGCCGCAAAATGGGCAATCCATTTGGGATAATGTTCCGCGGGATAAAAATGCACCGCTTTGTCCGCGCCGCCGTGCACAGCCGGGTCCGCCACTTGATCCCCCGTAAAGCCATGCTTGCCCAAGAAGACCGGTCGGTCCACCGGTAGGCGTGCCATCGCACTCATAGTGCCGTCGACGTGAAACGGTTTGGGTTGCCCTATCAGCAAAACATCGATCTGACTTAATATCATATTGGATATGTAACGCACCAAATGCACCATTCCCATTGGCATTTTGCGCTGCCGCCGATAAAAGCCTGTCCATGCAGACCAATGACCTTCGCATTGCGCTATTCAGCGGCAATTATAACATCACCGTCGATGGTGCGAATAAAGCACAGCACCGGCTGGTCGAATATCTGATAAGAAGAGGTGCAAAAGTGCGGGTCTATTCGCCAACGGTGCCTCATCCGGCGATTGCAGCAAATTGCGAGATCGTGAGCGTGCCGTCCGTGGCCATCCCCAACAGGCCCGAATATCGGCTGCCTCTATCGCTTTCCGGATCGGTAAAGCGAGATTTGGACCGATTTGCACCCAATGTCGTTCACATATCCAGCCCGGATCGCGTCGCGCGTCAGGCTGTCAAATGGGCGCGGCGGCGCAACCTTCCGGTTTTGTGCACAGTCCACACTCGATTCGAGACCTATTTCCGCTATTACAATATGGCCTTTGTCGAGCCGTTGATCGTGGCCTGGCTGCGTAAGCTCTACCGTAAATGCGACGCGTTGGTCGCTCCATCGGAGAGCTCTGCGCAGGTTTTGCGCGAGCAACGGATGAATTACGACATCGACATCTGGTCACGCGGCGTTGACCGGGACATTTTCAATCCTGGCCGCCGGGACCTTGCTTGGCGGCGGGGGCTTGGTATAGACGATGATATGCCAGTTATCGGCTTTTTGGGACGACTGGTTATGGAAAAGGGCCTCGACGTCTTTTCTGACACCATAGACACGCTCAAACGCCGCAAAGTTCGGCATCAAGTTCTGGTCATTGGCGATGGTCCGGCGCGACAATGGTTTGAATACCGCATCCCCGACGCCAAATTTGTCGGCTTTCAAACCGGGGCGGATTTGGGTCGCGCTGTTGCGAGTATGGATATGTTTTTCAACCCGTCGGTCACCGAAGCGTTTGGAAATGTAACGTTAGAATCCATGGCAAGTCGTGTACCCGTTGTTGCGGCTGAGGCCACTGGCAGCCAAAGCTTGGTAGAGGACAATGTGTCGGGTCGCCTGATCACCCCGGGCGCAATCCAGAAATTTGCCGACAGTTTGCAGCTTTATTGCACTGACGCCGATTTACGCGTGCAGCATGGCGCCGCCGGGCAGCAACGGTCGCTCGATTTCAGTTGGGACGCGATTAACCAGACCGTCGCCGATACTTATATCCGCCTTATTCGCCAACGTGCTGCGCGTGCGGCGACCGCGCGTTAAACCCTTGCAAACCGGGCGCGCGTGTTCCGGAACCGGTCCGAAGCGCGTATGCTTATGTCATGAAGCACAGCGGAAAGGGCGTTTCCGATGAGCGACCTTTTTGGCGATACCGCACATGTTCGCGCATCTACGCCTGAAAACGCCCCGCTTGCGGACAAGCTTCGGCCTGCCAAATTGGATGAGATCATTGGTCAGGAACATCTGACGGGTCCAGATGGCGCGATTGGCCGCATGGTTGC
>JAEMTM010000102.1:2335-6507 GCA_016462305.1 Sphingomonadaceae bacterium | reverse complement strand
GGAATTATGGTTTATATTTCAGGTTTTGGGACAAAATGTGCGGCACTGATCTTGGCCTCGGCGATTGGAGCCGCCGCCCTCACGAGCGCGGCTGAGGCAACAGAAGCCCCCGCAACGCTTGAGGTCAGTATTTATGGCCTGCGCAGTATGAAGGGCAATGTTCTGGTCTGCGTTACCGCAAATCCCCGTTTTTTCCCCGACTGCGGTAAAGATCCGAAAGGCTTTCGCGCTATTGTGCCAGCGCGCGATGCGACCCAGGTTTCCTTCCGCGGCATTGCCCAAGGCACCTATGCCGTAGCCTTGGTCCATGATGAAAATGGCAATAGCAAAATGGACATGGCCATATTCGTTCCGAAAGAAGGCTTTGGTTTTTCGCGCAACCCCGCGATCGTCACTGGGCCGCCGAAATTCAAAGCTGCCGCTTTTGCTATTGATGCCCCAGAAGTCAGCCAGCGGGTTAAAATGAAATATATGCTCTAACGCGCATGGCTGTAGTGTAAGAGGAACTAAGTGAACATTTGGGTCGTTTCCATATCTGGTTCAACGGGAGCATTTCATGAAGATTTTTAGAAACTGCGCCGCCGCTATGTGTGTCAGCGTCGCGCTTTGCGCACCCGCTTTTGCTCAAGATGGCGAAGCGCCAGCTACTGAAATGCCAAATCGAAACGCATTTGCGCGCGACTGGGTGACGGTCGGCCTTGGCGCTGGCTATGGCCCCAGCTATGACGGTTCGGACGAATATGTCCTATTCCCCGCACCGCTCGTTCAGGGCAGCGTCAAAGGCATCGATTTTGGCGCGCGTGGCCCGGGGCTTTATGTTGACCTCATCGCCGATGGCAACAGTGACAAGGGTGTGAAATTCCTCGCAGGCCCGCTGTTACGTTTCCGCATGGACCGCAATGGCAATGTCAAGGACCCCGTGGTCCGTTTGCTGGGCAAGGAGGATGTCGCGATTGAGGTCGGTGCCACCGCTGGGGTGTCATTCTCCAAAATATTGGATCCCTTCGATACCGTAACCATTTCCAGCGACATCCAATGGGATGTGGCCGGCGCACATAAGGGCCGCATCATCAGCCCAAGCATTGCATATTCGACGCCATTGTCGAAGGCGATATTTACTATGTTCAGCCTGTCGGCAACGCATGTAGACGGCAATTACGCCGACACCTATTTCAGCATCGATCAGGGCGGCAGCATCGCAAGCGGTCTGCCGCTATTCGACGCAAAGGGCGGCTGGAAAAGCTATGGCGCAAGCCTGCTCGGCGCGGTCGATTTATCAGGCAACGCGCGCGATGGCGGCTGGGGAATCTATGGTTTCATCAATTATTCCCGGCTCATCAACGATGCCGCACGATCACCCGTCACGTCGCTGCGCGGCGACGCAAGCCAATGGTTTATGGCGGGCGGTGTCAGCTATACTTTTTGACGAGGGAGCCGCGCTAGAGCGCGTTTATCGGCAATCTTAGATACACATGCCCGCCCGGTGATGCCGGTGGCAGCGCACCCGCCCGGATATTCACCTGAAGCGCTGGCAGGATGAGTTGCGGCGTCTCCAATGTTTTGTCGCGCGCCGTCCGCATGGCAATGAACTCTGCTTCGCTGATGCCGTCATGCATGTGGACATTATGCGCGCGCTGGTCGGCAACGGTCGTTTCCCAGACAAATTCGCTTCGCCCTTTGGGCAAATAATCATGGCCGACAAAAATGCGGGTTTCAGGCGGCAGGTCGAATATCTTGCGTATGGACCCGTAAAGCGCGTGCGCGCTTCCGCCGGGGAAATCGGCGCGGGCGGTGCCATAATCGGGCATGAACATGGTGTCGCCGACAAATGCCGCATCACCGATGACATAAGTTACACAAGCGGGCGTGTGGCCGGGCGTGTGCAGAACGTTGATTGACAGGTTACCAAGTGGCAAACTGTCGCCATCCTGAACCAAGCGGTCGAAAGCTGCGCCGTCATGGGTGACATCGTCGGCTTCAAACAATGCGCCGAATATTGTTTGAACCTGCGTAATCTGTGCACCAATCACAACAGGGGCGCCCGTGACTTCGCGCAGATGATGCGCGGCCGAAAGATGGTCGGCATGGGCGTGCGTTTCCAATATATAGATGATGTCGAGACCCTGACCTGCCGCCGCCGTGAGCAGCGCATCAGCGGAAGTTGTTGCTATATGGCCATTACGCGGCGTGAAGTCGAGGACGGGGTCAATAATCGCGGCTTTTTTCGTGGCGGGGTCGTGGACAATATAGCTGACGGTGTTGGTCGCATGATCGAAAAAAGATTGGACGGACGGATGCATGAGTCGTCTCCTTCTATTTTTATATTAGCACTTGCTAAATTAGATTAAAAGCATATAATGAGATAATGTTTGATATGGCCCGTTTTGACCTCAGCCTGTTTGAGGAAAGTGCTAGCCGCGCCGCGGCGTTGCTGCGTCTGTTGAGCAATGAAAAACGGTTGATGGTCGTGTGCCAGCTTGCCGATGGCGAACTATCGGTGAGCGAAATCCAATCGCGCATTGGCCTGTCGCAATCCGCCTTGTCGCAGCATTTGGCACTTTTACGTGACGAAGGCGTTGTTGTGACGCGGCGTGAACGCCAAACAATCTATTATCGTGTCGCCGACCATGCCGCGTTGCGCATCATGCAGACGCTGGCCGAACTATTTTGCCCACCTGAAATGAGGACGCATATATGACCGCCATACTTCACCCAGTTACACCGCAACAGGCACGTGAACGCCTGGATGCCGGACGCGCCATCTTGGTCGACATTCGGGAGGCAGATGAATTTGCCCGCAGCCATATCACTGGTGCCCAGTCACAACCGCTGTCGACATGGGAAAAGGCGCATCTGTCGGTTGATCCAGACGCCGATGTCATTTTCACATGCAGGTCGGGTATGCGTACCGCTGGTGCCTGTGACCGCCTTGCTGCGCGGGTGAACGGCGATGCCTTTGTGCTGGAGGGCGGGCTGGATGCGTGGGCCAAGGCTGGCTTGCCCGTGGCAACTAATGCCGACGCGCCGATGGAGATTATGCGTCAAGTGCAGATTGCCGCAGGTTCGCTTGTGCTCATCGGCGTTATACTTGGCTTTCTTGTTTCCCCTGCATGGTTTGGTCTATCTGGGTTCGTCGGGGCCGGGCTGACCTTTGCTGGCATAAGTGGATTTTGCGGCATGGCACGCGTGTTGATGCTTGCCCCGTGGAACCGGGTGAAGGCCAGTTGACATGGCGCTGGAGGCACTGTTGCTTGCCGGACTTGGCGGAGTCGTAATCGGGCTGCTTCTGACCTTGTTTGGCGGTGGCGGGTCGGTATTGGCAACACCATGGCTGATTTATGTGGTTGGCCTGACGGACACACATGCCGCGATTGGCACATCAGCAGCGGCGGTCGCGGTTAATGCGTCCATCGGCCTTGCCGCGCAATCACGGGCAGGGCGAGTCAAATGGCCTTGCGCCATTACCTTCGGTATAGCTGGCCTCGCAGGTGCGCTTGTGGGCGCGCAATTGGCAAAGCAAGTGGATGGTGACGCATTGCTGATGTGGTTTGCAATTGCGATGATCGCCATTGCAGGGTCCATGCTCATTCCAAAGAAAAACGATGGCGACCCTGCCGTTCGCCTCACCGCGCCGATGGTGCTGAAACTTGCGCCGGTTGGCTTGATTGCTGGCCTTGCCGCAGGGTTTTTCGGCATTGGCGGCGGCTTCCTCATTGCGCCGGGGCTGATGGCGTCTACCGGCATGACCCTCGCCAACGCTGGCGCATCGTCTTTGGTGTCGGTCAGCTTGTTTGGCGGCGCAACCAGCCTGTCTTATGCCGCGTCAGGGCAGCTTATTTGGCCGTTATTCGGAGCGTTAGTTGCAGGCGGTGCAGGCGGGACGCTGGCGGCATTGCCCTTGGCGAAGCTGCTGGAAAAACGCACCGCAGTTGCACGCACGATATTCGCGTTGATGGTCATCGCCGTCGCGGCATTTATCTTGCTGGACTGACTGCGCCGCCTCGGCTATCTCTTTTTCATCCCCGGGGAGTCGAACGACTGAGAGGCGGTGCTGATATGCCCGCGACCCGCTGAACCTGATCCCGTTTGCACGGGCGTAGGGAGGTGAGACCGCAGCCAGTCCGGGGGACTGGCGAGGACCGAGCCCGGTCTTCAAGCCTATCGCTCTCCTT
>JAEMTM010000102.1:0-2235 GCA_016462305.1 Sphingomonadaceae bacterium | reverse complement strand
AAGAAAATCCATGTTGGCCCGTTGAACGTCGCCATGCGCGAAATCCATTTGGAACCTAGCTCCGGCGAACCACCTGTGCGCGTGTATGACACTAGCGGCCCCTATACCGACAGCAACGCCCGCATCGACATTAGCCTTGGCCTTCCCGAACTGCGCCGCCCGTGGATCATGACGCGCAATGATGTGACTGAAGTCACCCAGCGCGAGGTAAAGCCCGAAGACAATGGCCAGCTTGGCCCCGACCGCAGCGGCGGCGTCGCGCCATTCCCCAATGTCCGCAAGCACGTGCTCCGCGCAAAGCCCGGCAACAACGTCAGCCAGATGCATTATGCGCGTAAGGGTATCATCACCCCTGAAATGGAATATGTCGCGGAGCGCGAGAATCTGGGCCGCGCACGGCTTGCCGAATATAAACGCGATGGCGAAAGCTTTGGCGCGTCGATCCCTGATTATGTCACGCCCGAATTTGTCCGCGACGAAATCGCCCGTGGCCGCGCAATCATCCCCAACAATATCAACCACCCTGAATCCGAGCCGATGGCGATTGGCCGCAATTTCCTTGTTAAGATCAACGCCAATATCGGCAACAGCGCGGTTGCATCGAATGTGGCGACTGAGGTCGACAAGATGGTCTGGTCGATCCGCTGGGGCGCGGACACCGTCATGGACTTGAGCACGGGCCGCAACATTCACGACACCCGCGAATGGATCATCCGCAACGCGCCTGTTCCCATCGGCACTGTGCCCATCTATCAGGCGCTGGAAAAGGTCGGCGGCGTTGCCGAGGACCTGACATGGGAAATCTTCGCCGATACGTTGATTGAACAAGCCGAACAGGGCGTTGATTATTTCACCATCCACGCCGGCGTCCGCCTGCCTTATGTCCCATTGGCGGCAAAGCGCATGACGGGCATTGTGTCACGCGGCGGCAGCATCATGGCGAAATGGTGCCTTGCGCATCATAAGGAAAGTTTCCTCTACGAACGCTTTGACGAGATCACCGAGATTATGAAGGCCTATGACGTTGCCTACAGCCTTGGTGACGGCCTGCGCCCCGGCAGCATCTACGACGCCAATGACGAGGCGCAATTTGCCGAGCTATATACGCTGGGCGAGCTAACCAAACGCGCATGGGCGCAGGATGTTCAGGTGATGATCGAAGGGCCAGGGCATGTCCCGATGCACAAGATCAAAGAGAATATGGAAAAGCAGTTGGAGGCGTGCGGCGAGGCACCATTTTACACGCTTGGACCGCTCACCACCGACATCGCGCCGGGATATGACCATATCACCAGCGGCATCGGCGCGGCGCAGATCGGTTGGTATGGCACCGCGATGCTCTGTTACGTCACGCCAAAGGAGCATTTGGGCCTGCCCGACCGCGACGATGTGAAGGTCGGCGTGATCACCTATAAGCTGGCCGCACATGCCGCCGACTTGGCCAAGGGCCACCCCGCCGCGCAAGTCCGCGACGATGCGTTAAGCAAAGCACGCTTCGAATTCCGCTGGCGCGACCAGTTCAACCTCAGCCTCGACCCCGACACCGCGGAGCAATATCACGACCAGACGCTACCTGCGGAGGGCGCCAAAACCGCGCATTTCTGCAGCATGTGCGGGCCTAAGTTTTGCTCAATGAAGATCAGCCAAGAGGTGCGGGAGTTTGCGCGTCTGCAGAACCAGCCAGCGGAGAGCTTCATTGCGGCATCTCCCCTCCCGCAGGCGGGAGGGGCCAGGGGTGGGCCTGAGATGGCTGAAGGGGTGCCACGCAGAGACGCAGAGAACGCAGAGGGCATGACCGAAGCCGAAGCCGAGGCCGGAATGGCGCACATGAGCAAGGTCTATGACGAAACCGGGCGCGAGTTATATATGGGCGCTGGTGATCGGGAGCATGATTGAGGGCGATGTGTCAGCCAGTGCTTGACATATTTATTGCAAGCCATTAGCTTACAGTTATGATTCGCTCCTTTCGAAGTAAAGCCTTGCAGCGTTTTGTCGAGCAGGGCGATGCTTCGAAATTGAGCGTACCCAATGTGCGAAGGCTCGAGCGCATATTGACTGAACTCGATCATGCGCGGGAGCCGCAGGACATGAACGGTCCTGGCCTCCGATTTCACGGTCTGAAAGGACGGGACAAGGGCCGCTACGCTGTCGATGCTTCGGGCAACTGGCGGATCACATTCGGATGGGATGGCAAGGATGCAATAGAGGTTGATTTAGAGGATTATCACTGATGAC
>JAEMTM010000101.1:5262-6530 GCA_016462305.1 Sphingomonadaceae bacterium | reverse complement strand
AATGAGCACGGATGTTCAGGCTGCAACTGAAGGCTTAACCCTCAACGCGCATATACCATATTACGCGCTTACCTCCCCCCGCTCGTCATTCCCGCGAAGGCGGGAATCCAACACCCGAACGTTCCGTATCCTCGCCACCGCGTGAAAACCGATTAGTCAGGCGTTGGATTCCCGCTTGCGCGAGAATGACGAGCGGGAGTTGAACAGGAATCTGCACGATGACCCATTCAGCCGTTTCATGACCTTGGCGATTTAGCGAACTTGCGTTAGGGTGCGCAGGACATGATTCAGGAGCCTCTCATGCCAAAACTTATCCTCATCCGTCACGGCCAATCGCAGTGGAACCTTGAAAACCGCTTCACCGGCTGGTGGGATGTGGATGTCACTGAAAAAGGTGCGGCTGAGGCTTGGGCGGCAGGCGCGTTGATGAAGGAAAAGGGCATCGCGCCCGACACCGCCTTTACCAGTGTGCAGACGCGGGCAATCAAGACGCTGAATCTGGCGCTGGAGGCGATGGGGCGTTTGTGGGTTCCGGTGACGAAGAATTGGCAGTTGAACGAACGGCATTATGGCGGGCTAACGGGCCTGGATAAAGCAGAAACAGCGGCAAAGCATGGCGCGGATCAGGTGAAGATCTGGCGTCGCAGTTTCGACATTCCGCCGCCGCCGCTTGCGGCAGGATCGCCTTATGACCTGTCCAATGACCCGCGTTATGCCGGTATCAATATTCCGGCGTCAGAAAGCCTCAAAGACACCATTAACCGTGTGCTGCCTTATTGGGGCAGCGCGATCGTGCCGGAGTTACAGGCCGGAAAAACCGTATTGATTTCGGCGCATGGTAATAGCCTGCGCGCGCTCGTCAAGCATCTGTCGGGTATCTCCGATGCCGATATTAACGGCTTGGAAATCCCGACGGGTCAGCCAATCATCTATGAATTGGACGACCATCTGAACGGTGAATATCACTATCTTTCGAAGCGGTAAGTTCACTTTGCGCAGCATTTAAGCACTTCGGCGGTTAACGCCGCGTTGCTGGATTGCGCCTTTTGCACCACAAGGCTAAGGCCATTGCCATCGAACTTGTCAGGGGAGTGACATATGACCGACGCAGCGCCGATCATTGGCATTATCATGGGAAGCCGTTCGGACTGGGAAACGATGCGAGAGGCTTCTGCTACGCTTGCTGCGCTGCATATTCCCCATGAATGCAAAGTGGTGTCTGCGCATCGCACGCCCGAACGTCTTTACGATTACGCCAAAACTGCCGC
>JAEMTM010000101.1:1498-5162 GCA_016462305.1 Sphingomonadaceae bacterium | reverse complement strand
GCACAGACGGCTTCGGTCGCCGAAACGCCCGAATAAGGCGCATTTATGGCGGCATTACCCCCCGGATCGACGATTGGCATATTGGGCGGTGGTCAGCTTGGCCGTATGCTGGCGACTGCGGCGGCGCAATTGGGTTATCGCTGCCATATTTACGCGCCGCCGGGGGACAATGTCGCCTGCGATGTCACGGCCGCTTATACGGTCGCCGAATATGATGATCTGGTCGCGCTGAAGGCGTTTGCAATGGCTTGCGACGTGGTGACATTCGAATTTGAAAATGTGCCCGTGACGCCGCTCGAATCGATCACTGGCCTTGTTCCGGTATACCCGCCGCTTAAGGCGCTTGAAGTGGCGCAGGATCGTGCAGCCGAAAAGCAGTTTGTCCGTGCACTTGGTGGGAAAACCGCGGAGTTTGCGACTGCACAGGACGAAAGCGCCGTACCCGCTGCGATTGCGGCTGTCGGCATCCCGTGCATCCTGAAAACCATTCGCTTCGGCTATGACGGCAAAGGCCAGTCGTGGATCACCGACGATGGGGACATAAAGGGTGCGTGGGAACGTACAGGCGGACAGCCGCTCATTGCCGAAGCCATGGTGTCGTTTGATGCGGAATTCTCGGTCATATTAACGCGCGGCCAAGATGGTGAAATCCGTTTTTGGGACAGTTCGCAAAATCTGCATATCGGTGGCATCCTTGCGAAATCGACACTGCCGGCCGGGCCATTGGTCGAAAGCCAGCAACAAGCGGCGCGTGATATGGCATCGGCGGTCGCATCGGCGCTGGATTATGTCGGCGTCTTTACCGCTGAATTCTTCGCCAGCGCGATAGGCCCCTTGTTCAACGAAATCGCGCCCCGTGTGCACAATAGCGGACATTGGACCATCGAGGGCGCAGTCACGAGCCAGTTTGAAAACCATATTCGCGCCATTTGCGGACTCCCGCTTGGATCCACCGAAACGGTGGCGAAACGCATCGAAATGGAAAACCTGATTGGCGACGGCGGTGATCGCTTTGAACAAATTCTGGCTGATCCGGCGGCGCATCTGCATCTATATGGCAAGGCAGAAGCAAGACCCGGCCGAAAAATAGGCCACGTCACCCGCTTGTATAGGTAAGAAAAAGTCGGCAAGACGAAGGATATGATTCATCCTGAAATCGTTCTTGTCCTCGCCCGCGCCTTTAATGGAACAATCGGGAAGGATGGCGGCATGCCATGGCATATTCCCGCCGACCTGCGCCATTTCAAGCAAGTGACCAAGGGGCGGCCCATGATCATGGGGCGCAAGACCTTTGACAGCCTGCCGGGCTTGCTGGAGGGCCGCCGCCATATTGTGCTTACCCGCGACCATGATTGGGAAGAAGATGGCGCTGAAGTTGTGCATTCGGTCGAGGAAGCATTGAAGTGCGCCAATGGGCCACATGTCTGCGTCATCGGTGGGGCCGAAATCTATGGCCTGTTCCTGCCGCTGGCGGACCGCGTTGAGCTCACCGAAATCGCGGCCAGCCCCGATGGCGATGCCACCGTCCCCGCGTTTGACATGTCGGTCTGGCAAGAAATTGCACGGGAGAGCCATGCAGCGCAAGGCGGCGCTCCTGCCTATGATTTTGTAACGTTATTGCGGCGGGCTGCGGCGTAAACGTCGCGGGTCTTGGGGGGATTATGCGTAAAATAACCTGGATACCTGCGACGTTGATTGCCGCACTATCCGCGCTGCGCGTTATCAACGCTGGCTTGTTGCCGAGGCTAAGTGTCCAATGACGATTCCCCGCCTTTCCGCCAAGGACCGGATGCCTGACGCGCTGCGCGGCGGCGTGATGGCTTTGGGCAATTTTGATGGCTTTCATCTGGGGCATCAGGCGGTCGCAGGCGAAGCCATTGCGCAGGCGAAGGCGGCTGGCTGTCCAGCCATCATCGCGACATTTGACCCCCATCCGGTGCGTTTTTTCGCGCCGCAATCGCCCTGGTTCCGGCTGACGACGCTCGACCAACGGCGGCGGCTTTTCGAAGACGCGGGCGCGGACGCTATGTTAGTGTTTGACTTTGATGCTGAACTTGCGGCGACCAGCGCCGAAGATTTCATCGTCAAATTGCTCGTTGAACGGCTTGGGGTTTCGGCTGTTGTCACGGGCGAAGACTTCACCTTTGGCAAAGCGCGTGGCGGCAATATCGATGTGCTGCGCGATATTGGTAACGCGCATGATCTTGCCGCGACGGCCTTGGGACCAGTGGTCGACCATGCAGGCATCATCTCGTCAAGCCGCGTCCGCACTGCGTTGCAAGACGGCAACTGCGCAACCGCGACAGCCTTGCTCACGCGACCCTTTACCGTTCAAGGCATTGTGCAACATGGCGACAAAAACGGGCGTCTTCTGGGCTTTCCCACCGCCAATATCGACATGGGCCATTATCTGCGCCCGCGTTACGGCATTTATGCGGTAAAGGGCCGTTTGCCCGATGGTCGCGTGCTAAACGGCGCGGCAAATCTGGGCATCCGCCCAACCTTTGACCCGCCCAAAGAATTGCTTGAGCCACATTTTTTCGACTTTGCCGAAGATTTATATGGCCAAAATATCGAAATCGAATTCCACGCCTTCATTCGCGGGGAAGCGAAGTTTGACAGCCTCGACGCGTTGATACAGCAAATGGCAAAGGATTGTGCATTGGCCAAAAGCATCTTGTTATCAACGGATTGATTGGTTATTCATCGTCCAGCCGTTAGGCCGTGGATTCTCGCTTTCGTGGGAATGACAAAGACGTTGGAGCAGAGCCTTCATGAATCTATCTCGTCGTAAAAAACAAGCTTTGGCGGTCGTCGTGGTCATTCTCCTAGGCCTGACCTTGCTCAACGCAACTTGGCTTGCGCCAACGCCAGCGGGCAAGCCAAAACTTATCGCGCACCGCGGCGTGTATCATCTCTATGACAAACGTGCTGCATTTGGCCGTGACACCTGCACCGCGCGGTTCATCCGCCCTCCCGATCATGAAGTGTTCGAAAACACTATTGCCTCGATCCAAATGGCGGCGGGGCTGGGGGGCGATATGGTCGAGATTGACGTCGCGCCGACCAAGGACGGCAAAATGGTTCTGTTCCATGACTGGACGGTCGATTGTCGCACCAATGGCAAAGGCGAAACCCGCGACCTTACGCTGGCGGAGCTAAAGGCGCTCGACATTGGCTATGGCTATACGGCCGACGGCGGCAAGACATTCCCGCTGCGTGGCAAGGGCATCGGCCAAATTCCGACGGTTGAAGAGGCCCTTGCGGCACTGCCCTCGCGGCCATTGCTGTTCAACTTCAAGTCAAAAAACCCCGATGAGGCGGACCAGTTGTTCGCCATATTGAAGGCATCGGGCCGGGATTATGAAAAGCTTGGCGATGCCTTTTACGGCGGGCAGCGCCCGGTGGACCGCATACGACAGCTCGCGCCCAAAAACTGGGCCTTTAACATGAAAAACGAGGCAAAGGCCTGCACCAAGGACTATGTCCTTTATGGTTGGACTGGCATTGTTCCCGAAAGCTGCCGCAACGGCGTGTTGGTTATACCCATCAATTATCAATGGCCAATGTGGGGCTGGCCCAACCGCCTGATCGCCCGCATGGAAAGCGTTGGCGCGAAAATCATCGTCGTGGGGCCGCATGAAAGCGGCAAGTCGAACGAGGG
>JAEMTM010000101.1:0-1398 GCA_016462305.1 Sphingomonadaceae bacterium | reverse complement strand
TAAGAAAGTTCAGGGTGACGAAATACAATTTCTTGCGCTAAGGGCGCTTCTAACATGACCGAACCTGCTGATTCACCGAAACAAGACTATCGCGATAGCGTCTTCTTGCCCAAAACAGACTTTCCGATGAAGGCTGGCCTTCCGCAGAAGGAGCCGGGGATATTGGCGCGCTGGCAAGAGCAGGATTTCTACGCGAACCTGCGCAACCGCCGCCGTGGGCGCGAGAAGTTCATCCTGCATGACGGCCCGCCTTATGCCAATGGTGACATGCATATCGGCCATGCGCTGAACCATATTCTGAAAGATATGGTTGTCCGGACGCAGACCCTTTTGGGCAAAGACGCGCCTTATGTCCCCGGTTGGGATTGTCACGGCCTGCCCATCGAGTGGAAGGTCGAGGAGCAATATCGCAAGAAAAAGCTGAACAAGGACGAAGTGCCGCAGCAAGAGTTTCGCGCCGAATGCCGCGCTTATGCGCAGCATTGGGTCGATACGCAGCGCGAACAATTGAAGCGGCTGGGCATCAATGCCGATTGGGACAATCCCTATCTGACGATGGATTTTCAGGCCGAAGCAACGATTGTTGCCGAGCTATTGAAATTTGCCGAAAGCGGCCAGCTTTATCGCGGTGCAAAGCCCGTGATGTGGTCGCCGGTCGAAAAGACCGCGTTGGCCGAAGCCGAGATTGAGTATGAGGATATTGTCTCGACGCAGATTGATGTGGCGTTTGAGATTGTCGAAAGCCCGATTGCGGAGTTGGTCGGCGCGCATGCGGTGATCTGGACAACGACGCCTTGGACGATTCCGGTCAATCAGGCGATCGCTTATGGGCCGGATGTTGAGTATCGGCTCTATCGCATTGCTGTATCGCTAACGGGAATGGGCACAACTGCTGCGCCAGAGTTTCCGACGTTGGAAGCTGTAAATGATCAAAAAATTCTGATCGCTGCTGATGACGTTTTGAAGCCGCAGTTCGAGGCGCGGTTGCGAGAATTTTGGCCAGGTGCCGGACTAGTTGATCTGGATGAGTGGACTGGTAAAGGCTCCGACCTAGCCGGAACGATGGTCCGCCATCCGATTTACAACTATCTTCGTCATTCCCGCGCAGGCGGGAATCCAACGCCTGACACCTCCGCAGAATCGACAGATCAGGCGTTGGACCCCCGCCTACGCGGGGGTGACGAATTAAGTGATGAAGTGTTTGAGCGCCGTATCGCCTTTTTTGCCAAACCCCGCCCAATGCTCGCGGGCGATTTTGTCACCACCGAAAGCGGCACTGGGCTTGTCCATATGGCCCCCGACCATGGCGAAGATGATTTCGACCTGTGCAAGGCGAACGGCATCGACCCCGTTTTCGCGGTCGAAGCCGATGGCAAATATCGTGCGGATTGGGCTTGG
>JAEMTM010000242.1 GCA_016462305.1 Sphingomonadaceae bacterium | reverse complement strand
AAATGGATGCACCGCCTGCGGGAGTGGAATCTCGGCGCGGTTGCGTAAGGTGGCGCATCCCACCCTCCGTTTACTGCCAGCTTTCAAGGACTTGGTCTGGCGGTCTGTGGCCGTCTGCCCACATGCGGATGTTGGTAATTACGCGTTCGCCCGATGCCTCTCGCCCTTCAAAGGTCGCGCTGCCCAGATGGGGGAGCAATACGACATTGGGAAACTTGAACAGCCGCGAATCCACCGCTGGCTCATGCGTATAGACGTCCAGCCCGGCGCCCGCGATACGGCCTGTTTCCAAGGCATCAATCAACGCATCCTCGTCAATCAACTCCCCGCGCGAGCTGTTGATGATATAGGCGTCCGCTTTCATCTGCGCGATGCGGTGGGCGTTGATGATTTTGTCGGTTTCTGCGGTTAACGGGCAATGCAGGCTGATGATGTCCGACCGCGCCATGAGCCGGTCAATGTCGGGTTCAAAGACGATGCCCAATTCATCCTCGACGCTTGCGGGCAGGCGGTGGCGTTTGTTGTAGAGGATATTGAGGCCAAAGGCCCTTGCGCGCATCGCCACAGCTTCGCCAATTCGGCCAAGCCCGATGATGCCCAATGTCTTGCCGCCAATCCGGTGGCCAAGCATTCCCGTCGGGCTCCAGCCGCGCCATTCGCCGTTGCGCATGATATGCTGGCCTTCGCCAAGGCGGCGGGGGACGTTGAGGATGAGGGCCATGGTCAGGTCGGCGGTATCGTCGGTGAACACGCCGGGCGTGTTGGTGACCATGATCCCCTTCGCCTTTGCAGCGGCCAGGTCAATATGGTTGACGCCCGCGCCATAGCTGGCGATCAGCTTGAGCCGGGGCGGGGCGGCGGCGATGATCTTGGCATCGATACTGTCTGTGACCGTTGGCACAAGCACGTCGCAATCGGCCATCGCGGCGACCAATGCGTCACGGCTTAATGGGGTGTCGTCGGCATTGAAGCGTGCGTCGAATAACTCCGCCATGCGTTTTTCCACGGCAGGCAGCAAACTGCGTGTAACGCGGATGGATGGACGTTCGATGCGGCTAAGTTCGGGCATAGGCTGACTAAAGCCGAATTCGTGGCTAGGTCAAGACAGGATGGTTGCACTCACCGCAACGCTTGCCGTATATGATGCAAAAGATGGTAATCAATATGGCCAAGCAGAGCAATTCGATAGTGCTTTATGGCGCAGTGGCGCTCGCTTTTTTGGGTGCGGCGTCTGCGGCTGGACAGACGCAGCGACAGCCGCCTTATTGGGCATCGATACAAAAGCCTGAAGCCCGTATGCGCACCGGACCCAGCACTGAATTTCCAGTTAGTTGGGTGTACAAAAGGCAGAATTTGCCGGTGAAGGTCGTCGCGGTCCACAGCGTCTGGCGCAAGGTCGAGGATCCCGATGGGGAACAAGGCTGGCTGCACGTGCGGTTGCTAAGTCCCCAGCGGACCGCCATCGTTATTGGTAAAGACAATGGCGCATTGCGTGACTTGCCGCAAGCCAACGCGCATATTTCATGGCGCGTTCAGCCCGGTGTCGTCGGAATCATTGATGAATGTGAAAAGGGATATTGCCGTTTCGAAACCAATGGTCGGTACGGCTATATCAAAACCGAGAATATATGGGGCGATGAAGCGCCCTAAGCCGTGACGTTTATGCTTCGACGCGCTCTGCAAGTACCGTCAGGCCGCCGGCGTTCACCTCGGCAAAACCACCCGCGATCATAAGGCGCTCCGGCGTTGCGCCTTGCGTCTTGTAAATCTCCAACGCCGCGTCGTTGCGCAGCGTGCTCATCATCGGGCTATGGCCCTCCAACACACCGAAATCGCC
>JAEMTM010000100.1 GCA_016462305.1 Sphingomonadaceae bacterium | reverse complement strand
CGTGCCGCCGCGTTCGCCAGCGGTTCCACGCTTACTGCCATTGCGGAACCATTGGCGTGGATGATGTTGTCGGCGTCGGCCATGATGCCGACATGGCCGGGGAAGAAAACCAAATCGCCGCGTTCCAACGTTGCGCCTTCGGGTAGATCATCGCCAAAATCGGCCATTTGCATATCGGCGTCGCGGGGGGCCATGATGCCTTTCAGCCCGAAAACCAATTGGACAAGGCCGGAGCAATCAAGCGAGTCCCCGCTGCGTCCACCCCAG
Organism: Sphingomonadaceae bacterium; assembly: GCA_016462305.1. Taxonomy (GTDB): domain Bacteria; phylum Pseudomonadota; class Alphaproteobacteria; order Sphingomonadales; family Sphingomonadaceae; genus Sphingorhabdus_B. Next base: position 6,277 of record JAEMTM010000100.1, on the reverse strand, counting down.
CTATAGGGTGTGCCGATAAGCTGTTCCGCGAGATCAGCGGGCGATGCGTCTACGCGGCCAATTTCAGACACATGCGCTAACGGCACAAATCCATTCTCACAGGCCAGATATTTGCCACAATCGCTCAGGTCGCCGCAGAGCAAGCGCGCGCCCATGGGATAGCGGGCCAGCACCGGCGCTTTCGTCGATGGTGCCGCCACGAGCAAGGTCGCCGACGCGCTGACAATATGCGTGGCGGCAAAATCATCCCCCAATTCGGCAAAGCGCAGATAGCCCAAATAATTGTCGTGCAAACAATATCCCCAGGCCCATTCGCCCGCGACATCCAACACGGCAAATTCTTCGCCATGTATCAACGCGCTGACCGGCTTGGATGTCGCATGCGCCTCCGCATGGATTTCGGTGACAGGCGCGATACCCGTGCGCAGCATTGGCACGGCATAATGTGGCGCGAACAGCTTTCCAGCCAGGCTGATGTCGGCAAGGTCGCCACGGATCGGCGTTGTCCTTTTGTCGCCGACAAGGCTATGCCCGCTTAATGTGTAGATAGGCCGTGCCCCCGCCTGTATCTGACCGTCTGCCAACTGTTTATGTCCCTGATCTAGTGACGTGTTCCCCGACGTAGGCCGGGGCCCAGTGCCGAAACAAAAAATTTCCCTGCTTGGGCTGGACCTCGGCCTGCGCCGGGGCACATGTTGAATGATGTTACTGCCCTTAGCCGACGGGATAAGTTTCCGTCAAATAACGAAAGACAGCACGCAGTCCAAGCGCCTCTCCGCCCTTTGGCCTGCCGGGCTTGCTGGTGGGCCGCCAGGCGAAGGTGTCCAGATGCACCCAAGGCACTTCGTCGGGCACGAATTTCTGGAGGAATAACGCCGCCGTGACCGCGCCGGCAAAGGCACCGCCGCTATTGGATGTGTCGGCAATGTCGCTGTCGAGCATTTCCATATAAGGCGCCCAAAGCGGCATGCGCCAGAGCGGGTCCGACGCGGCCTTTGATGCCGCTAATATGGCACTTGCAACGCTTTCGTCGTTGCTGAACATCGCTGGCAAATCGGGGCCAAGCGCAACGCGGGCCGCACCGGTCAATGTGGCAAAATCAATGATCAACGCGGCCTTGTCCTGTATCGCTTTGGTGAGCGCATCGGCCAAAACCAATCGTCCTTCGGCATCGGTATTGTCGATTTCTACGCTGATGCCCTTACGGCTTTTGATAATGTCGCCCGGACGCATCGCGTTGCCCGCTATGCTGTTTTCTGCCGCCGCCACGAGCATGTGTAACCGCACAGGCAAATGCGCCGCCATAATCAGCTCCGCCAGAGCCAACGCATGTGCCGCCCCGCCCATATCTTTCTTCATCAGCCGCATGCCAGAGGCGGATTTAATATCCAGACCGCCACTGTCGAACGTAATGCCCTTGCCCACAATCGCGATACGCGGGTGGCGCGGGTCGCCCCATTCCAATTCGATCAGGCGCGGCGCATGTTCACGCATGGCGGCCTTGCCAACAGCGTGGATGAGCGGATAGCCCGTTTCCAATGCCTCACCGGCGATGACTATGACGTCCGCCTTGTGCGGTTTTGCGATGCGCTTTGCCTCAGCCTCCAACGCATTTGGCCCAAGGTCGCCCGCTGGCCGATTGACGAGATCGCGCACCAAAGCGGTCGCGGCGGCCTGCAATATGGCCGAGGGGATTCGGGCGGGCTCGCGCACCAACAAGACCCGTGGCCCCATAAGCTTCGGCTCGCTCAGATATTCATGGTAGCGATATTGCCCCAGCATCCAGCCGAGCATAGCATCGCCCGCATCATAATCGGCAAGCCGATATGTCCCTTCGGGAAGGCTGTCTGCGGCTTTCGCAAGATGCCACACACCCGGTTCAGCAGCATCCGAAACGCCGGCGACTACAGACCATTCCCCGGGTTTATCTCCGGGCAATATGGCTATATCATTTGCATTGCCTTCAAACTTCTGCGCCTTAATAGCGGTTCGGGCAGCATCGGATTGGAGCGCAAGCCAATTTTCAAAACGGCTTTTGTCGGTGATATGAATGAGGGTGGCGGCCTGTTCATTGTCAGGCTGGATCAGATTGTCGTAACGCATAGACGCCACGATAGCCGGAATGGAACGTGAACGGGAGATTATTTAGAAATGTCGCGTATTTTTCTTTTGCTCATGCTTTTCGTGGCAACCATCGGCCTTTCTGGGTGCAATCGCGCCACCGCCTCGCGCGCAGCAGAGCCCGATCAATTCGCTGCCATTATTGAACCCTTTTTTGCCGCAGTGCGACGCGGGGACCAAAAGGCGGCCGAAAAATATGTGGCGTCGGGCTTTCTCGACGACAGCAAGGTCCAATTTGCCGAAAAGTCAGCACTTTTGAAAAAATCGCCGCGGTTGGAGTCCTTTATCCATCAACCGCAGAAGAATGTCCATTTTCTGACCTTTGCGGGGCAAGATGGCGCAAGTTGGATCACGATGGAGGTGCGGCTGGCCCGTTACGATGATAAGCACATGATCGATTATTGGGATGTAAACGTCACGAAAACGCCGCCTGAAATCGTCGCGCACGCGCAGACCGTGAAAAATGTCATGGAAAATGTCATGCATTATGGACTTATGGCCGTGGGGATCATTGCTCTGGCGGGACTTGCGGCGCTGATATGGCTTGTGCGCAACCGGACGCATCTGGTGGCACCCGAACCTGTCAACGAAACGCGCCGCGTGGCTGCTACTGTGCGGGATTCGGATATCTAACGGGCGCGCTCGACGCCCGCTTAATCAACCTCATTCCGCAGCGATAAGCGTTTCGGAGTTTTCATTATGCACGCCCGCAAAATGCGGCGCCGAAAACACCATGACACCGTCATCAATAGGGTCTTGAGTCAGGATTTTCTTTTCTGCCGTGTAATTTTGCAAAACACGCCATGGGTGACGATCACCATTTTTTGGCAGCTTATCGAAACTGCGCACGAAATAGCCGGAGCTAAAGTCCGTCACAAACGGCAATTTGGGCATGTCGGGATCATCCAGCACTGGCGTCGCCACCAGTGCATTCTTGTCATCCATTTTCCATAGCAATCGGCAAACATAATCCGCCACAATATCGGTCTTCAGCGTCCAAGATGCGTTGATATATCCAAATACGCTGGCGAAGTTCGGGATGTCGTTGAACATCACGCCCTTATAGTTGAAATGCGCGCCGAAATTGACGGCTTTGCCGTCCACGCTGATGGCGGTCTTGCCCATGGTGACAAGGTTCAGGCCCGTCGCGGTGATGACGATATCGGACTCAATATGCTTGCCCGATTTCAATTGGATGCCCGTTTTGGTGAAATGGTCGATATGGTCGGTGACAATCTCCGCCTTGCCCTCGGTAATTGCCGTGAACATGTCGCTATCGGGAATGAGGCACAGGCGTTGTTCCCATGGGCCGTATTTAGGGACAAAATGGGTGTCGACATCAACGGATGCAGGCAAAGCCTCCCGCGCCATATTGACCAACTTCTCCCCCAGCTTTGCAGGATTGCGTCGCGCATACCAATAAGTGAAACGCTGCATATTGATATTGCGCCACCGGGTCAGCGCATAGGCCAGCCTCTCTGGCATGATCTTGCGCACAAATTTCGAAAACGGGTCAATGGCAGGCCGCGATACCATATAGGTTGGCGAACGTTGCAGCATGGTAACTTGCGCGCCTTGTTGCGCCATCACAGGGACAATCGTCACCGCCGTCGCGCCAGAGCCAATGACCGTAACCTTCTTACCCTTATAATCCAAATCCTTGGGCCAATGCTGCGGATGGATGATTTGACCGCCAAAGTCGGCTTCGCCCGCAAAATCGGGCTTATAGCCTTGATCATAATCATAATAGCCAGCGCACATAAACAAGAACCGCGCCGCAAAATGCCGTTCGGCACCATTATCGACAGCCTTGGCCTTCACGTGCCAGCGGGCATCGGGGCTCGACCAATTGGCCGAGATAACCTTGTGACCAAAATGGATGTGCGGAGAAATGCCATATTCGTCGGCGGTTTCATGGACATATTCGTGAATTGAGGGGCCATCCGCGATCGTTTTTTCATGCAACCATGGTTTGAAACGATAGCCCAGCGTGTGCATGTCGGAGTCTGACCGTATACCAGGATAGCGAAACAAGTCCCAAGTCCCGCCCATATCGGCGCGTTGTTCCACAATCGCATAGCTTTTGTTCGGGCATTGCATCGTCAAATGCGCCGCAGCGCCAATACCGGACAGCCCGGCACCCACAATCAAAACATCTATTGTCGTCTCAGCCTGCGCCATATGCCTCTCCATTTTGTGCGAAAATCTTACTGACATCGTTGCAAATTGCAACCGGCTTTCGTGTGCGGCAAAATGCCGCTACGGCAGTGCTGATTTGGCTTGCGCTTTGGGTGGGACATGTCACCGATTGGCCATTTCGGAAATCGCGGTAACATTTGGCACCTTCTTTCCTCGTCCAGCGTTCTACCCTTGTCCCCTCATGAGAAAAGGAATGAAACCATGCACAAGGACGGCGACAAAATTGATGTGACGGAAGAAGAAGCGAGCGGCGGAGTCAAAAATGTCGGCCTGCGTTATGTCCTGGCCATTTCGCTTCTACTGGCAATCATTATTTTATCCGCCATGTGGATGACGGGGGCCGCGCTGAATTAGTGCAAACCCTTCTTGAAATCCGGCTACCCAACGCCTAGTCGGGCAAGGCGGGCCGGGGCCATGTTGTCGTCAGGTGACGGCGATGTCGGACCGTTTCGTGAGTTCAAGGGGAGACCGCAAATGAATGCAGCCGTTGGAATGCCGTGCCCTGTATGCAAGGTAACGTTGGTCATGAGCGACCGCCAAGGTATCGAAATTGATTATTGCCCGCAATGTCGCGGCGTATGGCTGGATCGTGGTGAGCTGGATAAGATTATCGAACGCAGTGCCGCTGCCGACATGCAGCCGCAACCTGCGCCTGCCCCGCAAGCAGCGCCACCACCCCAAGGCGGCTTTGCCCCACAGGGCTATCCTATGCAGCATCAAGGCTATGGCCATGACTATCCAGATAAGAAGCGAAAGAAACCCTTTCTCGAAGAGCTTTTCGATTAGGGTCAGGACGCCAAGCGTCCGCACGCAACACAAAAAAAGGGCCGCCTTTCGGCAGCCCTTTTTTTTGCTTTTGCGGCTGATTAATCAGCTGCCGACAGGTTGATGGCCGAAGCCTTACCGTTGCGGCCAATTTCGACTTCGAAATTCACGCGCTGTTCTTTATCCAGCGTGTGCATGCCCGCCGCCTGAACAGCCGAGATGTGCACGAAGCTGTCATCACCGCCGCCATCAGGCGCGATAAAGCCATAGCCTTTGTCTGCATTGAAAAATTTTACGGTGCCTACTGGCATAATATGTTCCTTTCACGAAACAGGTGACCACCTGACAACAGCGCCAAGTGGGTAGCCAAGTCGTGGTAGGAAAAACGTTGCCCGTTCCGATTTTGTGACCGGAGACGCGCCTCAAAAATCCGTCGCGGTCGACGATAGCGTTCGACCTGTATACGCCTATTTTATATAATGTGCAAACTAGAAGCGCAGAATAGCGACTTATGCGCGCATACCGTCGTCTTCGACCATCTGCGCCGCACGCGTGTTGTTCAGGGTCAGAAACACTTAAATGCACCTTCGCGGCGTCAAAATGGCCTCAAACCGCGAAGGTGGATTTAAGTGGTCCTGACCCTAATCTTTTCCGGTTGGCGACCACGCTTTTGGAATAATGCGCAATGCTGGCGCTGACGATTGCCTCGGGGCTGCTGCCCAGCTTTCCGGTCATCAGGTCGCAGCCAAGCGTTATGTTTGCCGCGACCTTCTCGGACACCATCCGCCCCGCCTCTTGCGCCGCAACCGGCCCGCCTTGCGCCAGACTGCCTATGCGCATGGCAATCACCATATTGGACTCGGCGGCAAGCGCCCAGGCATCCATGCCGATGTCGAACCAATTGGGGTTTTTCGATGTTATGGTCATGTCTTAACTTTGAACCCGGCACCGACGAATGTCACGCGGCGAATGCACCGCACCTGCAAAAGATGCAAAAGACAGGATAGTTAGGCGGCCTTCGCCTCCACCGCCGCGCATTTCAGGCGGATGCCCAGCGCCGCCATTTTGGACACGCGCGATTATCTGCACGTCGCCGTCGGCGCAACCAACAGTTGGTCCGCCGATGATGTCAGCGGCTATTTATGTGGCCGCGAATGGGACGCGATAAAATTCCTATGCGTAAACGACCTGC
>JAEMTM010000099.1 GCA_016462305.1 Sphingomonadaceae bacterium | reverse complement strand
ATTTTTGCTTCAGCCGCTTTCACCTTGCGCTCCGTCTCCGCATATTGCGTGTTAAAATCCTGCTGACACCCCGCCGCCAGCAGGGAAGATACGGTCAGAGTGAGTAAACATAAGAAGCGGCGCATCAATAATCCTTTTTATACCGAACATTGACGTTCGATGTTCCGCTGGAGCCAATCTGGCTCAGCACGGAAAGCGCGCGGGTCAGACTGATTTCCAATTGCGTTGCGGTATAGCCGCGGGCGTCAGTTACGATTTCGACATAGACGTCATTGGTAATATATTGGCCGAATGCAACCGCCGTTTCGCGCCCGCTATTCGCATCTGCATTCAACAGGCGTAAGCGGTCAAGACCCGTCGCCGATTGCAGCACCCCAAGCGGATTTAGCCCGCCCGACCCGCCGCGCAAGCTGTTGAGTGACCCTGCAAGCTGGACCGCCTGAATGGCAGACAATTCGGCGATGGAGTTTCCGAACAAGATCTGCGCCATGATTTCATCCTGCGGCAAGGCAGGCGTTGAAGTAAAGCTAATGGCAGGATTTTGACCCGTGCCGGCAATATTGACGCGCACCGTCGTCCCGTCAACTGCGCTTGCGGCCGTCACGCGGATGGATGGATTGCTTGCAGGCCCGCCGTTAAAGGAAATGCGTCCGCTTTCTAGTTCAAAGGATCGGCCTGCAAAGCCAAGCGTGCCGCGCACAAGTCCCATATCGCCCGAAATCAATGGTGCATCGCTGGTCCCTGTGATCCGCAAATTCGCGCCCCATTCGGACTCTAGTCCCATGCCGCTCACATATAATTCGTCGGGTGCCTCCAGCCGGATGTCGAGTTTCCAATGGCTTGGAAGGCTGCTGATCGCATCGGCATCGCCGGACACAACTGCGCGGCCCGTTGGCGCTTTGCGGCGGACGCCGGTTAAGGTGGCCACCTTGGCCGCGCCTTGCCTGATAATCTTGAACCGCGTTTCTGGCAGACGTAATGTGCCACTGACTAGCGCCTCACCTTCGGGCGTTTTGGTGACGCTGATCCGGCCAGTCGCAGTTGTCGAAATCAATTCGCTGCGCGCAACGCGGGCGCGGTCAAGGTCAAGATTAAGCTGCACAGGAAAGCCCTTGGCCGCACTTAAGTTGACGATGCCTTTGCCCGTCACGGTCCCATCGCCCGCTTTTGCGCTCAGCTCCGTGACTTCCAACTGGTCATTTGTGAATAGGCCCCGCACACGCAGATCGGTCAATCGCGTGCCATAATTATCATTTTCATACACAAGGTCATTGGCGCGGACGACGCCCGTCAATATCGGGGTCTGCACCCTCCCCGAAAAATCGGCCGCAACGCCGATGTTGCCAGTGAGGCTTTGGTCCGCAAGCCCGGCCAGGGAAAACAATGTGTCGGCAGGTCCATTATAGCGAATACCGCCCGACAAAGGCGCGGCGAGCAACCGTTCGGTCCAGCTTGCATTTCCGGGGGGCAATGGCGTCAAGTCAACCTGCATTCGACCGACCGCTGCCCCACGCCGCCGGATGATAAAGCGGGCATTGCCGCCGGTCGGAAGCAATTTTGCGACTAAGCTGATGTCCACAGGCTGCGACCGGGAACCCAGATATGTCCGGGCAAAGCGGCTGATCTCCAGCCGGGCGTCGGCATTTGGGAGGGCCGCCAATGACGCTTGCGACCAATCCAGACTGCCGCTCGCTCGCCCGCCAAGTCCAAGTCCGGGCAGGAGGGGGTCGAGCACTGCGATATCGACCTTGTCGAAGCGCGATTGAAGGACAAATGCGTCACCATAACTGCCCGCAATGCGCAAGCTGCCATCCGCGACGTTGATTGCGCTCGGCAAAATATCATAGCTGTTCCGGCGCGGGACAATGCGCACTGGGCCATCGGTAGCGAAATTGACGCCATTGGCGCGGCCCTTGGCGGCAATCCGCCACAATTGCGGGGTGAAATCGGCATTGGCGGCAAGCCTAAAAGGAACCTGGCTCCGGCCTTCGGCCAATATTTGTGCCGTACCTGCACCTGCACGATAATCCAGTTTAGCGCGTGCTGCGGCAATCGAGATGTCGTTTACAACAGCGTTTTCAACTTGCACATCGGCAATGACCTGCGGGCTGTCATATAATATGATGTCCGCATGAATGATCCCACGCCCAATGGCCAGCTTCTGCCCGCCGGAAAGCCTGGCATTCAAAGCAACAGCGTCTATCGCCGCGCGCTGAAACTTGCCTTGCGCCGACAAAGCGATGGTTCCATCAAAGCCCGAACCTGCGCCCTGCAATGTGCCCACAAATGGTCCCGACGCGGCCTGCCGAATACGGCCCGTTACGCCGATGCCTGCAAAATTGCCGCGCAAAATATCCAAGGTCAGCGGCCCCTTCCCCGACAGTATATCGACATCGCCGCTGATTGGGCCATAATCTGTTAATCCAGTCACGGCGATGGCATAGCCCCGCGGGCTGACCGTCACGACGCCAACGACATTGGACATGCCGATGCCTAACCCAGGATTGGTTGCAGTAATGCGATATTCTGGACGGTCGAATGTCCCCGTCATGCCCACCAGCACTGGGCCATATTGGTTGGAATAACCCCGGCCATTGAACATGATCCGCCCGCCATCCATCACATATGTTCCGTCGCCGCTGTTCAACCGGAACAAGGGCGACACCAAACTCGCGCGCGTGATCTGCAATATGCCATTGGTGCCATAACGGATGCCGGCATTAACGAACATTTGGCCGCCAAGGAAATTCTGGAAACCCTGGCTGAACAGCTTGGTTGAACGCGCCTTTACGGTGCCGACCAGCGCATAGCCACGGCCACGCGCTGTTTCGACATCGACATCGGCAACGACATTGAACAGGCCAACCGAGTTGACCTGAAATCCATCGACCTTTCCGTTTAGCGCCGTGGTGTAAACGCCTTTATCAATGTCGCCGACCAGCAACGCTTTTGCGTTGATCCGGTCGGAACGGATTTTCAAATTGTCGGAGAGCATACGGCCATTAGCGATAGCAATATCGCCATTGACGCGAACGTTGGTCAGCAAACCGCCCGCGATTTGGCTGATGCCCGTTACCCGGCGCGCCGTCGCGTTAACAGGGATGATGAAGCGATCCGCCTTCGCTTGCATTTCGCCGGCGACGGTCACATCCTCAAATGCTGTGGCGTCAAAAGCCAACCGACCTGCACGAGCGGAATAGGCGACCGTGGGACCAACAAAAGCGCCATTGAGCAATGCCCTGCCGCGTATATTTGCGCCACTGACATTCGACCCGATGATGCTGGGGCGAAGAATCCGGAAATCCAGCGCGAGGTCACGAAAGCTGCCTTCGCCCAAATCGGCCACGCCGTCTGCATCTACCGCAACCGCAGCCGAACGGATGCTGCCCTTGATCTTCGCAACGCGGTCGTCAAAGGTTGCTGCCATGTCCACGGTGGCAATCGGCGATAGCGCCCGCATCAGCAAGCTGTCGGCTAAGACTTTGGCCAAAGCTGCGGTGCCTTTCATCGTAAACGTCCCTGCGCGTGCGGTCAGCGCAAGGTCCGCAATATCCTCAGACGCCAATTGCGCCGTCAACGCGCCATCCCATTTCCGCCAACTGCCGCGACCCGTTAAACTGGCCGTCATCGGCACTTCGCGGCCAAGTAGCCCGGCAAACAAGCCTTTTGCTGGTGCATCGAGTTTCAAGTCGACATCAAAACGATTATCGTCAGGCACAGCGTCGAGTTTCAAAACGATGCGGTCACCGCGCAGGCTGCCTGCGGTCGCTTCAATTATTGCGCGCCTGTCGGCAATCTTCACTTTGCCAGACAATGCGGCGACGTGTTCCTCACCCGTAATGGTCTTGGCAAAGACGATGCGGTCCACCTGCAGCCGTTCTATGTTAATATCAAGATCAGGTAGCAACGGGTCGCCTCGGTCGGGGACCGCCCGAAACGCAGGCAAGCGCGATATGTTCAGCTCTTGCGCCGTCAGCGCGTTGATAGCGACACCCCGGCTAAAATAGGACAAGGGGTTCCAGTCGAGGCGGATTTCGGGCGCGCGCGCAAATTCGCCCTTGGGGTCACGAAAGCGGACGTCGGACAAAACTGCGTCGCCATAAATCGACCCATTGATTTTACCGATCCGGATGTTGAGGCCGTTTTCCAGCTCAAAAGCCGCAATCTGCCGTGCAACAAAGTTCCGCCCGGACTGGCTATCAAGCCACACATAGCTGCCCATCACTATCGCGAGCATGAACGCCGCAATGGCAACACCGGCAATAGCGACCCGCCGCCACACCATTAAAATGCCTGCCCAATCGACACGTAAACGCTGAAGCGGGAATCGCCAGGCCGGGGGTTCAGCGGCGTTGCAAGGTCGAGCCGGACAGGACCGAAATTGGTGTAGAAACGGCCACCAATGCCAACGCCCACGCGCCAGTCGTTAAATTTGGGTATGCTCGATTCATAGGCTTGCCCGGCATCGACAAAGCCAACAACACCGAAATTGCCAAAGCGATAGCGTCCCTCCAGCGCGAATTCGTTCACGCTTCGCCCGCCAATGGGATCATTGTTCGGGTCCAAGGGGCCGAGCCGTTGATAGCCAAAACCGCGCACAGAGCCGCCACCGCCGCCGTAGAATCGGCGCGATGGCGCCAGATTATCCCGCGAAATGCCGGATATGGTTGCAACGCGCGCACGGGCCGCCACCGCGATATTGTCCTGCACCGGATAATAATAAGAACCGTCCAATATGGCGCGGACATAAATCTGTGTGCCCGTTCCCAACGATGCCTCAGGTGAGGCCCGCAAATTAACGCGATAGCCCCGAACAGGATCAAGCAAGTCGTTCGACCGGTCAAAACCGACCTGAACGGGCAAGGCGGCAACATAATATAGCTGCCGGTCGCGGGCACCGCGTGCCAATTCAAACGCATCTTCGGACGTGCCTAAGATTTCCGCACCTATCGACCATGTGAATTTCTTTTGCCAAATTGGAGTCGAGACCAACGCCATCGTCACTGCCAGCCGTCCGGTATATGCCTCAAACGCATCATAATTGCTGTGTAATGCCGACAAGGATAACTCGATATTGCGGTCACGCCGTCCGGCATTGGCGCGGTCAAAAGCGACGCTTGCTGCCTGCTCCTGCATACCAAGCAGCGCTGCTACCCGTAAGGCACCTTCCGGTGGAAACAGGTTGCGGTGCGTCCAACTGCCCTCTGCGCGAAAGCCCTGCCCCGTCCCATAGCCCGCAATTGCGGCCAAACTGCGCGGCGGTGCGGCCTCTTGGCGGACAAGCAAATCGGCATAAGGCGTTCCGTCCGGTGCCACGCCTTCGCCCGGAACAGCTTCGACCGAAACAGTAGACAGCAATCCTGTGGCAATCAACGCGGCGCGCAGGTCATCCACTTTGCGGCTGTCGTAGAGATCGCCCGTCTTAAAGCGCCGCAATATGGCGATATGCTGCGCATCAAATGCCGGGCTAGCTTCGGTGCGCAATTGCCCGAAATAGCTGCGTGCGCCGGGGTCCACTGGCAAGGTGTAGTCGCCAAGGCCATTTGCGTTATCCAGCAATATATCGCGCTGGCCAACAATGGCGAAGGGATAGCCATTTTGCGGCAATGCGACAGACAGATTCGCTTCGGCAGCCAAAATGACATCGGCAACGATCGCATCACCCGTTTTTGGCACGAAGTTAGCGCCGATAAGGTCCGCCGGCTGCACCGCTGGGCCGGCAAAATCGATCTGCCCCAGATAATAACGGCGGCCAGGCAGGACCGTCAGGACGACATTGACCGGCCCGCCTTGCGTAACCGATGGTTCGGTCTTCACCTGAACATCGGCATCAAAAAAGCCCTGCCCGTTCAGAATGTCCAGCAACAATTGCCGATCCGCACGCGCACGTTGGCCAATCTCGGCGCGGCTATCTGCGCGGCCGCCTTTCTCCTTTAGCGACGAAAGATTTTGAAAGCGCGACCGGACATCATTCCAGGCCGCCGCCTCAACCGCAATGCCATCGGCGTCTTTGGCCAGCTCTGCCGTTGCAGCCGCATCCAAGCCATCCATGCGCAGGATGTAGCGCACGGCACCCACCTCGCGTTCCCCAGCCTGCGTGGGTTCAGGCGGGGGTTCTGCATCAAAATTTGCGATAGGCGACAAGGGATCGTCCAACAACGGGTCGGTGACGGGCGGATCGGGCAGTAATTCGACCGCATCATTATCTTGCACTTTTAACATCGCCGGGTCAGCAGCGGTCTGCGCCACCTGCTGCGCCGCAGAGCCGTCTGCTGCACGATTGTCCTGATCGGCCTGCCAATCTTCGATGCTTTCCAACGGGGCATCATCCAGCGACGGAATGGCGGCGTTAAACTCCGTGTCGGTTATGACAGGCGCACGCGGACCCGTTGCAGGTGCCTCAGCCGCCGGATTTTGGGTAAGCAACGGCGCTGCTGCGGTCGTCAAATATAAAATGGCAATTGTTCGGATCAAACAGACATCCCCCGGCCCCAACGCCCCCTTATGCAAAAAGGTTCCGCTTGGTCCGGGAACATGCGATAGTGCGAAAGGCACATGTTGCAAACAAGAACGCAACGGTGGGGTGTAAAGCG
>JAEMTM010000241.1 GCA_016462305.1 Sphingomonadaceae bacterium | reverse complement strand
GCCATTTTGACGCCGCGAAGGTGGATTTAAGTGCACCCCCTAAGCTGTCGGCCTATTCCCGTTTGAGAAGATGCCAAATTGCAGAATAAGCTGACTAATCGACGATACGCCGAGCTTTTGCATCAGGTTGCGACGATGCACCTTCACTGTTGCTTCTGACACGTCCAGTTCATGCGCAATTTGCTTTGCGAGCTTGCCACTGCAAAGTGCTACGAAAATCTCTCGCTCTCGCGGTGACAATGCATTGACATGATTCAGTTTTTGCATGCGTTGTTGCAATTCGAGCTCACGTTGCCGCAAATCCTGCATGGCGACGCTGATGGCGTCCAAAAGATCCTGCTCGCGAACGGGCTTGGTTAGAAAGTCGACAGCTTTTGCTTTCATCGCTTTGACGGCCATTTCAACATCGCCATGGCCAGTGATGAAGATCACGGGGGCGACGCTTCCCATCTCAGTCAGCCTTCGCTGGATTTCTAGGCCACCAATACCGCGCAGTCGCACGTCGAGGACGATGCAACCTGAAAGCCCGTCCTGTGCAGCGAGTAAAAACGCCTCACCATCATCGAACAATTCAACGACATAGTCTATCGACCGCAGCATGACCGCTAGCGAAGAGCGAAACGCCAAGTCACTATCAACAACATAAATTTTTCGGTTGAAGTTGTGCATTTCACTCCGCATCACGTTTGCATTGTTGTGCATATCAAGGCGTTTTCCCGGTACCAAATGCAATCTTCGAACATGATACAGTTGTTACACCCTTTTTCAAAATATTGTAGGCTTAATGACCGCCTCAGGCGAATAGAATAAACCATTTTGTTACGCCTATGGCATTGCCCGAAGCGGCACCCGCAACCACGCCAAGTTCGCCCGCACCGGAATTGAGCACCCAAAGCTCGCCCTTGTGCAAGCGAGGCGCGTGTGGCTGTGACAATCCCTCGCACACAATCTTGCCGCTGCGGGCATCCATGACCACGCCGCCGTGATATTCGCGATCCTGCCCGCCATCAATCGTATCGGAACGGATAATTGCACTGACATAGGCCGGCTGACCGCCCTCCATCGCGAGACCATTAATCTGGCACCGGTCCTCGTCCGCCAAAGCGGGAATAAAGGGCGGTCGCCACGGGCCGCGATAGCTGTGGTGCGGAAGCTCGGTCGCAAAGAGCGCAGACGCGTTCGCTCCATCATTGACGTATATATCCAAGGGTTGACCCGATGCGAACCGACGCACAGCCCCGTCGCCTTCGGCAGGATGCCGAAGCGTATATAGATAGCCCGATTGATAAGACGAAAACAGGATCGAAACGCCTTGCGCGGCAAGAAACGCCGACAGCCCGTCCGACTGACTAAATGTCGTGACCTCATCCTGCGTGGCGACATCGACAGTCAATATGGGATTAACATAATTCAAAACGCATACCTTATGGCCAAGCACAGGCCACGACCGCTGATGTTAGAGAAACCAACATATCTTTAGTTATAAGCTAGCAGGTTAACATTTCTTTTGCGCCCTGCCAAATAAATAACTCTATTTCTGAGAGTATAACAATTAATTTACAATGCGTTACGAAATTACATTCCCCACTCTGGCACGTAAAGCCCGATTATGCAGCGCTGGCCATCGGAAAAGCGCCGTTGTGCGCCGGTCACGGGCGGAAAATCGCCTTTGGCCGTGAACGCACATAAACATATGCGCATCGCGCTTGGGGCCTATGCATCGCGGGCAGGTTGCATGCCCTTCCTTCAGTCCTGCGGCCTGCCACCTCCCCATCGCAAGTGGATGGGGAAATAAAATCAACCCACCCGTCGCCCCAGCGCAGGCTGGGGCCTATTGCGCCTTTCGTCATCCTGAACT
>JAEMTM010000010.1 GCA_016462305.1 Sphingomonadaceae bacterium | reverse complement strand
TTTGTCTAACCGCGTGATTATACGCTTTGCGTTGTTTGCGTTGTCGTCGGTCGCACTTTTGATGCTCGTTGTGCATTCCGTGATGTCGGTGCTGCTCCGCTAACGGCTAAAATGGCCTACTAGCTCGATATGGGTTGACCAGCGGAACTGTCCCACCGGCCATATCCGCTGCAACCTGTATCCAGCAGCAATCAGGGTTTTGGCATCCCTTGCAAAGCTGGCCGGGTTACAGCTTACATAAGCGATATTTGGCACATTTGACGCAGCAAGCTGGGCGACTTGTTCCTTTGCGCCTGCGCGTGGTGGATCAAGCACCACCGTTTGGAATTTATTGAGTTCCTCAGGCGTTAGCGGCCGCCGGAAAAGGTCGCGATGCTCTGCAAATATCGTGCGGCCAGCGCGCCCCGCCGCCGCCTTTAAGGCAAGGCTGGCCTGAAGATCGGCCTCGCCAGCATAAATTTTTCGCCCCGCACCCATCGATAGCGCAAAAGTGCCTGACCCTGCGAACAGGTCGGCGATGATAGTGTCACTACCAACGATTGCATTCACCGCATGTACCAACGCAGCCTCGCCATCGACTGTGGCCTGAAGAAAGCCATAAGGTTGATAACCGACAGCTACGCCGCTTAATGTAACCGTCACGGGTTCAGGTTCGTAAAACGGAACTGGGCCATAGCCTTCATCGAGCGACAGCCGCGCGAGATTATGGGTTTTGGCGAATTCGGACAGCAACTCGTGCGTGTCGAGATCATTTGCGATCCAGTTCTCAATCAATACATCGACACCCTGGTCCACCATCGCCAATTTTATCTGCACCTGACGCGCACGGTTTAGCCGCGGCTCAAGCAATGTCCGCATCGGGGCAAGCAAGGCAAACAACTCTGGCGCCATGACGTCACACTGACGTAAGTCGATAATTCGATGGCTTTTCTCCGTGCTGAAACCCAACTGAAACTGCTTGCCTGCCCAGGCCGAGCGCACCGCGATACGGCGGCGCGTCTTTGGCGGCGACAGATGCACAGGCATCACTTCGCCGATGTCGACTTGTTGCGTGGCAAGGGCGTGCGTCACGCGCTCTGCAATAAACAGGCGCAGGCTGTCTTCGTCCAGATGCTGCAACTGGCAACCACCGCACAACGGAAAGTGCTGACATGGCGGCGTAACGTGGTGCGGGCCGTGGATCAAACCGCCTGATGGATCAACAATATCGCCTGGTGCTGCCAAAGCCACATAACGGCCATTTGCAGTGACGCCATCACCGCGTGCCGCGACCCTGATAATCTCTTCCGTCATTTCCATACCGCCCCATGCCCGTGAAGGGGCACGCAATCAACTGGCGATTAAATATCAGCAAAAACATGTGTTTCCTTGGCACCACCCGGATGCGTCACTGCACCTTTATAGGCTGGACCAACATTTTGGGCATAACGCCAGATTGCACCAGACTGATAATCCGTCTCACGCGGTTTCCAATTTTTACGACGTTCTTCAAGGACTTCAGGTGCGACATTCAGATCGATTACGCCCGTTTCGGCATCGATCATTATCTCGTCACCATCCGCGATCAAGGCAATCGGCCCGCCCAAAGCGGCCTCCGGTCCAACATGGCCAATGCAGAAGCCGCGCGTTGCGCCAGAGAATCGGCCATCTGTGATGAGCGCAACTTTTTCGCCCATCCCCTGCCCGTATAATGCGGCAGTAGTCGACAACATTTCGCGCATGCCGGGGCCGCCCCGAGGTCCTTCATAGCGGATGACAATGACCGAACCTTCGCGAATTTCCCTTGCTTCAACCGCCGCAAAGCAATCCTCTTCACAATCGAAAACCTGAGCCGGACCGGTGAAAGTCAACCGTTCCATGCCAGCAACTTTCACAATTGCGCCTTCCGGGGCCAGTGTACCGCGAAGTCCGACAACGCCGCCAGTGGGGGTTATGGGTGCGGTTGCGGGATAGATGACCTTTTGATAAGGGTTCCAAGTGATTTTGTCGATATTTTCGCCAAGTGTTTTGCCCGTAACCGTCATGCAGTCACCAAATAACAGCCCCTCAGCCAGCAAGGACTTCATCAGCATATAGACGCCGCCCGCATCATACATGTCGCGTGCGACAAACTGGCCACCGGGTTGGAGATCGGCCATATATGGTGTGGTCTTAAACGCATCAGCCACATCGAACAAATCGAAATCAATACCGGCCTCATGCGCCATGGCCGGCAAATGCAAAGCGCCGTTGGTTGATCCACCCGTCGCGGCAACGATTCGCGCAGCATTCACAAAGGCTTCGCGCGTACATATGTCACGCGGTCTAATATTGCGTGCGAGCAATTCCATCACTTGAACGCCCGCCGCATGCGCGATTTGGTCGCGGGTGGAATAAGGCGCTGGTGCCATGTTGCTGTTGGGCATTGAAAGACCAATCGCTTCGCCAACGCAGGCCATGGTGTTCGCGGTATATTGTCCGCCACATGCCCCATGGCCGGGACACGCTACGCGCTCAAGCTCTTCCAATTCCGATAAAGGGCAAGCGCCCGCAGCGTATTTGCCGACGATTTCAAACACGTCCTTAACCGTCACGTCTTTGTTGTTGTAACGGCCGGGCAGAATGGAGCCGCCATACACAAAGATCGATGGCACGTTTAACCGCAACATCGCCATCATGATGCCGGGCAGCGACTTGTCGCATCCCGCAAAGCCCACAAGCGCGTCATAGCAGTGACCACGCACCGAAAGCTCAACCGAATCCGCAATGACTTCGCGGCTGACGAGTGAGGATTTCATCCCCTGATGCCCCATGGCGATACCGTCCGTCACGGTGATGGTATTGAAACGACGCGGCATTCCGCCGCCCTGCTCCACGCCCACGCGTGCGATATCGGCCTGCGCATCCAATGTCGTGTTGCACGGTGCGCTGTCATTTCCAGCGGAGACGACGCCAACAAAAGGCCGCGCGATTTCTTCTGCAGTCAGACCCATTGCGTAATAATAGCTGCGATGCGGGGCGCGTTCGGGCCCTACAGACACATGGCGGCTTGGCAATTTGGACTTGTCGAACTGGTTTGGCATGCTGACCTCCGTTAGGCCGATTTCTTTAAGCCTTTTTACATGGATAAGCCAAGCTGTTCTGACACAAAATTACACATTTCTAACAATGTCCGTGCATATCTTGCTTGGCCATCGGGGTCGCTTGATACATCCTGCCGCATCTCGATGCCGATATAGGGGATGTTATTGGCTTCGGCATGTCGGTTCATTGTCGCGTTCAGCAGCTTGCCGGAATAAGGAAGCTGGTCGCCGACAAGATAACCTGCGTTTTCAAGAAAAGGGATCGCCAATTTGGATGCCCTTTCCTGTTCATTATACAAAACCCCAACTTCCCAAGGCCGAGCCTCTTGTGGTGTGCTCTCAAGGGCTGGCGTGAAGCTGTGGAGCGATAAAATAAGGGCAGGACGGTGTTGCGATAGCAAATGCGCCAAATATGTGTGATATGGCCAAAAAAAGCGTTCCAGCCGTGCCTCTTTCTCCTTAGGCCCAAGGTCGTTGCCGGAAATGACCACGCCGTCGCTGTGCATGGGGATCGCCGCGGCATCATCCGCGTCGCGGTTTAAGTCGACAACAAGGCGCGAATATCCACCCAGATAGGCCGCAAAGCGCGCGTCCTGTGTGATCAAGCGCGCAACCTCGGCGACGCCAATGTCCCACGCAATATGTGCGCCAAGGAGCGCGGGGTCGATGCCGAGATCAATATCTTCGGGAACGCGGTTCGACGCGTGATCCCCGATGATAAGGAACCCGCCTTTCTGCGGCGTTCCCAATATTTCGAACGGAGCATCGTTCATCGCAGCATGCTGGCCATCGACCACCAATGCGGGTCAAGCGTTGCTCTTGCGGTCTCAAGGGCTGCTGCATCTTCAAACAAGGCAAAGCAAGTCGCGCCAGAACCAGACATACGCGCCAATGCAGGGGCTGCCCGTGACAGTCGGTCGAGAATGTCCGAAATAGCTGGGCAAATCGCCGTAGCAATTGGTTCAAGATCATTTCGCCCTGTAATCGCAGCGTCCCAAATATCCCCACGATCAACTGCGCCGCCGTCAACGCCGTTCCATGCCTTGAATATCGCCGCTGTAGAAACGGATTGAAGCGGGTTTACCAATAACACATGCCGCGCGGTGATGTTGCTATCGTCCAAAAATGCCAAAGCGGTTCCGGTGCCGCTGCCAAAACTCGGGCGGCTGAATATACATGCGGGAATGTCGGCCCCCAATGGCGCGAGGATATCGGCCAGTAACTGTTCGGTCGCATCCAAGCCCCAAAGCTGGTTAAGTAGCCTTGCGGTGGCTGCTGCGTCCGCCGATCCCCCACCAATACCAGACGCAATCGGCAATTTTTTGTCGAGCCGGATTGCTGCACCTTGCGTAACGCCAAAATACGCCTTTAAGGACAAGGCCGTTTTCAGCACCAAATTGCTTTCATTCGCCTGTAAACCGACGCCAAAGGGACCATCAATCTCCAGACTCAGCGTATCCGCAAGGCTTGCGCTAAGGACATCGCCGTCCTGCACAAAGGCGAACAGCGTTTCGATGTCATGATAGCCATCGGCCCGCCGTTTCCTGACGTGCAAGGCAAGGTTTATCTTTGCAAAGGCAGTTTCAGAATATTCCACGATTAGGCCTCAACCCGCCGGTGGCGACCAATGCGCCACCCTGATTACATATTGGGGTAATTAGGCCCACCGCCGCCCTCTGGCGTCACCCAATTGATATTCTGGTTCGGGTCCTTGATGTCGCAAGTCTTACAATGAACGCAGTTTTGCGAATTGATTTGATAGCGGGCGTCCTTACCCTCTTCTTCAATCCACTCATACACGCCCGCAGGGCAATAGCGCGTTGATGGGCCAGCAAACTCCATAAACTCGCTGTTTTTCTGAAGGTCCATATCTTTGACCTGCAAATGAATTGGCTGGTCTTCGGCATGGTTGGTGTTCGACAGGAAAACCGACGACAGCCGGTCAAAGCTGAAAACCCCGTCCGGCTTTGGATATTCAATAGGTTCGCCTGCATTTTTCTTTTTCAGCGCCTTGTGGTCCGGATGGTGCTTCATGGTAAATGGCATGCGTATGCCAAAATTCTCCAGCCACATGTTCACATTAGCAAGCGCGCTACCCAGAAGGTTGCCATATTTTTCGACCAACGGAAGGACGTTGCGTACCATTCGCAATTCCTTGTAAATCCAGCTATTTTCATAGGCTGTCTGGTATGAAGTGAGCGCGTCATGTTCGCGGCCCGCCGCCAGCGCTTCGACAGCAGCTTCCGCCGCCAACATCCCCGATTTCATCGCCGTATGCGTGCCCTTGATGCGCGGCACGTTTAAGAAACCGGCCGAACAGCCGATCAATGCGCCGCCAGGGAATGCAAGTTCAGGTACCGACTGCCAACCGCCGTCGCTAATCGCGCGCGCGCCATAAGAAACACGGCGGCCACCGGCGAGTATCTTCTTAATCTCAGGATGCGTTTTCCAACGCTGAAACTCTTCGAAGGGTGACAGATAAGGGTTTGAATAATTGAGCCAAACAACAAAACCCAAGGCAACTTGATTGTTCGCATGATGGTATAAAAACGCGCCGCCATTGGCATCCGTCAACGGCCAGCCCTGGCTGTGGATGACGCGTCCGGCAGAATGCTGCTCGGGCGGAATGTCCCACAATTCCTTAATGCCGATACCGTAAACCTGCGGCTCGCAATCCTTATCCAGCGCAAATTGCGGCTTGAGCAATTTGGTGAGATGGCCACGCACGCCTTCGGCAAAGAATGTATATTTTGCATGCAATTCCATGCCGCGCATATAATCGTCTTTATGGCTGCCATCGCGGGCAATGCCCATGTCACCCGTCGCGACACCCCTGACCGAGCCATCGGCGTTGTAGAGAATTTCTGCGGCTGAAAAACCGGGAAAAATTTCTACGCCCAGATTTTCAGCCTGCCCCGCCAACCAGCGGCACACATTCCCAAGCGAGCCGGTATAGGTGCCCTTGTTATGCATGAAACCGGGCATCAAGAAATGCGGTATGTTGAACTTGCCAGTCTTGGTCAAAAGCCAGTGCTGATTGTCATTCACCGGCGTATCGGCCAGCGAACAGCCCAACTTGCGCCAGTCAGGCAGCAGCTCGTCAAGCGCCTTGGGGTCAATGACCGCACCGGACAATATGTGCGCGCCCACCTCGGAGCCTTTTTCAAGGATGCAGACGCTGGTATCGGGGGATAATTGTTTTATGCGGATTGCGGCCGAAAGTCCCGCTGGCCCAGCGCCAACAATGACAACATCATAGGGCATCGACTCACGTTCGCTCATTGCCTTTATCCTTTACCCGGCAGATAATTCAGGCCATCCCGATAACCGAACAGCTCGTGGGAATTGCCATGCCAAGCAATTGACCCTGCCGTCAACTGGTGACTGAAGGGATTTATGGAGGATCGGGGAAAAATTACCGCATTTGCTGTGGTTGAATCATTATCTGGTTGGTGGGAACTGGCTGGGGTGGATTCGGCTGTGCGCGAAAGCACATTGGATTTGCTAGCGCAGGATGCTGTCGATAGGTCCCCGAATGCGTCCGTCGTTGCCGCTGCCGAGAAAAAACAGGCAGAGGTGCCTTCGATGCCCGCGATCATGTGGCCCAACGATATTGCCGCCCTTCGCGAGATGGTGGTCAGTGGTGCCCCCCTGCCCGGCAGTGCTTATGGTCCCGTCCGCTTCCCATCAGTTGGCCCGGTTAGTTGCGAGGTGATGGTTATTTCGGATCTGCCAGACATATTGCCTACGCCTGAAACCATGAAGTCGTTGAATGCGGCTCTACTAAACCGGATGCTTGCCGCAATCGGGATCGATAGTGCACAATGTTATTGCACATGGTTGGCGACGAGCATGCCGTCAACGGCGGAGGTTCCTGAAAACGACTTGCCCGACCTCGCCGCGTTTATGCTGCATCAGATACAATTGATTAGACCTAAATCGCTGGTTATACTCGGTTCTGCCGCATGCAAGGCTCTGTTAGGCGAAGAATTGATGAACGCACGGGCGGAGTTACGGAATGTTAATCATGATGGCCTCAACATAACAACGCTGGCGACATTTCATCCGCGAACCCTTATTGCGCGACCTGCGATGAAAAAGCAGGCATGGAGGGATTTGCAGATGTTTGCGAAAAGGGTGCCCCAATGAGCAAAAGAGTATGTAATTGGAAATGGCTGGCTTTTGCGCTGGCTTGCGCCCCCATTGCGACGGCTCACGCAAACACAAGCGGCGGATTTCGCGCAATTGCCCCCGCTCAGCCGGCACCCAGCGTTCTTAGTGCCCAAGAAAAAGCCGTTTTCACTGCGATCTACGATGCTATCCGTGCGGAAAAATGGGACGAGGCTTCACGCATGATTGATGCAGCGCCCCAAGGCCCCATGTCCGCGATGGCGCGCGCGGAATTATATGTCGCACCCAATAGCCCAAAGGTGGAGGCAGCGCAGTTGCAAGCCCTGCTTGAGGCTGCACCTTATTTGCCGCAGGCTGAACAATTGGCGACTATGGCACGTAAGCGCGGTCTGGAGATGCTTCCCGATCGGCCGGGTATCCGCCGCTTTTCATGGCTAGGTGGCGCACCAAAAAGGGATTTACCCGCAAGTAAGGCAAGCGATAGCATACGTGCCGAATTGCAGATATTCATTAAAAATGACCAATCTTTTGCCGCCGAACAGTTTTTGGAAAGCAAAGCATTGGAACTGTCGCCCGAAGCGCTGACGGAATTACGCTATCGTGTGGCATGGTCTTATTATATCGAAAATGACGATGCATCCGCAAAGCGCGTTTCTGCTGTCGCGCATGTGGCCGGTGGAGAATGGGGCACGCAGGCCGCCTGGGTACTTGGCCTCTCTTCTTGGCGGCTGGGTGATTATGCCGCTGCCTATGACGCGTTTGACCATGTTGCCCGCTTGGCCAATAACGATGATTTAAGGGCCGCAGGGCTCTTCTGGGGCGCACGCGCGGCCATGGCCGCAAAACAGCCGCAATTTGTGCAGCCCAAGATGCAAAAGGCGGCGCAACTGTCAGAAACCTTTTACGGCTTACTCGCCAGCGAAGCGCTTGGCATGGAACCGATCGTGCGCAAGGTGGCGAAAGTCGCCAAGCTCGATTGGGCGAGCTTGAAAGAGCAGCAAAACGCGATTTTGGCGGTATCGCTGACAGAAATTGGCCAGAATAAGCTGGCAGATCAGGCACTGCGCCATCAGGCAAGAATTGGCGATGCGCGGCAGCATACAAACCTCGCGCAATTGGCTGGCGCGTTGAACTTGGCTTCAACGCAATTTTGGTTGGGCCATTATGGTCCATCACGTGACCAAAGCAACATTATGGCACGTTACCCGCTTCCCAATTGGGAACCCACCGGTGGCTGGCGCGTCACGCCATCATTGGTCTATGCCCACACGTTACAAGAATCCAATTTCCGTACCGACGTGATCAGCCCTGCTGGCGCACGCGGCCTCATGCAGGTCCGCCCTGGAACCGCTCAGGACCTTGCGCGGGCGCGCGGTGCATTGTTCACGGCATCCGAATTGGACCGTCCGACGATCAATTTGGAATATGGCCAGTCCTATTTGGAAAAGCTGCGCGATTTGCCCGCGACGGCCGGACTTTTGCCCAAGGTAATCGCGGCCTATAATGCGGGACCAGCTCCGGTAACGCGGTGGAATAGCGAAGTGCGCGATAATGGCGACCCGCTGCTGTTCATTGAATCTATCCCTTATTGGGAAACGCGCGGATATGTGGCGATTATCCTGCGAAATTACTGGATTTACGAAATGCGTGCCAACAGGGCCTCTGGCAGTTTGACGGGCCTAGCCCAATATATGTGGCCCAAATTTCCTGATGCCAATGGCACCGTCACCGCGCGCAGGATGAAGGGAGGCGTCATTGCCGCTCGATGAAAACAGGGCGTTCAAGCCGGTAAACATCGCGATCCTGACGGTGTCCGACACCCGTAGCATCGACAACGATACCAGCGGCGATATTTTGGCAGAGCGGATAGTCGCCGCCGGACACAAAATCGCTGATCGCGCTATTTTGCGCGACGACACCGCCTTAATCACTGCACGACTGCGTCATTGGATCGACGACGATCAGATCGATGTTGTCATCTCAACCGGTGGTACCGGGTTAACCGGGCGCGACGTGACACCCGAGGCTTTGGACCGTGTAAAGACAAAGGATATTCCAGGTTTCGGCGAGATGTTTCGTTGGATAAGCGTCGCAAGCATCGGCACATCCACCATACAGTCGCGCGCCTGCGCCGTGCTGGCGGGCGGGACATATGTTTTTGCCCTTCCCGGCTCAAACGGCGCGGTTAAAGACGGTTGGGACCAGATTTTGGTTCATCAACTCGATAGCCGCCATCGTCCCTGCAATTTTGTGGAATTGATGCCGCGCTTGCGCGAAATGTAATCTAAACGGCAAGCGCCGCCTCATTCACCACAGGGGCGAAGCGATGGCCTCAATCCTCCAGCACAAAATCCTTAAACTGCGCACGAAGCGCCACTTTCTGGATTTTGCCAGTGCCCGTGTGCGGTAGTTCCTCAACAAACAGCACGCGGTCGGGCATCCACCATTTGACGATGCGTTCGGCCAGATAGGCCTTTACGGTCGCTTCGTCGACTTCAGCCCCCGGTTTTTTGACAGCGATTAGAACGGGCCGTTCATCCCATTTGGGATGCGGGATACCAATTGCGCCTGCTTCGGCAATGCCGGGGCAACCAACCGCGATATTCTCAAGCTCAACTGAACTGATCCACTCGCCGCCCGATTTGATGACATCCTTCACGCGGTCCGTGATCTGCATCGTGCCGTCCGGGTGCAGCACGGAGACATCTCCGGTATCAAACCACTGATCCGCGTCAACCGCGTCCGCCTCTGCCTTGAAATAGCGTTTAATGACCCATGGCCCGCGAATTTGAAGCGCGCCAGACGTCACGCCATCACGCGGGGCGACATTGCCGTCCTTGTCGATCACGCGCAACTCAACGCCAAATGGCGTGCGGCCTTGTTTGCAAACCACGTCGATCTGCTGTTCGAGCGTGAGTTCATCCCAATTGGGTGTTGGCGCCCCCATCGTGCCAATGGGCGATGTCTCGGTCATGCCCCATGCATGCGACACACGCACGCCCGACGCCATCAGACGCTCAATCATGCCACGCGGCGCAGCCGATCCGCCAATCGTGACCAAGCGCAG
Organism: Sphingomonadaceae bacterium; assembly: GCA_016462305.1. Lineage (GTDB taxonomy): Bacteria > Pseudomonadota > Alphaproteobacteria > Sphingomonadales > Sphingomonadaceae > Sphingorhabdus_B. The sequence continues at coordinate 15,036 of JAEMTM010000010.1, read as the reverse complement.
CTTGCCAAGTGTCGCATCCCGCTCGGCGGCGGCCTCTGCATCCAAATGCGCGAACATGGAAAGCCACACTGTGGGCACCCCTGCGCTATGGGTAATGCCTTCTTGCAGCATTAAGCCATGCAAGGTTGCGGCGTCATTGGTGGTCGAAAACACGAACTTCACGCCCGCAGCGGCGCCTGCAAAGGGGAGGCCCCAGCTTGCCGCATGGAACATCGGCACAATCGGCAGCAATGCCGACTGCGGGCTAAGGTCAAAAATGGATGGCGCGATTTCAGCCATCGCGTGTAACATGGTCGAGCGGTGTTGATACAAAACACCCTTTGGATTGCCCGTTGTGCCGCTGGTGTAACACAACATACACGGCTCACGCTCATCGCCGGTTGCCCATTCATAATTGCCATCGTGCGCCGCGATAAGCGCACCATAGCTGTCGTCGCGGTCAAACACGACATAATGCTCAACGGTCTTTAGATGCGGCCTCAACCGATCAATAATGGGTTGGAACATTGCGTCATACATCAACACCTTATCTTCGGCATGGTTCATGATGTAGATCAGGTCTTCGTCGAACAGCCGCACATTGACGGTGTGGATCACTCCACCAAAGCCGATAGCGCCATACCAAGCCGCCAAATGCCGATGATGGTTCATGGCAAAAGTGGCAATCCGGTCGCCCTTTTGCAGGCCTAAACCCGCAAAGGCTTGCGACAATTTGCGCGCTTCGGTTGCGACGCCAGACCAGTTTGTGCGTTCAATATTGCCGTCGGTCCAACGCGTCACGATTTCGCGGTTGCCATGTTCGCGGGCTGCGTAGTCGATCAAACGCGGAACGCGAAGATCCCAGTCTTGCATGGTGCCGTGCATCAAAATCTCTCCCTCTTACCACGCCGCAGGATAGTGCAGACGCAATTTCTGTCTATGATTTTCGCAGTTCAGCGCACCAATGCCAAAACTGGACCCAGTGGCGCAAGCTCTACATTTTCGATACCGTCAATTATGCGCACTTGGGCAAGCAAAGATGCATCAATCTGGAAGCGGCGACCAAGCACGATATGCACCCATCGTCCATCGGCAGCGCGGGTTTTGATGACCAACTCGCTTCGGCCACCGCCCAATGGCGCAACGATTTGCGCGAGCTGCGCCATGGCTGCTTCATGTGTCACATCCAACTGCATTTTCAGCCGCGACACGCTGGTCAAGCCACTGAGGGCTTTGGCGCTTTTTACCGTAAAGCTCGGCATTTCGTCGCCGGGCCGCATGTCCATTTCGCAATCGAGCAAAAGGCACTCCGCGTCTTTTGCCCACTCGGCAAGTTGTGTGCCGACCGCCTCGTCAAAACATCGCACCGAAAACTGGCCGCTATTGTCCGAAAAATCCGCAATCATGAAACGCTTCCCCTTGCGTGACTCGCGCCAGCGGATGCCTTCGATCAATGCCGACATGGTGGCGGGGCGGCGGACACCTTCGGGTATTGGTCCACTGTCGAGCCAGACCGCATAAGGTTTTGCGCCGTGGCTAATGGCCAGCGCCTCATATTGCGAACAAGGATGCGCCGAGAAATAAAACCCAAACGCGTCCTTTTCCTGGTTCATATGTTCGCCGGGTGCCCATTGCAGGCTGCTGTCGATCCGTAGCGCCGCCATGTCGGACCCGCCCTCACCAAACAGGCCGCCCTGCCCGCTTTCGCGTGAATCGCGCGCGGATTGCGCTGCCGCCAAAAGTGTTTCCGCCGCGGCATGGACCGCGCCACGGTTTGGTTCCAGCACATCAAAAGCGCCCGCAGCAGCGAGATTTTCAAGGCTTCGGCGGTTGATCTGACTTGGATCGACCCGGTTGGCAAAGTCATCAAGGCTTTTGAACAATCCCGCCGTCACGCGTTCTGTGACCAATATCTCCATCGCCCGTTCGCCGACATTTTTGATGCCGCCCAACGCATAACGCACCGCATGGTCGCCATGCGCATTGGTCTCAACGGTAAATTCGGCCTCGCTCCGGTTGATGTCCGGCTGCAAACAAGTGACGTCCAGCCTGCGCATATCGTCTATGAAGGTCGCCAGCTTGTCGGTTTGATGCATGTCGAAACACATGGATGCGGCATAAAATTCTTCGGGGTGATGCGTTTTTAGCCAAGCAGTTTGATAGGCCAACACGGCATAAGCGGCGGCATGGCTTTTGTTGAAACCATAGCCCGCAAATTTGTCGATCAAGTCGAACAGCTCGTTCGCCCGATTGGGAGGGATCGTATGCGCGGCGCAGCCGGTGACAAAGCGTTCGCGCTGGGCATCCATTTCGGCCTGAATCTTCTTACCCATTGCACGGCGAAGCAAATCTGCTTCCCCAAGGCTGTAGCCCGCCAAAATTTGCGCGGCTTGCATAACTTGTTCTTGGTAAACAAATATCCCGTAAGTTTCGTTTAGCACAGGCTCAAGCAAGGGGTGCGGATATTCAATGCTTTCTTCACCATTTTTGCGGCGGCCAAACATGGGAATATTGTCCATTGGACCCGGACGATAGAGCGACACGAGCGCGATGATGTCACCAAAGTTGGTTGGCTTCACCGCCGCGAGCGTGCGGCGCATGCCTTCGGATTCCAACTGGAAAACGCCCACAGTGTCGCCGCGTTGCAGCAATTCATAGACCGCAGGGTCATCATGCGGCAATAGGTCGAGATTGATCTCCACGCCCCGTTTGGCGAGCATCTGGCTACCCTTTTGCAGCACAGATAACGTCTTCAATCCCAAAAAGTCGAACTTAACGAGGCCAGCACTCTCAACATATTTCATGTCGAATTGCGTGACGGGCATGTCCGAACGCGGATCGCGGTATAACGGCGCCAATTCCGATAATTCGCGGTCGCCGATCACCACACCGGCGGCATGTGTTGAACTGTGGCGTGGAAGGCCCTCCAGCTTCATCGCAAGGTCGAACAGGCGTTTCACCTGCGCATCACGCCGATATTCTTCCCGCAACTCCGCCACGCCAGACAGAGCGCGTTTCAAATCCCACGGGTCAGCGGGCAGATTTGGCACTTGCTTGCACAGCCGATCAACTTGGCCATAGCTCATCTGCAGCACCCGCCCGGTGTCCCGCAGAACCGCCCGCGCCTTCAGCTTTCCAAAGGTGATGATTTGCGCAACCTGACGCGCGCCGTATTTTTTCTGCACATAACGAATGACTTCGCCACGGCGCGTTTCGCAAAAGTCGATATCGAAGTCCGGCATCGACACACGGTCGGGGTTAAGGAAACGTTCGAACAGCAGGCCGAGCTTGATGGGGTCAAGATCGGTAATCGTCAGCGCCCAAGCGACCAGCGAGCCTGCCCCCGATCCACGGCCCGGCCCAACGGCAATGTCCTGTTCCTTCGCCCATTTGATGAAATCGGCAACGATCAGGAAGTAGCCTGGAAAGCCCATGGCGCAGATAACATCGGCTTCAAACTTCAACCGGTCAAAATAAACTTGCCGCTCCGCAGGGTCAGTGATGCCCGCGATCTCAAGTCGCTTTTCAAGCCCAAGCCGCCCGTCTTCGCGCAATTGCGCGTCTTCGGCGGTCCGGTCACCGGCAAGGCTTGGCAGTATCGGGCTGCGATAGGGCGCAAGGGCGGCGCATCGCTGCGCAATCACGAGGGTATTGGCCAGCGCTTCGGGGACATCAGCGAACAGCTCCCCCATTTGCTTGCCCGTTTTGATCCAGGTATCGCGGCTGCTCCTGCGGCGGTCCGCGCTTTCGATATAGGCGCCGTCCGAGATGCACAGCATGGCGTCATGCGCGTCGAAGAAATCGGGTTCCGCAAAAAAGGCCGGATTTGTGGCGACGAGGGGAATATTGCGCGTATAAGCAAGGTCAATCAGCGCGTCTTCCGCCGCCTCTTCAACCGCGTCGTGGCGCCTGCTGAGTTCGATATACAAACGGTCGGAAAACAGCGCCTGAAGACGCGTCAGGTAGCTGGATACCGCGTCATGCTGCCCTTCACTTAACAATCGGGCCAAAGCGCCCTCTGCACCCCCTGTAAGCGCGATCAGGCCGTCCTTATGACCGGCAAGCTGTTCCAGCGTGACATGTGCGTCAAGGTCTTCGGGGCGATCAAGATGCGCCATGGAAACCAACCGGCATAGATTGATATAACCGCTTTCATCTTGGGCAAATAATGGCAACCAGTCGCGGACGAACTTTCCGTCGGACGTCGGCCGCCGGATTGCAAGCAACGCACCAATGATCGGTTGCACACCGCAAGATTTCGCGCCGTCCTGAAACGGCATAACGCCATAAAGGCCATTGCGATCACACATCGCGATTGCGGGAAAGCCAAGTTTCTTCGCAGTTTCGCCAATCGCCTTGGGTTCAATCGCGCCTTCCAATATGGTGTATGCGGAATACACGCGCAAAGGGACGAAGGGGATATAAGCCATGCCCCATCGTTAGAACACGCGCCTGATTCGACAAAGCCTGTTTTAGGCTAAGCTGTGGACAATCAGGCTGCCTCGGCGAGCAATCTTTCAATGTCCGTTGCCAACGCCTCTGGTTTGACCTGTGGACCATGCCGGGCCACGACATTCCCCTTGCGGTCGACGAGGAATTTGGTGAAGTTCCATTTGATAGCGCGTGAACCCAGCAAGCCAGCTTGCTGCTGCTTCAGATAATGCCATAACGGGTCTTCATCCGTTCCGTTGACATCGATTTTCGCCGCCAATGGAAAGGACACGTCATAGTTGAGCGAACAGAAATTCTGAATTTCTTGTGCGTCGCCAGGCTCCTGCGCGCCGAACTGGTTACATGGGAAAGCAAGGATTTCGAGACCTTGGTCCTTATACTGGCGATAGAGCGCCTCTAGGCCCTTATACTGCGGTGTGAAGCCGCATTTGGACGCTGTGTTCACCACCAGCAACACCTTGCCCTGATGCGCGGCCATGGCCTCGGCCCCGCCGCCGGGCATCTTCACCGTGAAATCATATACTGACATCGACTATCCCCTTGCTGCGTTCAATTTACCGTCATGCAGACGCACGATGCGGTCCATCTTGGCCGCCAATCGCTCATTATGTGTGGCAACGATGGCTGACGACCCCTCTTCGCGCACCAGCGCCATAAATTCGCCAAGCACGATATTGGCGGTGTGCTCGTCCAAATTGCCGGTGGGTTCATCGGCCAGCACCAGCTTTGGCCGGTTCGCCAATGCCCGCGCCACCGCGACACGTTGTTGCTCGCCACCCGACAGCTTTGACGGGCGATGGTGCAAGCGTTCGGCCAGCCCCAACTGCGTCAACAAATAGGTCGCACGATCATGCGCCACATCGGGCGTTGCATCCGAAATCAACTGCGGCAAAATCACATTTTCCAACGCGTCAAAGTCCGGGAGCAAATGGTGAAACTGATAGACAAAGCCCAGTTTTTGTCGGCGTATCTCGGTTTGGCGGTCCACGCTGGCTGCGCTGACTTCTTCACCATCCAATTTGATGGACCCCGAAAAGCCACCTTCCAATAAGCCCACCGCCTGAAGCATGGTCGATTTGCCCGATCCCGATGGGCCAAGCAACGCCACCAGCTCGCCTTTCCCAACGACAAGGTCTACACCGCGCAGGACTTCTATGGTGACATCGCCTTGCACAAATTTGCGGCGAACATCGACAAGTTCCAAGATATTATTCATAACGCAGCACCTGAACTGGGTCCGTACTTGCCGCCTTTAGCGCCGGGTACAAGGTTGCAAGGAAGCTGAACAGCAAAGCCAGCCCGCAGATCACCAGCACTTCAAACGGGTCGGTGCGCGACGGCAGCTCGGTCAGGAAGCGGATCGATGGGTCCCACAAATTCTGACCGGTGACAAATTGAATGAAGTTCACGACCGATTGCCGGAAATACAGAAATATCGCGCCCAATATCATCCCCAACACAATTCCGGATGCACCAATCAGCAAACCGACCGTCATAAATATCTTCAGCAGCGATTTTCGCGACGCCCCCATGGTGCGCAATATCGCAATGTCGCGCGTTTTGGCGCGCACCAGCATGATAAGGGACGACAATATGTTGAACACCGCAACGAGCACGATAATCGACAGCACGACAAACATCGCGACCCGCTCGACCGCCAAGGCGTCGAACAAGGACGCATTCATGCTTTTCCAGTCGACAATCTGGCCCTTATTCTCCAGCTTGGGCAATAAGGGCATGAGAATCTCGTTCACCTTGTCCGGGTTTTCGGTCTTGATTTCGATCATGCCTATTTCATCCCCCATCAACATCAGGACTTGGGCGCGTTCGATGGGCATGATGACAAACGCCTTGTCATAGTCAAACAAGCCCACCTCAAAGACCGCCGCGACCTCATAAGAAATCTCACGCGGCACGGTGCCAAATGGCGTGGTGCGACCGGCTGGGTTGATGATCGTGATGTTCTGCCCGACCTGAACCCCCAGATTTTGGGCAAGCCGCGATCCAATCGCAACCTTGTCTTCATTGGCGTTTAACCTGCGCAGATCACCCGCGACGGTCTTGCCCTTCAACGTGTCGTTTTTCAGGATGTCATTCACCGACATGCCGCGCGCGAATATGGCCTCCACCCGGCCATTGAAGGTCGTGAGCAATGGCTGTTCAATCAACGCCGTTGCATCGGTGACGCCATCGGTTTGCTTTACGTCGGTGAGGATTTGACGCCAATCTTGCAGACGGCCGCCATAGCCCTGAATCACCGCATGGCCATTGAGGCCAACGATTTTGTCAAATAATTCGGCGCGAAAGCCGTTCATCACGCTCATCACAATGATCAACGCCGCGACACCCAATGCAACCGCGACCAGGCTGATGCTGGCGACGAGGAAGATAAAGCCCTCGCCCTTACCCGGAAGCAAATACCGGCGTACGACCATGCGTTCATATCGCGACAATATCATGTGCGGACACTCATCCATAATTTCGGCATAAATTGTTCTTAGGTTCCGTCATGACAACTGGCAAGTATTGTTGCAACGGCGCAACAGCATTGGAAAAAGCGTTCGGCAGAGTCTGGTTCCATTTGCAAAGCCCATCGCAAAGGCAGATGCAGGCAAGGAATTCGTCGAGAGCCCGAAATGGCCGATGGTTCAGGGGGAAAAGTCAGACCCGCCGGTGGGGACCGGAAGAGGACTGAAGCACCGCGCTGAAAAAGCTGCAGAGCGAGGCCGTTCGGAATATCCGGGCGGCCTTGTTTTTTGTTGTGGTCGATATTGCTGACGATGTTTCTGTCATGATTTTTTGGCCTTGCAATTTTTGGGGCGCATCCCATCTTGCTTGTCGGAGGCCCAAAAGGCTCCAAAAACGAACATGCTGGCCGCTGCATTTGTGGGGTTGGCGACGAACCAAATTGCTTGAAGGAGAATTTGTAATGACGCGTTTTGATTTTACACCCTATCGCCGGAACACCGTTGGCTTTGACCGCCTTTTTGAGCTGCTCGAAACCACGGGCCGTGCCGCGCAAAATGAAAATTACCCACCGTTCAATATCGAGCGCACGGGCGAGAATGACTATAAGATCACTGTCGCCGTTGCCGGGTTCAAGGTCGATGAGGTCGACATAATTGCGCAGCAAAATTTGTTGATTGTGACGGGCAGCAAGCAGTCCGAAAGCAATGATAATCGCGATTTCCTGCATATGGGAATCGCCAACCGAAACTTCGAACGCCGGTTTCAACTGGCCGATCATATCCATGTGATCGATGCCGACATGGCCGATGGTCTTTTGATTATCACCCTATTGCGCGAAGTGCCCGAAGCGTTGAAGCCACGCAAAATTGCGATTGGCGCAAAAACAACCGCAACGGTCATTGAACATGATGACGCGCCCACGAAAAAAGGGCCGCGCGCGGCTTAAGCGTTAAAAAATGGGGCGGCAGGATAAAACCGTCGCCCCTTTTACCAATTACACCAATCGGCTTTGCTTCACCGCCGCCTTTACAAAGCTGGCGAACAAGGGATGCGGCGCAAATGGGCGTGATTTCAATTCTGGGTGGAACTGCACGCCGATAAACCATGGATGGTCGGGGCGTTCGACAATCTCGGGCAGTTCGCCGTCGGGGGACATGCCGCTGAACACCAGCCCGCCCTGCTCCAGCGCATCCTTATAATGGACGTTGACTTCGTAACGGTGACGATGCCGCTCCGATATGTTTTTGCTGCCGTAAATCGAGGCAACATGGCTGTTGCCATCCAGCACGGCATCATAAGCGCCCAAACGCATGGTGCCGCCCATGTCGCCACCCGTTTCGCGCTTTTGAATGCCCTCTTGGCTCATCCATTCGGTGATGATGCCGACAATGGGTTCTTTTGTGGGACCAAATTCCGTGCTGGATGCGCCCGACAGGCCAGCGGTGTTCCGTGCGCCTTCGATACATGCCATTTGCATACCAAGGCAGATGCCGAAAAAGGGCACCTGACGTTCACGCGCGAATTTGACCGCCGCAATCTTTCCTTCGGAGCCGCGTTCACCAAATCCGCCGGGGACCAAAATGGCGTTCATAGGCTCAAGCGCGGTTGCGATGTCATCTTCGGATTGTTCGAACAATTCGGCGTCAATCCATTTGATATTGACCTTCACCCGGTTGGACAGGCCGCCATGCGTTAATGCTTCGTTGAGGGACTTATACGCATCGGCAAGGCCAACATATTTGCCGACAACGCCGATGGTCACTTCGCCTTCGGGGTTGGATTGTCGGTCGATGATGTCGTCCCAACGGGCAAGGTCAGGCTCGCCCTCCGATTCAAGGCCAAATGCCCGAAGCACTTCATTATCAAGTCCTTCGATATGATATTGCAGGGGCACGGCGTAAATGCTTTTGGCATCAAGTGCTGGAATAACCGCCTCTTTGCGGACATTACAAAATGCCGCAATCTTGGAGCGCTCTGCCTCCGGCAGCGGATGTTCGCAGCGGCATAGCAACACATCGGGTTGAATACCCAAGGATGTCAGCTCGCGCACGCTATGCTGTGTCGGCTTTGTTTTTAGCTCGCCTGCTGCGGCGATATAGGGCACCAAGGTCACATGCACCGACAAGGTCCGTTCGCGGCCCAGTTCGTTGCGTAACTGGCGAATGGCCTCAATAAACGGGAGCGATTCGATATCGCCCACAGTGCCGCCGATTTCGCATAGAACAAAATCCAAATCCTGTGTCTCGGCCTTGGCGAATTCTTTAATGAAGTCGGTAACGTGCGGGATGACCTGCACCGTTGCGCCCAGATAATCACCGCGGCGTTCTTTTTGGATAATATTCTGATAAATCCGGCCAGACGTAATATTGTCCGACTGACGCGCCGAAACGCCGGTGAAGCGTTCATAATGGCCAAGGTCGAGATCAGTCTCCGCCCCGTCATCGGTCACATAGACTTCGCCATGTTGATATGGCGACATCGTGCCCGGATCGACATTCAAATAAGGGTCAAACTTCCGGATGCGGACGCGATAGCCGCGCGCTTGCAAAAGCGCGGCAAGCGATGCCGCCATAAGACCTTTGCCAAGCGAGGAGACCACGCCACCGGTGATAAAAATGAACCGTGTCATGGGAGAAAAGGCATAAGCCATCTTTGCACCAAAACACAAGCGCACGAATCCGGCAGATGAAAATTAACCTGTGTAAAACAGAAATTTCGACCGGAGCTATTATTTGTCGAGTGGAACTTCGGAAGCAGGCGCGGGCGCAGGTTCGGCAGGCGTCGCAGAGGCAGGCGCATTCGTAACGGGCGCGGTTGGCGCGGATGGCACTTCGGTGCGTTGCAAGCTATTGTCGATTTCACCGCTATTGCCCTTTTTCGCAGCGACAAAGGCCAGGGATATCGACAGCAGGATGAACAAGGTCGCCAATATCGTGGTTGTGCGCGTCAGAAAATCTGCGGCACCCCGTGCTGACATCAGGCCCGATGGGCTTCCCCCCATGCCCAAGCCGCCGCCTTCGGAACGCTGCATCAATATGACGCCGACGAGCGATGCTGCGATAATGCCCTGAACAACGATGAGAAAATGAAAAAGACCCATGAGAGAAATTCCGAATATGAAAGGCGAACTGCCAATGATTATCGCGCCCACATAGCGAGCGCAGCAATATTCTTCAATGCTATTCGCCGCTGGCTTGGGCTGCGGCCAATATCGGTTGGAATTTGGCGGCGGTCAGGCTCGCCCCGCCAATCAATCCACCGTCGACATTTGGCACCGCCAAAAGTATCGCGGCATTGTCGCCGTTCATGGAACCCCCGTATAAAATACGGATATTTTGGCCTTCCGCGCCAAAACGCCCCACCAAAGCAGCGCGAATGGCGGCATGCATGTCCGCAACATCGGCGGGTTCGGCAACGCGGCCCGTTCCAATGGCCCATATAGGTTCGTAGGCAACGCTAAGCCAAGCGCCTGCGGCATTGTCAGGTAAGGAATGCGTAATTTGGGCCAGGACAATGTCCAACGCCTTGCCAGCTTCGCGTTCCTCAAGCGTTTCGCCGACGCACAATATGGCTTTCAAACCAGCGGCCTTCGCCGCTTGCGCTTTGGCGCGGATATCTTTGTCCTGTTCCTGCTGCGCGGCGCGACGTTCGCTATGGCCGATGATGGTCAGCACCGCCCCTGCGTCCGATAACATATCGGCAGAAACGCAGCCTGTATGCGCCCCTGCATTTTGCATATGGCAATCCTGGCCGCCAATGGGAAACGCGCCAACGGCGGTGACGGCGCGATCAATAAGCGTTGCCGGAACACACAAAGCCGAATCCACAGAATGATAAAGCTGCGCCACCGCAGAAATGGCGGCTATTTCGCCGAGATCAGTGGACGTGCCGTTCATTTTCCAATTCCCGACGATAAACTTACGCATCTGACACCTCAAAATTTTATGGGCTACGAATCTTTGTTGGCTATCCATGCTTTCGGCCATTTGGGCAAGTCTATCCCTTGATTGCCAGCGGCTTGCCGCCTAAAGCGTCTCGCAAAGGTCACTTAGCGCCGCATATGCAGGAAATCTCAGTTCATGATTAGCTCCATCCGTTCACGCATTAATTCAAAATTCGGCGCGATTTTCGCGCTCGCTTTCATTGGATTAATCGCCATTGCCTTTGCCCTTGGCGATGTCAGCGGTTCAGGCAATTTCGGTGGATTAAGCGGCGGTAACGTCGCCCGCGTGGGCAATAAGAACATCACTTTAAGTGACCTCAATGAGTCACTTGAAAACCAGTTGAGGGCGGAGCGCCAGAATAATCCAACGCTTGATATGACCCAATTTGTCGATGGCGGCGGGCTTGATGCCACGCTGGCACAATTGATAAACCGTTATGCAATCACGGTTTTTGGTGAAAAATATGGCGTGGCGGTTAGCAAACGGCTTGTGGATTCGGAAATACGCAAGATACCGGGTGCCATGGGATTGGATGGAAAGTTCAGCGCCGACGCGTTTCGCGCCTTTGCCCAACAAATCGGCGTCAGTGAAAAGGCAATCCGCGACGATTTGACCCAAAATTTGTTCGCACAGCAGATTTTGCCCGCAGCCGCCAGCGGGCCCGCCGCACCGGACGGCATGATTTTGCCTTATGCGTCGTTGATGCTGGAACAACGTGCCGGGCAGATTGCGTCGATCCCGGCCACGGCATTTTTGCCAACACGCCCGCCAAGCGAGGCTGTGCTCGCGAAGTTCTACAGCGACAATGCCATAAAGTTTACCATCCCCGAAAAGCGGGCCGTTAGCTATGCTATCTTTGGCCGCGACATCATTGCACAACGCGCCAAGCCAAGCGAAGCGGACATTGCCGCTTATTACAAGGCCAATGCGGCGCAGTTTGCGGCGTCGCAAACGCGCAACATCAGCCAAGTCATCGTCCCAACGGAAGCGGCTGCAAAATCCGTAGTGGCGCAAGTTGCTGCCGGTAAATCGCTTTCGGCGGTTGCGAATGAACTGGGACTATCGGTAACGACAACGGCAAGTGTTAGCAAAGACAGCCTGACAAGCTCCACAACAGCAGCAGTGGCCAAAGCGGTGTTCGCCGCTGCACAGGGCAGCATTGCAACGCCTGCGCGTGGGAAGCTGGGTTGGACTGTGATCCGTGTCGATGCCATCAACAATATTGCGGCAAAGTCGCTGGCCGACGCGCGCGCCGACATTGAGAAGGAATTGTTAAAAACGCGCAGCGAAGAAATGCTGACCGAAATGACGGCAGAGATCGAAGACGCGTTTGCAGACGGCGCAACGATTTCCGATGTGGCGAAGCAAAATGGTTTAACGGTCAATAGCTCGCCGAAGTTGCTGGCGACCGGACAGGACATTAGCAATCCTGCCTATAAGCCAATCCCGGAAATGGCGGCGATCTTGCCTGCGGCATTCCAGATGGAAACCAACGGCGCGGCGCAATTGATTGAGTTGATCCCCGGCGAGAGATTCGCGATGATTGCGGTTGCCAATTTTGAAGAAGCCGCGCCGCCGCCCTTGAATGGCGTCCGCAGCATAGTGCTGCAGCAATGGGCTTTGTCGGAAGGCGCAAAGGGCGCACGTAATGCTGCGGATGCCTTGCGCAAGGCCGTGGACGCGGGACAGCCGCTTCAAACCGCGCTTGCCGCCGCAGCTATCAAGGGTGCACAGGTTGAACGGCTAAGCGGCACCCGCGCCGACATCTCACGCGAAGGCCAACCTGTTCCCCCACCATTGTCGATGATGTTCGCCATGAAAAAGGGCACGGCAAAAATTCTTGCGGCGGGTGGGGATCGCGGTTGGTATGTTGTCCATCTTAATGACATCATAAAGGGCGACGCACGCGGTAATGTGCCGATGCTGATGGCACGCAAGCAAGAGCTGTCGGGCATATTGCAACAAGAATATGCAGCGCAGATGATCGTATCTGCCGCCAAAAATGCCGACGTTGAAAAAAATGAAGGCGGAATCAAAGAGCTCCGCACCCGCCTGACAAACCGTGACGGAAACTAAGCCGCAGATCATCTGGCGAAAGCGTATTGCTGACACCGAAACACCGGTATCGGCTGCGCTGAAATTGTTTGAGGCAGAGCGCGGCGATTTCATTTTGGAATCGGTCGAGGGCGGCGAAACGCGGGGTCGTCATAGCCTTATTGGCATAGCGCCGGACCTTGTGTTCCGCGCCGCCGGAAATAAGGCCGAGATCAACAGCCAATGGATGACCGATCGCGAGGCGTTTGTGCCCTCCTTGCTCCCGTCGCTCGATGCGTTGCGGGCCTTGGCCGCCGCATGTCGCATGGATGTCCCAGAAGAATTGCCACCTGCCCTTGCCTGTCTTGTCGGCTATTTTGGCTATGAGACCATCGGTCTTGTCGAGAAACTTCCGCGTGCGCCGCAATCGGCGTTGGAATTGCCGGACATGCTGTTCGTGCGGCCAACGGTCATTCTTGTGTTCGACCGCTTGAAGGACGAAATGTTCCTCATATCGCCTGTCTGGACGGGCATGACGGACGCGCAAGCCGTTGCGCGCGCCCATGCGCGTTTGGATGCGGCGGAACGGCTGCTCGATGCCGGGCATGTTGCCCAAGCGGAACCGGCGGCGCAGTGCGATGGCCAAGAGCTGACGCTGCAACCCGTCCTACCCGCCGGGCGCTATGTCGAAATGGTGGCTTCCGCCAAGGATTACATAAAGGCGGGCGACATTTTTCAGGTCGTATTGGCGCAGCGTTTCACCGCGCCCTTTGGCCTGCCGCCTGTCCATCTCTATCGTGCATTGCGGCGCATAAACCCCTCGCCGTTTCTGTATTTTATCGACCTTCCGGGTTTTGCGCTTATCGGGTCAAGCCCCGAAATCTTAGTACGCGCACGCGGCGGGGAAGTGACGATCCGTCCCATAGCGGGAACTCGGCCGCGCGGTAAAAGCAGCCTGGAAGATGCGGAAAACAAGGCATCCTTGCTGGCCGACCCCAAGGAACGCGCAGAGCATCTGATGCTGCTCGACCTTGGGCGCAACGATGTTGGCCGCGTGACCAAAAGCGGCAGCGTGACCGTTACCGACAGCTATATGGTCGAATTTTACAGCCATGTGATGCACATCGTGTCGAACGTGGTAGGCGAGCTTGCCGATGATAAGGACGCGATTGATGCCTTATTCGCGGGCTTTCCGGCGGGCACGGTGTCCGGCGCGCCCAAGGTCCGGGCATGCGAAATCATTGCCGAGCTGGAGCCTGAAACCCGCGGCGCTTATGCGGGCGGGGTTGGCTATTTCTCGCCCAATGGCGACATGGATAGCTGTATCGTCTTGCGCACGGCGGTGGTGAAAGACGGCATCATGCATGTGCAGGCCGGCGCTGGCATCGTTGCCGACAGCAACCCCGCATATGAACAACGCGAATGTGAGGCAAAGGCTGGCGCGCTGATCGCCGCAGCCCGCGAGGCCATGCGTGTGGCGGGTGAAACGGGTTTTGGGCAATAGTGCCCCTTCCACCCACGCGGCAAAGCCGCTAGGGACGCCGCATGATCTTAGTCATCGACAATTATGACAGCTTTACCTGGAACCTTGTCCATTATCTGATGGAGCTTGGGGCAAAGGTCGAAGTTGTCCGCAATGACGACATTTCGGCGGGTCAGGCATTATCATCGGGTGCGCAAGCGTTCCTGATTTCCCCAGGGCCAAAAACGCCCAATGAAGCGGGCGTGAGCCTTGATCTTGTGGCCGCTTGTGCCGATGCCGGAAAGCCACTGCTTGGCGTGTGCCTTGGCCACCAGACGATTGGGCAGCATTTTGGCGGCACCGTTGCGCGCGGTGGGTTAATGCATGGCAAAACCTCCCCTGTTACCCATGACAATAATGGCCTGTTCGCAGGATTACCCTCCCCGTTTCAAGCGACGCGTTATCATTCGTTGATTGTCGAAAATGTGCCGTCAGATTTGATTGTGAATGCCACAAGCGATGACGGCCATGTCATGGGTTTTCGGCATATGACGCTGCCCATTCACGGCGTGCAGTTTCATCCCGAAAGCATCGCAACCGAGCATGGCCACGCAATGTTGGCCAATTTCATGCGGATTGCGGGGATGGATGTCATTGACAAAGCAGAAAGCGAACGCGGATGAGTGCTTACTCCGA
>JAEMTM010000240.1 GCA_016462305.1 Sphingomonadaceae bacterium | reverse complement strand
CTCAACCACGTCGCCTTCGATTTCGCCCAAAATGTCCATCAAATAACGCGCGTTGAAGCCGATTTCGAAGCTATCGCTGCTATATTGACCTGATACTTCTTCCGCCGCCGTGCCGTTTTCAGGGCTGGTGACGGACAAGGTGATCTTGTCATGATCCAGTGCCATTTTGACGGCGCGGGTTTTTTCGGTGGCGATGGTCGCGACGCGGTCGACGCCTTGCGAAAATGCCTTGGGGTCGATGCGCAGCAATTTGTCATTCGCGGTCGGGATGACGCGGCTATAATCTGGGAACGTACCGTCGATCAGCTTTGATGTCAGGATGACGCTGTCAAAGGTGAAGCGGATTTTGCTCGCCGACAGGTCGATCTGGATGACATTGTCGCCGCTTTCATCAAGCAGCTTGCGGATTTCGGCAACGCATTTGCGCGGCACAATGATGTCAGGCATGTTTTCCGCGCCAGCAGGGCGTGGAAGGGTCACGCGGGCCAAGCGGTGACCATCGGTCGCTGCGGCCTTCAAAACGGGTTCGGCATCGTCGGTGACGTGCAGGAAAATGCCGTTGAGATAATAACGTGTTTCTTCGGTCGAAATCGCAAAGCGCGTTTTATCGATGATCTGAATCAACGCGCTTGCAGAGATTTCAAACGAGGTGGGCAAGTCGCCTTCGGCAATTGTCGGGAAATCGTCACGCGGCAGGGTCGCGAGCGAGAAACGGGCGCGGCCAGCATTCACGGCCATGCGACCATCGGCGGCGTGCAGTTGCACTTGCGAACCATCGGGCAATTTGCGGGCGATTTCGAACAATGTGTGCGCGGAAACCGTTGTTGCGCCGGGGGTTTCGACATCGGCAGCAAAAGTTTCAACGACCTGCAAATCAAGGTCGGTCGCGGTCAACTTGATCTTGCCGCCTTCGCTTGCCTCGATAAGGACATTGGACAATATCGGAATGGTGTTGCGCCGTTCCACCACGGACTGGACGTGGCTCAGGCTTTTCAGCAGCGTCGCGCGTTCTATCGTGGCTCTCATTCAAATTCCCCTTGCCGGGCCGACTTGTCCGTAGACGAGCCAAAAAACCCTATTAATATACCGAATCTTACATAACCGCTTTGACCGAGAGGGCAAGCCGATAGCTTTTGCCTCCAACAATATCCTGTGGAATAAGGGCGATATGGGAATTTCAACACACAAAAGACGGCTTTTCATCGCGCGACATGGGGAGACAGTGTTTAACAAAGTGGCTCGGATGCAAGGTCAGGCCGAATTGCATACGCCGTTGACATGGGAGGGCTGCGTCCAAGCGCGTGAGATGGGCCGTGCGTTGGCAGAATATCTCGGACCGGATGCAAGGCCGCAACTTTGGGCATCCACCGCAGGCCGCGCGCTGCAAACGCTTGCCTTAATTGCGGAAGAAATTGATGCGGATTGGCACGAGACCAACCGCGACGACCGTTTGCTTGAAATCGACGTTGGACGTTGGTCAAGCCGGACCTATGCCGACATATCTGCCGAAATCGGCCCAATCGTCGACGCCGAACATAAATTGTTTTCGGTTCGGCCCGACGGCGGTGAATATTATGAAGATGTGGCGCACCGTCTGTCGCACTGGCTTGGCGACTTGCCCTTTGATCAGGATATGCTCATCATTTGTCATGGGATGACCGCGCGGGTGCTGCGCGGGTTGCTGCTTGGGATCGAACCGATGGCGCAGTTCGGCGCGCCCATCGCGCCCAGCCTGGCCCAAGGTAGCATGGTCATGATCTGCGACGGTGTCGAAACTTTGGTCATCGATGGCAGCGGGCAGGGCGAGCGCGCGTGAAGGCGGCCGCAGGTCTGTTACAACAGTCCACATTTGAAATTTGTTCGAATA
>JAEMTM010000098.1 GCA_016462305.1 Sphingomonadaceae bacterium | reverse complement strand
ACGTCATCAGCATAACGATAGGAGGCAGTAAAAAGCGACATCTTCGTGCCTTCATGTCTTCGTGCGAACCAAAAAAAGCAAGAAGGTTCGCACAAAGACACGAAGACATGAAGCGACCTACTTCTTCCCAGCAGGCTTTTTCGCAGACGCCCTTTTCGTGGGCGCTTTACCCGTCACGGCCTTCTTAATCACCGGCTTCTTCGCCGCGATTTTCTTGCCAGCGGCCATTTGGCTGCGCTTGTTGTCCTTGGGCTTGTCGGACACCGATCCACGCGAGCGGCGTTCGCCCTTGCGTTCTTTGCGCGCCGACTTGGCGATATTGGCGGCAACGCGCTTTTTGCCTTCGGCGGTTTCGCTGAACTTAGGCGCGTCCAAAACCAAAGCATCGCCCAATTCCATGTCGAAGCCCAAATCGTCAAAGCTGGCCTTCATATGCGGGGGCAAATCGGCACGAACGTCGATTTGATGGCCGGCGGGATGGTCAATGCGGATGCGGCGGGCGTGGAGATGCATTTTGCGGCTGATCGTACCCGTCAGAAACGCGTCCTTGCCGCCATATTTGCCGTCGCCGACAATCGGGTGGCCAATCGCGGCCATGTGCACGCGCAACTGGTGCGTGCGGCCTGTATAAGGCTGCAATTCGACCCAGGCGGTTGCGTTGCCCGCCCGTTCAACGATGCGATAGCGGGTGCGCGCCGATTGCCCGTCTTTTTCATCGACATGCATTTTTTCGCCGCCGCTGCCCGGTTGCTTGCCGATGGGCAAGTCAATGAAACCATCGGCAATGTCGGGCACGCCGACGACCAAGGCCCAATATACCTTGCGCGCGGTGCGTGACGAAAATGCCTTGGCAAAATGCCCCGCCGACCGCGATGTCCGCGCAAGCAGCAACGCGCCCGACGTGTCCTTGTCCAAACGGTGGACCAGCTTTGGCCGGTTATCGAGCTCAAAGCCCAAGGCATCAAGCAAGCCGTCGACATGGTTCTCGGTCTTGGTTCCGCCCTGTGTCGCAAGGCCGGCTGGCTTGTTAATCACAAGGGCAGCGTCATCCTTGTGGATGACCATGCTCAGCGCGAATTCCATTTCGTCCTCGGTCAGGTCACGGCGCTTACGCACGGGCCGTGCGCTGGATGCGGCGGACATGTCCGCTGGCGGAACGCGCAAAGTCTGCCCGGCCAACAACCGGTCACCCGGCGTGGCTCGCTTGCCATCGACGCGCAATTGCCCCGTGCGCGCCCAGCGCGACACGATGTTGAACGACGCATCGGGCAAATGCCGCTTGAACCAGCGGTCCAACCTTATGCCATCATCATCAGGGGCGACGACAAATTGTCGTATGCCCATATCGTCATTCTTGCTCATGCCCAAATTGCCTTTGCCATCGCCATACCGGCGAAAATTGCCCCAAGCGCCAATGTTACCGACGCCAGCGCATAGAGTGCCGCCATGCCCATCTGCCCGCGTTGCACCATCTGCGCCATTTCAAGGCTGAAGGCGCTGAATGTCGTAAACCCGCCCAACACGCCAACGCCCAGAAACAGGCGCAACGGTTCCGCCGCATTGTCCCCGCGCATCAACCACATTGCCAACACACCCATGCACAGCCCGCCCGCGACATTTGCCGCAAAGGTCGGCCAAGGCCAGCCAGCAGCGCCGACGGGCAAGGCGCGGGACAGGCCATAACGCAAGGCTGCGCCCATGGCTCCGCCCGACATGACAAGGATGATGGGGTTCATGCCCGCGCTGTAGCGGGACAAAGCCTGCTTTAGCAAGCCTTGCCGCCGCGCAGGATCAGGAGGCGGGATTATGCTTTGCCAAAAATGCCTCCATCGACGATAGCAATTTGATCCGGTCTTCCTCACGCGTAAAATAATGGTCGGCGAGCGGGAGCGAGACAAATTCGACCGCTTTGTCCGCCTTGGTCATGGCATTAAACATTTTCTGCGACTGGACATGATCGACCGTCACATCCCGCTTTCCGTGGATCAGCATCAAGGGTGTCTTGATCTTCGCAATGGCGTTAATCGGCGACACCGCGTTAAAATCCGGCGTCATTTCCTGCCATTGCATCTTGTATAAATTGCCCTTGAGGTAATTACCGAAATCATTGACCTCGCGCCGCAATGCGGCAACGCCCGAAATCGAAATGGCGCAGCGATAGAGATCAGGATCCTTGGCAATCCCCCACATCGCCGCATAGCCACCATAAGACGCGCCGACGATGCACACGCGTTTTGCATCGGCAATGCCTTGATTTACAGCCCATTTGACCCCGTCGGTGATGTCATCCTGCATCGCAAAGCCCATCTGGCCCTTGCCCTTGTTAAGGAATTCGGTGCCATAGCCCGTTGATCCGCGAAAATTGGGCTGCATCACGACATATCCGCGGCTCGCCAGAAATTGCGCCCAATAATCATAATAAAGGCCGTCATGCGCCCATGGGCCACCATGCGGCATGACAATGAAGGGCAGGTTTTTGGCGTCCTTGCCCTTGGGCGTGGTCAGTACGGCCTCGATTTCCAACCCGTCGCGCGCTTTATATCGCACCAGCTTTACCGGGGACAGTTTTTTGCCCCCCAGCTTTTCGTTCACCAGCGCGATTTTTTGCAATACCCCGACATTGGTATCGTAAAAATATAGGACACCGGGGGTTTCTGCCGAAGCAACGCGCACCAACATCTTGCTCCGGTCCGCGCTCATACTTTCGATCTGGACGCGCGAATTGGGAACCGATTTGTTGAAATTCGCCTGCAAATTGGCCAAATCTGCGTCGAACCAGAATATGGGGGTTGTCTTGTCAGTGGTGTAGGCCCCCAGCAATTTGCCGTCGTCGGATGTCCATGCGCCCTCAACCTCCCCCTGTTCGGGTTCAAATATCGTTTTGACCGTCTGCTGTGTCGCCAGATCAACCTCAAATATCGACGTGCGGCCCGCATCATTGTCGCGCATGACCAACGCATTGTCGCCGCCCGGCAAATAAACGAACGGGACGGTCAGAACCTCATCACGTTTGTGGCTAACCTTGTCGATTTGCCGGAATACCCCTTCCCCCGTCTGGCGGTAGATCAACCGCGAGGTCAGGCGACCGTCATCATAACCCACACCGACACGCACTTGCCCCAAATGGTCGGCACCCCAGTCGAACACGCCGCTACGACCAGTGACCACTTTGCGCCTTTTGCCATTGGTGACATTCACGCGATAGACCGTCGGCCAGAATTCGGGGAAATTGCTGTAAATCGTCGCTTGCGCCGCGACCAATATTTCGTTGCTGCCATCATTGGGCACCCAGAGCACGTCACCGGTATTTTGTCCGCCCAAATCCCATAACATCTTTGTATATTTGCCGCTAAGCCGATTAACCGCGAGCAGACGCGTTACATACCATCGGTCCCCCTCAATAGGCAAAAGTCCGGTGAGCGACACGATGATATTGTCATTGTTCACCCATTGGATGCGGCCGGGCTGCGTTTCATCGGGTACGCCAAAGATGGTCGTTTTAGTCGCACCGTTTACGACCGGCATGATCGCAATCTTCTGTTCGCCACCCACGCCGAATATCCCGGCGATATGATTGCCATCTGGCGACAGCTCAGCGCGCTCCACAAATGGCAGGCTGGCAAATGCCTCTACGCTTGGCGGCGCGGCTGGCGCGGTCGGAGTGGTTGCCGCAACTGGCGGCGGCGTTTGGGCAAATGCCGATCCCGTCAACAGCAATGCGGCAAGCAGAAAGCGACAGATCATGCATTTTCCCCAAAGTGATTCTCCTCATTTTTAACACCTTTGTCGAAAAGCGCAAAAAATAAAGTTATCATCTCAATCACTTCGGGCTTTTATTTTTGAACCGCCGGCCACAACACCGATGACAAGGTTCATGGCCGCGTTTGCGCATAGGCCGTGGACCAAAAACCCCGCAGCTTTGCAGGCGCAGAAACCATCAGAAAAGAGGCAGGTCAAAAAAGTTAAAGCCGCGGGGGGTGCGCGGTAAGATTTGATAACGCCGAATGCATCAACTTTCCTTCACCAGATTGCGACCCGGTGGACGTTTCGGCGTAACCCCCGCCACGATCCGCGATTGCCGCACAATCATGGCAGAACCCGAGTCCGGGACAACACATGCCAACTGAGGGGAATTGGCAATCAAACCCTCCCGGTTAAGGACCAACCGGACCGGGGGAATTATCAGTTATCACCGAACTCGGGTTCATAACCTTCGATATACACCTGTCCGCGATACACGGAAGTAACATGCAGGTAACAACAGGGCCTTGGGGACAATCACCTTTTGTATTCGGAACTTGTTGGCCCGCAATAAGTTTATCAGTTGAGGCAAACGATACACCGAGGAACCGTTACATTTACCATGTAACGGTCCCAGCAGTGTGCTCGCACTTAACCTGTTGTATGAAATCGTGACACAGGAGACCTCCGATTACATTAAATGATAAAGATAACGACCCAAGTTTTGCGGTTAGGGTCAATACAGAGCGTGACATTGTTTTATCCAGCGCCGTGTTTCAACGTTCGCCCGTTTTATCGGGTTTGCTGCGCTATTTGATCGACGAAACGATTGCCGGTCGTGCGACAACGTTAAAGTCATTCATTGTTGCGGTTGATGCCTTGGGTCGAAAGGAAGATTTCGATTCCGCATCGGACAGTTCGGCCCGCGTTCAAATGGGGCGGCTGCGCAAAACGCTGGAGAGTTATTACGCGCAACATGCGGCAAGCGCCGCTGGCTGCATTTATCTGCTTCCGCGTTCCTATGTCGTCCATTTGGATAGGCGCGAACTTGCTTATCCAATGCTGCCGCCCTTACAAAAGTCACAAGACCCCTCGGTTGCGGAGGACACCGCGCATCCATCGCCGCAGGCAGGTTCGGCACAGACGCCAATTCCCATTTATCGCCGTTCTTTTCTCGTGCCTTTCCTTTTCCTCTTCGCCCTTATCCTCCTCGTCATTTTCCTCGTTGTGGCAGTAGCGTATTTCACACAAACACAGGCCGCAGCCGTCTCAGTTTACCGCAGCCCGATCCTGGAAATCATTCCCATCGACACCGGCAAAGACCCACAAGCGGGGCAAAGCTCCCGCCGCATCGCCAGCTTTCTGGCCGATGATCTCAACCGCTTCAAAACATCGCGCGTCCGGATCGGCACCCGCCCTGCCTCAGCCGCAGAACGCAACGATAGCCCCCATGTCTATCGCCTCTATTCGCGGCTCGTAACGGACGAAGACGATGCCACATTATATCTGAATATTGACGATGTGCAGGCTGACATCATGATCTGGTCGCGCATCTTGGTCATGCCGCCCGAGCCCGAAAAAATGCGCGCTGCACTTATTCCTATTTTGGGAGAGATTAATGGCGGGCAAGGTGTCATCGCATCTTATGAGGCGGTGCAGACGGGTAATAGGGATGATGGCGGCTATCCGTGCCTCCTAAAATATTTCGAATTTTCGCGATACCATGGCGACCAATTAGAGGACAAAGTGGCCGCCTGTCTCGAAAAGCCAGTGCTGGAAACACATATCCGTGGCACAATTCTGGGCGTCCGCGCTTTATTCGAAATGGAACGCAAAAGCGCGACAGCAGATATTGATGCTGCTTATACCCGCGGCATAGAGTTTGCGCGCACTGCGGTCATAGTCGACCCCAATGATAGCTGGGCCAATTTTGCCGTCGCCAACCTGTCCTATTTGAAGCAGGATTGCCCCACCGCACGTTTGTATACACTGCGGACCATGACAACGAACCCGAACAGCCCCCCGTTTTTGGCCATTCTTGCTGGCCTTGCGCCCATTTGCGATTATCCTTATGCGGAAGAACTGCTTGATCAGGCTATCCAAGCACAAAGTCCCTACTTCGCAAGAACAAGACTTCAGTTGGTTTTGGCGGCTCTATCACAGAACCGGCCAGAAAAAATTGACGAAATTTATGGCGCAGAATTGCCCTTATCACGTTATAACCGTTCCAATTTTTACCTGACAGAGGCCATGATTGCCGCAAGCAAGGGGCAGCGTACCAACGCTGCGCACTATTGGGACCTGTTTGAAACCAACGCGCCCCGGCAAAGCAAGACGGCGGATGACAGGCTGCGCGATGTCATCATCGTCCCGGCGGCGCGCCAACAAATGATTCAGTATCTTCGGGATGCAGGTGTTACAATCTCCTGACCAGACGGCGCGAAAAACGTCACCCGCATATCGCCCCAACGCAGACTGAGGCCCATCACGCCTCGCGGGCGAACGATAAGCGTGATAGGCACGCCCCTCGCGCGCACGCGACAGTCCGCCGCGCCGGCGCTTATGTGAAGGAAAATGCATGATCCCCTTTGTCACCATGACCGACGTGCGCGGCCAAAAAATCTCGGTCAATCCCGAAATCGTGCAGTTTATCCGCGCCGCCGACAATGCGCATGATGAATGCTTGATCGTATTTGGAAAGGACCAATTGTTGCGCGTGCGCGGCAGCCTAGATGAGGTGACGGACGCGTTGCGGCACGGCTAATCGCGGGTTAAGCCGCCCAACATATCCCCCGCTTAATCCCCAGCTTATCCCCAGCTTAATCCACATTCAGCGCATCGGAGTCAATCAACCCGCCCGCGCGCAACCCCGCCTAGGCGACCACCATGCACCCCTCACTGGTGCGCAACAACCCGTCGCCCCAGCGCAGGCTGGCGCGACGGGGTTTGTGGC
>JAEMTM010000097.1 GCA_016462305.1 Sphingomonadaceae bacterium | reverse complement strand
CCCGGCGCGGCTTCCATGGCTGGATTGGCCTTGCTGCCCAACGCCTTTGGCGCGGCAATTTCGGCGCCGGACCGGGCGTGGAGCCATTCCGTCCAATAGGGCCACCAGCTTCCGGCGACTTCTTCGCTGCCTTTCATCCAATCGGTGACGTCGGCGGGCGCTTTGCCTTCGCTGTGCTTCCAATATTTCGCCTTGGGGTTGCCCGGCGGGTTTAGGATCGCTTGCATATGGCCAGCTTGGCTCAGGATGAATTCGACATTTTTGCTGCCGAACAATTGCGTGGAGCGATAGCATGCGCGCCATGGGGTGATATGGTCGGTTGTCCCGCCCAGAACGAACAGGTCGCCCGTTACCTTGGTCAGGTCAAGCGTATGCCCCGCTATGTCGAACGTGCCGGGCGCGGCATAAGCATTGGCCTCAAACAGCTCCAAAAAATCGCCCATCAATGCCGATGACAGGTTGGTCGCATCGGCATTCCAGAACAATATGTCGAACGCAGGCGGATCATCACCGAGCAGATAATTGTTGATGACATAGTTCCAAATGAGGTCATTGGGCCGCAACCATGCAAAGCCGCGGGCAAGGCTGCTGCCCTCAATCACGCCTTTCTTCGCGGCGCGTTGCCGCGCCAGTGCGATGCCATTATGCGACACAAGGCTCGACGCCTCGGTATCGCCGGGCTTGGGTTCGAGCACGCATACCATCATGGTGATCGCATTGGCGCGGGTGTCGCCCATTGACGCGAGTTTGGACAGCAGGACCGACATCGTCTGACCGCCTGAACAGCCGCCCGAAATGTTGACCTTGTCGCTGCCGGTAATCTCGCAGACCACATCCAACGCCTTGATGCAGCTTTCGATATATTCGGCCATGCCCCACACGCCCATATCATCGGTGGGGTTGCGCCAGGAAATCATGAATGGCTGAATCCCGTGGTCGGTCTGCCATTTGATGATCGATTTTTCAGGGGACAGATCATTGATATACATTTTGTTGATCTGCGGCGGGATGGTCAGTTGCGGCGTTGCGAACACCTTGTCAGTGGTTGGCGCATATTGGACAAGTTCAAAGCGTTCGTCGCGATAGACCACCGCGCCCTTTGCGGTTGCGACATTCTCGCCAAGCCTGAACGGTTTTTTGTTGACCTGGCTCACCATCATATCGTTGTGAACCATGTCGTTATAGGCGTTTTTCAAGCCCTTTACGAGGCTGAGCCCGCCTGAATCCACCAGCCGCTTTTGCGCGGTCGGGTTTCCAATCAGGGTGTTGGTCGGCGACATCGCGTCGATGATGATCTGCGAAATGAAGTTGGCACGGTCGCGTTCGAGCGCGTCGAGCTCCAAATCCTCAATATAGCTTTTGACGCCCTTTTGCACCGCGAGATAATATTGCGCACCCGCCTTAAAAAACGGGTTGAACGTCCATGCCGGGTCCATGAAGCGCTTATCCTTCGGGTCGGGTGCAAGTTCGGATTTTCCGGTCATGATCTTGACCACATCTTCGGAAAAGCTGGTCGTTGCCTTCCATGCCTTATCAGGGTTCGTCGCGGTCTGGCGCAGCATCAGGCCAATCGCGCCGACAAAATCCTCCCGCGCCAATCCGGCCAGCGGGCCAAGCGCCATCGTGGCATCATTGGCGGCGTCAAAAGCGCCTGCGATGCTTGAAAATGGCGCGCCTTTCTTTTGCGATTTCTTTTTGTCCGCCTTCGCGCTGCTGCCTGTGTCCGCCTTGCTCGCCATAGTCGCCTCCTATTTTCCCAATCGCAAAGATTGCACGGCATGCGACCTGCGTCAAATATTCTGCGCAATGTGAACAATTGCAAATAAACATATCAGAACTGCAAACAAGCCACTGCAAGGCGTAAGTAGCATATTAGACGGGTCAAACGGCGTTGTCACATTTCAAATCGGATGGCGGAGGTCCGCAAATGACATCCTCTTGCCGGGATTGGGTTCTGCATCTACAGCGCAAAATATGCAGCCCTTGGACACATAAAAGTCGGATCATGCGCAGCTTTTTCAACCTATTTGCCATCACTCTCACTCTCGCTTCGGCCCTCGGCATCACGACAATTGCGGCCACGGCGTCAGCGCGTGTCGCGGAAAAGGCACATGCGACCGACCCGATTGCGACCGCCGACGAAAAGCTAAAGACGGAAATTGATAAATATTGGAAGACATTCCCCGGTCGCGCAGGCATCGCCATCTACACACCCTTTTCCGACGAGATTATCGGCAAGCGCCAGACCGAGCGCTTTCCGCAACAAAGCGTCTCCAAATTGTGGGTCGCGCTAACGATTTTGGAAAAAGAGGCTGCGGGTAAATTGTCGTTGGATAAACGCATTCGCGTCAGCCGCGATGACATCGTGGTCTTCAGCCAACCGCTGAAAAATTATCTCAACGGGCGGGACTCGTTCGACATGTCGTTACGCGAACTGCTCACGCATTCGATCAATGCCAGCGACAATCTTGCCAATAACGTCCTTTTGCGCGTTGCGGGTGGCCCGAAAGCGATCAACCAAATGCTTGACCGCCGCAAAGTACAATCCATTCGCTTTGGTCCCGGCGAAGTCCTGCTGCAAAGCGCGATTGCCGGTTTGGAATGGCAACCCGAATATCGCAAAGGCAACGCATTCAACGCGCAACGATCCAGCATCCCGATGGCAAAGAGAAAGGCCGCGCTGGACGCGTATCTGGAAACGCCGCTCGACGGCGCGGCCCCCGGCACAATCGCGCTGGTGCTGAAACGTTTTAGCGAACGCGATGCCAATGACCCAGGGGCCAAATTGCTGAAGTTGATGGCCGGCACCTATACGGGGCGATCCCGTTTGCGGTCCGGCCTCGCGCCGGGCTGGCACCTCGCGCACAAAACGGGGACGGGGCAAGTGTTGGGATCGATAGCTACGGCAATTAACGATGTTGGCGTGATGACGGCCCCCGATGGCTGCGTTTATTCTGTGGCGGTGATGATATCGGAAACGCGCGCCGGTAAGGAAGCGACAAATGCTTTGTTGCAAAATGTCGCCCGCGCCGTGACGCGCCACCACGCGATCATTCACCCAAAGGCGAAAGCAGCAGAGGCAATGCCCAAGCCAAAACCGGTCGTCAAGGCGACGAAAAAATGAGCATAAAGCGTATCATACGCCCGCTCCCGTCATCCTTGGGGGATTTTTTGCCCCAGTGGTAACGCCGAAACTGTCCAGTTTGTTGCAACAAGATACACTAATTTACATTAGTTCACATAAAAATTGTTACAAAAGGTAAAAAATGGCCTAAACCGTTCACATGGGACGGGTCCAGTAAGGGACACATTGTGAACATTTGTAACATCGCCATCGTCGAGGACGACACCGTATTTGCAGCCGAACTAGAAGAGTTTTTGAACGGCTTGGGGTATACTGTAAAGAATTACAACTCAGCGCAGAGTTTCCTGACAGCCGTGCGCCAAAAAGAATGCGATCTCGTGATTGTCGACTGGTCCATGCCCGACCTGACCGGCATCCAATTGATAGAGTATATCCGGAAATTCCATCCGGATGTGCCATCGATCATGCTCACCGCACGCAATGATCGGCGTGACATCATCCGCGGGCTTGAGGCAGGTGCTGACGATTTCGTGTCAAAGCCGGCTGACCCAGAGATATTGTCCCTGCGGATTAAGTCTGTTTTGCGCCGCTATAATGGCGATGTGCGAACGCGGCCGGAATCATTGGAGCTTGGTCCATATCTCTTACGTCCATCGACATCGACGGTGTGTTTCAACAACCAAGCCATCATCTTGCCAAAGCGGGAATTCGATATGGCGATGCTGTTTTTCGCCAACCCCAACCGATTATTGTCGCGCCAATATCTTGCGGCAACATTATGGGGCAAGGTCATTGATTATCAATCGCGGACCATTGATACGCATGTCGCACGGCTACGTAAAAATCTGAAACTTGACCCGGCATTAGGCATTAGCTTGAACGCCCTATACGGCTTTGGCTATACTTTGCAGGCCGATGGGCACTCGATGAACGCTGCAAAGATGAACGCTGCAAAAGAGCCGCTTGCTATGTCGGCTTAATTCGGATTATGTTCAAAGACTAGTTTTTTGAAATCACGCCCTTATGCCGAATGTACCAGAGCAATATACTTTGCTCGACTTAGCAGATGACGTTGCATCATCGGTCGCGTCGATCATAGCATCACGGCCAGTCTTCGACCTGCGCAACAGCCAAATTACGGCTTATGAATATATGGCCTGCGACCATTATAGCTTTTTGCCCAGCCAGACTATTTTGTCGGCGGTTGACTTGGAATATATTCTGGAAACGGGCAAATTACTGTCCCTGCCTGAAATTTTGTTATCGGTTCCGACCGAAGTTTTTGTGGAAATAGATCTGTCGCACAAGATCGCGTGGGCGCTGCGGGCATTGCTGGCGCAAGGCACTGGTGTCAGCATATTGTTATCGGCAACAGATGACATCGCCATGGGCCAAGCCATCGGCAGCGCCATGCAGAATTGGCGTCGGATCGGTTGTAGCGTTGGCATTGACGGTTTTGGATATGCCGCCGTACCCGCCCTGTGGCCGTTGGTCCATAATGTCGATGTCGTGCGCTTTGACCCGCGCTTGATTGGCATGGTGCGCGCCAAAGTCATCCCGGCTTTGCCAGCGCAAAAGCTGGTCCAACTCGTGGCGGCGATGGACGTATCGCGCATCATCTTGGACGGCTGCCTTTCCATCGATGATGCCCTGATGTTTCAAGAGGCGGGTGCCACTTATGGCCAAGGCCCGGCATTTGGCGAATTCAGCCTCACCCAGCCGCATTAAGCCGCATGAGGCGCATTAAGGCGCAAGGGTGACGGAAAGCGCGGCCTCAGCCTCTCTCCAACGCCTCGCTCGCGGCAACCCAGCGGGCTTCTGCCGCCTCTTGCGCCGCGACAATCTTGCCCCGGCGTTGCGACAATTCGCCCATCGTCAGGTTCTTATATTCATTTGATGCCGACACAGGGTCAAACATCGCCCGGTCAATCGCGCTCAACACGACCTCAAACTTCGCAAGGTCCGCCTCGGCATCGCTCACATCGCGTTTCAGCTTCGCTTGCGCCTCACGCGATGCAGCGGCGGCTTTCTTGTCTTCCTTGCGGTCGGCCTTGGACATTTTCTCCTTGGCTGGCCCCTTGCCCAGGATGAAGTCGGTATAATCCTCAATCGTGCCCGAAAATTCGGTCGCTGTTCCGCCGTCAACCAGCACCAGCCGGTCCGCCGTCAGCTCCAGCATATGGCGGTCATGGCTGACCAGCACCACCGTGCCCTCATATTCATTCAACGCCTGCACCAACGCCTCACGCGCATCGACGTCCAAATGGTTTGTCGGCTCATCGAGGATCAGCATATGCGGCGCATCGCGCGTAATCAGCGCCAGCGCCAACCGCGCGCGTTCGCCACCCGACAGCTTGCCGACCTTCGTCGTCGCCTTTGCCCCTGAAAAGCCGAAGCGCCCCAGTTGCGCGCGCACCGCGCCGGGGCTCGCGCCCTTCATCTGCTGCGTCATATGTTCCAGCGGGGTGTCGTCGCCGTCCAGCTCCTCGACCTGATATTGCGTGAAATAGCCGACGCGCATCTTGCCCGACGCGCTCATTTGCCCTTCCATCGGCGTCAATTGCGCCGCGAGCAAGCGCGCCAGCGTCGTTTTGCCATTGCCGTTGCGCCCCAGCAACGCGATCCGGTCATCGGGGTCAATCCGCAGGTTCAACCGCTGCAATATTGGCTTGCCCTCGGTATAGCCAACACTGGCCAGATCAAGCGTGACCAAGGGCGGTTTCAATTCGTCGGGGCTTGGAAAGTCAAAACTTAACGTCGGGTCTTCGGCCATTGCGGCAATCGGCTGCATCCGCGCCAGCGCCTTGGCTCTGGACTGCGCCTGTTTCGCGGTTGACGCCCGCGCCGAGTTACGCGCGACATAATCCTGCAACTTGGCGCGTTGCGCGTCTTGGCTTGCCTTGGCCGCCGCCAATTGCGCCGCACGTTCGGCGCGTTGCCGCTCAAACGAGTCATAGCCGCCCGAATACAATGTCACCTGACCATTATCCAAATGCAGGATATGGTCGACGACATTGTTCAACAAATCGCGTTCATGGCTAATGACCACCATCATCGCGGGATAGCCTTTGAGGAAATTTTCCAGCCACAAGGTCGCTTCCAAATCCAAATGGTTGGAAGGCTCATCGAGCAACAGCAAATCCGGCTGCGAAAACAATAACGACGCCAGCGCCACGCGCATTTTCCAACCGCCCGAGAAGCTATCGAGCGGCTGCCCCTGCATATCCTCATCAAAGCCAAGCCCGACCAATATCCGCGAAGCCCGCGCCGGCGCAGTATAAGCGTCAATCGCGATCAGGCGTTCATGCACCTCGGCCATGCGGTCGGGGTCAAGCCCCTCTTGCTCGCTTTCCGCCATCAAAGCCGCGCGCTCGGTATCCGCCGCCAGCACGGTGTCAAACGGCGTGGAATCGCCCGCAGGCGCCTCTTGCGCGATATAACCGATGCGCGTGCCCTTCGGCATTTCCAGCGACCCGTCATCGGCCTCCAGCGAGCCAATCATCACCTTCATCAACGTCGATTTACCCGCACCATTGCGCCCGATCAGGCCGACCCGCCCATAAGGCGGCAAAGCCGCCGTGGCGCGGTCAAGGATAGTGCGTCCGCCAAGGCGCACGGTGATACCGTTCA
>JAEMTM010000239.1 GCA_016462305.1 Sphingomonadaceae bacterium | reverse complement strand
GCCGCCTTGCCGGGGCCAATGTCGCGGATCAGGCGGAAATAGAGCGGGAAGGTGGCGACCGTTCCAATGATGCTTAAATACAGGACGCCGCCGATATAGCCGGGACGCATGTCGATAACGGGCGGACCATCCATGACGAAGGCAAATATGCTATTGCCAATGCTGCCCCACAACATCGACCATGCCAGTATCGTGATCGTTGGAAAACGTGCGATCCGTGGTGTGGCCTGAAGCACGTTGGACACAGACGCCGTCGATACCGCGCATAACACCAAAAATAACCCAAGCAGCACATCCGCCCCGCCAACAGGTGCGGCGCGATATTCCTGCAACATCAATAACCCGACCCCGACGCTGGCAATGACGGAGCCCAATTTGAACGCCCCGCTTATGGGCCGCCCCAACCAATATTTGGCCAACACCGCATTGGGCACAATCAACAAGGCGAACACCACCGCAACCAGCCCGGATGTCACATAATGTTCGGCCGAATAGACAAAGTTGAAGTTTATCCCAAATTGCAACAGGCCAAGCAACATCGTCCAACCAACCATCGGCCGGTCAATTTTCAGCGGTAGACGCATGACAAGGGCAAGGATGAACATACCGATCGCGGCAAAGGCGAAACGATAGGTCACCGACCAGGTCGTGGGCACCGTACCCAATTGATCGCGGATCACCAACCAGGTCGACCCCCAGATCAGCGACGTCACCATGAAGGGTATCCACACCCGTGGCGCAAGAAAACCGGGTTCTTCGGCGCGCCCCCCTTCGGCGACGCTCATAAGGCCGCTATTGCGTTTGCCAGCGGGGCGACGTCGGATTCTTTATGCTGCCAACTGGTCACCAGCCGCGCCGCGCCCCAGTGATCGTCAATCACGCCCCAATCGTAAAAGTCAAATCCCTGCGCCCGCAACGCAGCAGCCTCCTTAGGTGTCAGCCGCAGGAACACTTCATTGGCTTGCACAGGGTATAGCAAGCGTTCGCCCGCGGCCTGCGCAATGACCATCGCTGCGGCATTGGCGGCGCGCGCATTGTGCAGCCATAGATCGTCCTTTAGCAGGGCGAGTAATTGCACCGCAAGGAACCGGCCCTTTGACTGCAAATGCCCCGCCCGTTTGCGGCGATAGCGCGCGGCATCGGCGAGCGCCGGGTCAAAATAGACCAAGGCTTCTGCCCCCATGCCGCCATTTTTGATAAAGCCGAAACTTAAAATATCGACCCCTGCGTTCACCGTAACATCGGCTGGCGCACATCCCACATGCGCCACCGCATTGGCAAAACGCGCGCCGTCCATATGCAGGCCAAGCGCGCGTTCGCGGCATATGGCCCCCAAAGCGGCGACTTCGGCAGGGGTATAGACCATGCCATATTCAGTGGCGTTGGTGATCGACACAGCGGCGGCCTGCACCTGATGCACATCGTTGCGAATGGCGTCGAGGGTGGAGGTGACGGTCGCGGGCGTTAATTTTGCACCTTCGCCGTCAACCAACATCAACTTCGCGCCGGCGGTGTAGAAACCCGGCGCGCCGCATTCATCGACCTCAATATGCGCCTCAGTATGGCAAATGACCCCCTGATGCGGCTGCACGATTGAGGCCAGCGCAAGGCAATTCGCGCTGGTGCCCGTCGCCACCCACAAGACCGCAACATCGCGGCCAAACATATCGGAAAACGCCGCATCCAACCGCACGCTATATTGGTCACCGTCATAAGCGGTGTCGATATGGTTGGCATCGGCCATGGCTTGCATGACGGCAGGATGCACCGGGGCGGTATTGTCAGAAAAGAAACGCATGGGCAGCGCATGACGGGAAAACGCGAGCGGCGTCAAGGGGGTAAGGGGATGGGGCAATCCTCCCCCCCCCTTTAGGGGGAGAGGGGAGTTTGGTGG
>JAEMTM010000096.1 GCA_016462305.1 Sphingomonadaceae bacterium | reverse complement strand
GCGATTGGCACGTCCTGCAAATTCTGTTCGCGCTTTTGCGCGGTGACGACGATGACATCGCTGTCTGAATCGGCGGCTTCCTGCGCTATTGCAGGAACGGCCACGCCAAAAGCGGTTGATGCCAGCAATGCGGCCATGGCCGTCCGAACCTTGGTCCGATAATGTAGTTTACGCACAGTGACACCTCATTTGTTGTTATTTACAAATAGGCTCCTAAACGCGCAGGCAAGCAATATATTTTTGCTACATAAGCCGATTGCACATGATTTTAGGTCATTGTGTTGTAATGCAGCAACTATGGATAGATTTCCCAAAGCGACCCAAGTGCGCGCTTCAGCGGCTCCAGATGCGCCGCATAGGGTTTCCATTGATCCACCCCGTCACGGTTGATGGGGCGGCGCACTTGCTCGCTCGACGCGGTACGCACGGCGCGTGTGTTCTGATGAAAATTCAAACAATTATCTTCAAACGGAAGACCGAGAAAATCCAATAGCCCGCGAATTTCACGTTCTGGGTTTTCCAGCAATTCTTCGTGAATGACGCGGTAGACATGACCCGGCGTAACGCTGTCAAAATGCGCCATCATCCGCACATAATCGGCATAATATTGCCCCATATGGGCAAGGTCATAACTAAACGCCTGCCCCTTGGCGAAATGCTGCCGGTAATTGGAAAAACAGCAATCAAGTGGGTGTCGCCGCGCATCGATGATTTTCGCATGAGGGAGGATCAGGCGGATGAACGCGACATAATTCCAATTGTTGGGCAGCTTGTCGATGAAGAATGGCTTGGCGGTCTTGCGCTGGATACGCGTGCGTTCGATAAACTCCGCGCCCAGCCGTTCGGCGTCATCGGCGGATAGCGCAACGGTCGCATCAATCCAGTCCGACCCGCGCCCCTCGCGCAGCGCCATCGCCGGAATGTCGGGCAACTCCATCGTGCCCTCCACCATCGAATGGCTGGCAAGGATTTGTTCAATCAGCGTTGAACCCGCGCGCGGCATCCCAATGATGAAAATCGGGTCGGGCGCATCATGCCCCTGCCCCGCGCGCGCTTCCCAAAATGCGGGCGTGCATAAAGCGATGACCTTATCGACCTGCGTGCGCACCACCTGCGGATCATAATGCAGCTCGGCACTGCGCAACGCATTCGCCTTGGCATAATGCGCGAATGCCGCGTCATGATCGGCGCGCTCCTCCATCGCCTTGCCCAGTGCAAAATGCAGATGATATGCATCCTCCGTGCCAAGGCTTTCCGCCGCCAAAGCCGCGCCCATCGCTGCGACATCATCCTCAGAGAAAATCACCGTCTTTAAGTTGGCAAGGCTCCAATAGACTTCACCCAAAGTGGGTTCCACCGCCAGAGCGCGGCGATACGCCGCAACGCTTTCATCCTGATTGCCGACGGTCTTGAGCATATGGCCATAGCTCATCCATAATTTGGCATGGTCCGGAAAACGGGTGGTCAGCTCCTGATACAGCGCAATAGCCTCTTCATAGCCGCCAATCCGGCCAAGCGCTGCGGCCTTCAGATTTTGCTGAACCGGATTGTCGCCGCCTTCCGCCAAAACGGCGTTGAGATTTTCCAGCGCCTCTGGAAAGCGATTTTGTTTATACAGCACCGTTGCCAAATTGGCCCGCGCTGCGCCGAAATCAGGGGTCAGTTCCAATGCGCGGCGCAGCAAAGCCTCACTATCCTTCAACCGGCCAACGCGCGCGGCCAGTTCGGCCATCATGCGGATCGCCGCCACATCGGTGGGCGCATCACGCAAATGGGCCCGCAAAATCGGCTCTGCATCCTCCAACCTGTTTTCCGTCAAAGCCATAGCCGCCGCCATGAGGCTGGGGTTGCGCAAGGCGGCTTCTATCGCGGGGCGAGCGGAGGGCTGGTTCATATAATGTGGTCTATGCCAAGCGGCAGCGATTTTGAAGCGGCCAAATCATCTGGCGTGTCGATGTCGCGCAAACTGCGGGCGGGCGCGGCCAAACTGCGGGCGCGCCCAAGGATTTGCCGCGCACCAGCATCGCCTTTGGTCTCCAGCAGAAATGGCCAAGTGGTGCGCGGAAATATCGCGGGCGGCATAGATTGGTTTCCGTCCGATGACGCAATGATTTCGCCGTCGCATGCCTGTATCAGCGCGTCGATATGAGAGGCCATGATAAACGGCATATCGGCCAGCGCAATCAGCAAGGCTTGCGCCTGCGTCTTGGCAGCAGCCGCAACCGCGAGGTGCAGCGACCCCGATAGGCCAAGTTCTGCGTGCGGGTTTTCGACCACCGCATAGCCAGCCTCGGCATAAAGCGACGCAATCGCTGCCTCCGGCTGGCACACCGCAAAATGCGCTGCGGCGTCGATGTCGGCCAAATTGCGCGCGGCCCGCAAGCCTAACGGCGCGCCATCCAAATCCGCCATCAACTTATCCGAACCAAAACGCCGTGCATTGCCAGCGGCCAGGACAATGATTGCGACCTGCTTGGCCTCCATCACCGCAGGCCCCTATTGAACGCACGGACCATGCCGCCCGCAATCGAGAGCGCGATTTCCGGCGCACTAATCGCGTTGATCGCAACGCCCGCTGGCCCCTCTATCCGCGCGGATTGTTCCGCACTGACACCCGCCGCAGACAGCCGCGACAGCCGCGCCTGATGCGACCGGACTGAGCCCAAAGCCGCCACATAAGCCGCGGGGCTAGCTAAGGCGGCAATCAACGCGGGATCATCGATCTTGGGATCATGGCTCAAGGTGACAATCGCGCTGCGGCTATCGGGCGCAAAGGCCTTTACCGCTGCGTCGGGCCAGCGGTCATCCAAGCGGACACCGGGGAAACGATCCGCCGTCAAAAACCGCCCACGCGGGTCGCACAAAGTAACATTGATGCCTTGCGACACCGCAATCGCCGATAATGCCGCCGCAATCTCGACCGCGCCGACAATCAACAAGCGGCGGGGCGGATGATAGACATTGATAAAGCCATCGCCCTGCGCGTCTTGCGAAGCAACGCTGCGGCCAGTGGCAAGGTTCGTCACGACGGATAATGTTGCTCCGCTGCCCCGCGCACGCACGATGTCCGCAAACAGGCTTTCTGGAAAACCATCCGCCGACACCGGCTGCACCAGCACCTGAATATCGCCGCCACAAGGCAGGCCCACATCCCACGCCGCGTCATCGGCAACGCCATATCGCCGCAACACCGCTGGCGCACCAGCCAATATCATCTGCGCGCGTTCCAGAACGTCCGCCTCAACACATCCGCCGGACACCGAACCCACGAAGCGCCCATCGGCATGGACCAGCATATGCGTGCCCGTCGGACAGGGTGCAGACTTCCATGTTTCGACCACCGTCGCAATCGCCATCGGTGCGCCAGCCCAATCAAGCGCGGCGGCAAGGATGCGATCATGGTTGGCACTGCCTGTTTGCATGGCTACCCGCTAGCAAAGTGACAGAAGCGTTGCTATATGAAACGCGATATCGGGTGGGAGCTTCTTCGCATGGCAATTCAGACGTCAATCAATGGCAAAGCAGTGACGCTGTCCGCCGAACCGGACACCCCGTTATTGTGGGTCATCCGTGAAGAGCTTGGCCTGACGGGTACAAAATTTGGGTGCGGCATCGCGGCGTGCGGGGCGTGCACCGTCCATGTTGATGGCGAACCCGCCCGTTCGTGCAGCGTGCCCGTCAGCGAAGTCGCGGGCAAATCGATCACCACGATTGAAGGTCTGAAATCCGCCGATGGCTCGCTGCATCCGGTGCAAAGAGCCTGGATTTCCGCGCAAGTCCCGCAATGTGGCTATTGCCAGTCCGGACAAATCATGGCCGCCGTCGCGCTTATCGAAAAAACTGGCCGCCCAAGCGATGCGCAAATTGACGCGGCGATGACCAACCTGTGCCGCTGCGGCACCTATCCGCGTATTCGCAAGGCCATTCGCGCCGCCACCGGACAGGCCGCCCAAGCAGTTGAGGGAGCCGTCTGATGACCGATACCCCCATGCCCGATAATGCAGCCAAAGCCCCCCTCAAGCGCAAAGGCGTTAAGCGCCGTGCATTTTTAATCGGCGGCGTCGCCATCGTCGGCGCTGGCCTGTTCGGCATCTCAATCGCTGACCGCAACGCCGCCAAAGACGCCAAGGCGCGGATAACAGGCAAAGGCGAGCATAGTTTTGCGACTTGGCTGAAAATCAGCGAAGATGACGCCATCACCATTTATTCGCCGCACACCGACATTGGGCAGGGGTCAAACACGGGCCTTGCGCAAATGCTCGCCGAAGAATTGGATGCGGCATGGGACCAAGTGCGCGTCGTGTCGGCACCCGCCGAACCCGCCTTTGCCAATGTGGGCTTGGGTCGCGGATTTATCGCTGAATTGTCTGGGCAGCCAGCGATCATCAACGGCATTCCGCAATCCTTTCTGTCGTTCATCGCGCGGCAAATGAACCTGCAAGTTACCGGTGGTTCCTCCGCCTTGCGCTTCACGGGCCAAATGACCTTTCAAAAGGTTGGCGCGGCGACGCGGCTTGCGTTGATCGAAACCGCCGCCAAGCGGTTAAATGTCCCCGTCGGCGAACTGACCACGCAGGACAGCCGCGTCATTCATGCAAAATCAAGCCAGTCGTTGCGTTATGGGGAACTGGCGGCGCAAGCCGCGACCTTATCGCTCGACAACGAACCAAAGCTGAAAGACCCCACGCAATATCGCCTGATGCGGCAATCAATGCAGCGCCTCGACATTCCCGGCAAGGTTGACGGGACTGCGCAATATGGCATGGATTTTGCGATCCCCAACATGCGCGTTGCAACGATTCAGGCCGCACCCGTGCGCGGCGGAAAGCTGATGTCAGTCGACACCGCTCCTGCCTTAGCGATCAAGGGCGTTGAAAAAGTGATCAAGCTCGATGATGCCGTCGCCGTGGTGGCCAAGGGATATTGGCCGGCAATTTCCGGCCTACGCGCCTTGGCACCCAGCTTTAGCGACGGCGGCCATGCCGGCATTTCCACCGCATCGATTTTCAAGGCACATGACGCGCTGATTGCCAAAGGAGAGGCCGACGGCGAAGCAGGCGAAGGCGACGTGCAAGCCGGCCTTGGTGATAAGCCCATAGAAGCGAAATATCAGGTGCCGTTCTTGCACCATGCGATGATGGAGCCCTTTGCGCTGACCGCGCAATATAAGGACGGTAAGCTCGAGTTTTGGGGCGGAATGCAAGACCCGTTGGCGACCAAAATGATGGCGGTTGAGGTTTCGGGCCTTGATGCCGATAATGTCACCTTTCACCCCATGATCATCGGTGGCAGCTTTGGCCGCCGCTTGCCCATGTATATGGAAATCGTGCGCCAAGTGACGCAGCTTGCCATGCAATTGCCCTATCCGGTCAAGCTGATCTGGAGCCGGGAGGAAGAAGTCGCGCAAGGCGCATATCGCCCGCAAAGTTCGGCTTTGCTGTCGGCGGCGTTGACCGACAAAAAACGCATAGCCGCTTACCGCAATGATTATGCGCAACCCGAAAGCGCGGAGGACGAGACGGTATTCCCCTACATCCTGCCCGCCGTTTCGCGTCGGCATTTTGCTTATGTTTCGAACCAGAATACGGGCGCATGGCGGTCGGTCAATTCGACGCAGCAAGGCTTTTACAATGAGAGCTTCATGGACGAACTGGCCCATGCCGCAGGCGAAGATCCCGTCATTTTCCGCCGCAACCATTTGAAGGCGGATTCACGGCATTTGCGCGTCTTGGATGAAGTCGCGGCGCGTAGCGGATGGAACACGCCACTTCCTGCCGGACGCGGGCGCGGCGTTGCTTTGGTCGAAAGTTTCAAAACCATCGTCGCAATGGTCGTGGAGGCTTCGGTTGGCGCAGACGGCATGCCAAAATTGCACAAGGTCACCACGGTCGTGGACGCAGGCAGCATCGTCAACCCGGACGCCGCCATGGCCCAGATAGAGGGCGGCACGATCATGGGCCTGTCCTCGGCGATTGGCGAGGCCATCACGCTTGAAAAAGGCAAAGTGCAGCAAAGCAACCTCAGCGATTATCTGTTGCTGAATATGGCGCAATCACCCTTGGTGCAGGACATCCATTTCCTGAACAGCGGCGCACCGATGGGCGGCATTGGCGAACCCGGCGTTCCGCCAGCCGCGCCCGCCTTGGCCAACGCCTTGTTCGCGGCAACGGGCAAGCGCATCCGCAATCTGCCCATCATGACGCAGGCAAAGGGATAATTTTGCCGCACGCGAAATTGCTCAAGCCCACAGACAATCTGGAGATTGCCGAGACTTTGGCGCGCGCGTTCCAGAATGAACCCGCTTGGAGCTATGTCATTCCCGACCCCAAATTGCGCGCACGGCGGCTGACGGGGGCTTTCCATTTGTTCTTGCGCGACGCACATCGCAAAGGCGCGGTGTTCGGAACCGACGGCATAGAAGCGGTCACCTTATGGCGCGGCCCCGGCCAAGCGCGCGATACGCTATTCGACACCGCACGGCTGTTGCTCCCCTTTGTTCAGCAACTACGCTTCTCGATTTTGCGCGGGCTTGAAATATCCAATTTGATCGAAAAGCATTTGCCGCAAGAACCTGTCTGGTATTTGCATTTTGCCGGTTGCGACCCCGATTATCAGGGCAAGGGATTTGGCGGCGCAGCAATCCGCGCAGGTTTAGACCGCGCAGATCAAGATGGCCTGCCTGCCTATCTGGAAACCGCCGACGAACATAATATCCCGCTCTACCAGAGCTTTGGTTTTGCCATCAAACATAGCTGGCAAGTCCCCGAAGGCCCCCAATTTTGGGGCATGCAA
>JAEMTM010000095.1 GCA_016462305.1 Sphingomonadaceae bacterium | reverse complement strand
TTGCTCGAAAATCTGCTCCGTTTTGAAGATGGCGGCTTCACCGTGTCGGTGCAGGATGTGCAGGCGTTGATTGATTGGCAGAAAGACGCAAAGTCGGACCGCGAAATTCAATATCGCCCTGCCCGCGTTTTATTGCAGGACTTTACTGGCGTGCCGTGCGTGGTTGATCTGGCCGCGATGCGCGATGCGATGACCGCGTTGAAGGCGGACCCGTCGAAGATTAATCCGCTCGTCCCTGTCCATCTGGTCATCGACCACAGCGTCATGGTTGACGAATTCGGCCATCCCAAGGCGGCGGAGCAGAATGTCGAAATCGAATATCAACGCAATGCCGAACGCTATGACTTTTTGAAATGGGGTTCCAAGTCGCTTAATAATTTCAAGGCAGTCCCCCCCGGCACTGGCATTTGCCATCAGGTCAATCTGGAGCATATTGCGCAGGCCGTTTGGACGAGCACCGGCGTTGACGGCGCGACCATCGCTTACCCCGACACTTGCGTGGGCACCGACAGCCATACGACGATGATCAACGGCCTTGGCGTCCTTGGCTGGGGCGTGGGCGGGATTGAGGCGGAGGCCGCGATGCTGGGGCAGCCGGTGTCGATGTTGATCCCCGAAGTCGTTGGCTTCAAGCTGACCGGCGCATTGGCCGAGGGCGTGACCGCGACCGACCTTGTGTTGACCGCAACGCAAATGCTGCGCGCCAAGGGCGTGGTTGGCCGCTTTGTCGAATATTATGGCCCCGGCCTTGCGTCGCTTAGCCTTGCCGACCGGGCGACATTGGCCAATATGGCGCCCGAATATGGCGCGACCTGTGGCTTTTTTGGCATTGATGAAAAGACCATACAATATCTGCGCCTGACCGGCCGGGATGAGGCGCAGATTGCGCTTGTAGAGGCGTATGCCAAGGAACAAGGGCTTTGGGCTTATGCCGATATGGCCGACCCGATTTTCACTGACACGTTGGAGCTGGATATGGCATCGGTGGTGCCTTCGCTTGCTGGCCCCAAGCGGCCGCAGGACAAGGTCATCCTGACTCAAGTCGACAATGTGTTCAATGACGACCTCATCAACGTCTACAAGCATGACAGCGCAAAGCGCGTCGCGGTTGAGGGCAAGACGCATGATATTGGCGACGGCGATGTCGTGATTGCCGCGATCACAAGCTGCACCAATACATCGAACCCAAGCGTATTGGTGGCCGCTGGATTGGTGGCGCGTAAGGCCAATGCCTTTGGCTTGCGGCCCAAGCCATGGGTGAAGACATCGCTTGCGCCGGGGTCACAGGTTGTGACCGATTATCTCGATCGTGCGGGCCTGACGGCGGATCTGGATGCGGTTGGTTTTAACTTGGTCGGCTATGGCTGCACCACCTGCATCGGCAATTCGGGGCCATTGGCCGAGCCGATTTCGGCGGCGATTAACGGCCATGACATTGTCGCTGCCTCCGTCATTTCGGGCAACCGCAACTTTGAAGGCCGCGTGTCGCCCGATGTGCGTGCGAACTTCCTGGCCTCGCCGCCTTTGGTGGTCGCTTATGCGTTGAAGGGCACCGTGACCGAAGACTTCACCACGACGCCCATCGGGCAAGCGACCGACGGTTCGGACGTGTATCTGCGCGACATCTGGCCCACCAACCAAGAGGTGCATGATGTCATGACCGCAAACATCGACCGTTCGATGTTCACCGCGCGCTATGCGAAGGTCTATGAAGGCGATGCGCATTGGCAGAAAATTCAGGTCGAAGGTTCGGACACCTATCAATGGCGCGCCGGGTCGACCTATGTCGCCAATCCGCCTTATTTCGAAGGGATGAGCATGACGCCCGCGCCGGTGATGGACATCATCGAGGCAAAGCCGCTGGCGATCTTGGGCGATTCCATCACCACCGACCATATCTCCCCCGCCGGAAGCATAAAGGCGGACAGCCCTGCCGGAAAGTTTCTTTTAGAGCATCAGGTTAGCAAAACAGACTTTAACAGCTATGGCGCGCGGCGCGGCCATCATGAAGTCATGATGCGCGGCACCTTCGCCAATATCCGCATCAAAAACGAAATGGTCCCCGGCATCGAAGGCGGCATGAGCAGCTACCATGGCGAAGTCATGCCCATCTACGACGCCGCCATGAAGCATAAAGCCGACGGCACGCCCTTAGTGGTCATCGCCGGCAAGGAATATGGCACCGGCTCTTCGCGCGATTGGGCCGCCAAGGGCACCAACCTACTCGGCGTCCGCGCCGTCATCGTCGAAAGCTTTGAACGCATCCACCGTTCGAACTTGGTTGGCATGGGCGTATTACCGCTGCAATTCATGGACGGTGAAAGCCGCAACACTTTGGGCCTAACCGCCGATGATAGCTTCACAATCACCAGCGTCGGAAGGCTTCAGCCTCGGCAGACCGTGACCGTGATGGTCACACGCAAGGACGGCTCAACGTTCAATTTCGACACTTTGTGCCGCATCGACACCGCGAACGAAATCGAATATTTCATGAACGGTGGAATCTTGCATTATGTGTTGAGAAAGCTGGCGGCTTAAGCTCTGGAGAGGATCGACAGCGCCGCTTTCAAATGCGGCGCGTCGATCATTTTGCCGTCCAGTTGCAACACACCTGCTCCGGGGTTGGCCGCGAACGCATCAACGATTGATTGGGCATGCGCGATCTGCGCGGACGAAGGCGTAAAGCCAGCGTTGATGACGGCAACCTGCGACGGATGAATCGCGAGCATACCACTAAAGCCATCTCGCGCGGCGCGGGCCACATAAGCGGCAAGACCATCCTGATCACTTATGTTCGGAAACACCGTATCAATCGCCGCAACGCCCGCGGCATGGGCCGCAAAAAGCGTGAGCGACCGGACCATTTCATACGGCGCAGCATAGCTGCCGTCCGCCTCGCGCGCGGTCGCTGCGCCGATGGCAGCGGGCAAATCCTCCGCGCCCCAGCTTACACCGACCAGATAAACTGCGACCTCACGCAAGCTGCCAAGGTCAAACACCGCGCCGGGCGTTTCGGTTGCGATGGGCAGGATCGGTGGCGCCTCGCCATCCTGACTATCGGCCACCGCCGCAGCTTCGGCGCGTAGCCAGTGCACCGATCGCGCGCCCTCTGCCTTGGGCAACATTATGCCATCTGGCATATAAGGCAGCACTGACGCGAGATCGTCATGCGTCAAATGG
Organism: Sphingomonadaceae bacterium; assembly: GCA_016462305.1. Lineage (GTDB taxonomy): Bacteria > Pseudomonadota > Alphaproteobacteria > Sphingomonadales > Sphingomonadaceae > Sphingorhabdus_B. The sequence continues at coordinate 3,715 of JAEMTM010000095.1, read as the reverse complement.
CTATCCTGCGGGTTCACACGGACGAACACCGGGACTGGCCGGTCGCCAGAAAGATACTCCGCCGCCGCCTCGCGTGCGGCTACCTTGCGGTCAAGCGCAACCGAGTCTTCAAGGTCGATGATGATCGCATCAGCACCGCTGGCGGCGGCCTTGGCAAAGCGATCAGGCCGGTCACCCGGGACAAAAAGGAGCGAGCGTAATTTCATGGAGACGACGCCTTTCAACTTCACCATAGCCCTGAGCCTGTCAAAGGGCGCTTATCATTAGGGCGTGCTTCGACAGGCTCAGCACTATGGTCTAGTTATCAGTCAGGACCTTCTTTAGCAACGCGGCACGCTCCGTTTGGCACACAAGCTCGTTACGTTGATTGAGGCATCGGTGGAGGAACGTCACAATCCCGGCATCGGGCCGTGATTTGCTCTCCTTCAACCCAATGATCTCGGTCTCGGCGCGCAACGTATCGCCGATAAACACGGGTTTTGGCATCACCAACTTATCATAGCCCAGATTGGCGACCAGCGTGCCAAGCGTCGTATCCCCCACCGATAGCCCAACCATCAACGCAAAAGTGAAGGTGCCGTTGACGAGGATTTGCCCAAACTCACTGACCTTAGCCGCCTCCGCATCGATATGCAGCGGTTGCGGATTGTGGGTCATGACCGAGAACAAAAGATTGTCCGTCTCCGTCACCGTGCGACGAATTTCGTGCGCGATGGTGTCGCCAATTTGCCATTGGTTGAAGTATTTACCTGCCATTTCGCTCCCCTTTGCAGGCGTTGGCTAATACCTCCCCGGAACGGGGAGGGGGACCGTCAGCCGAAGGCTGATGGTGGAGGGGTAACCGCTCGTCGCAGGCGGCAACAATAGTTGCAATAGCATCATCTAGGCTCACGAGCACAAACCGTGCAGACAACCGCAACACCTCAAACCCTCGCGACCCCAAATACGCATCGCGCTGCAAATCACGCTCGGGCCGATCCCCGCGATTATGAACCTCGCCATCAATCTCGATCACAACACGCCTATCAAGGCACACAAAATCCAACACAATCTCGCTCAAAGGATGCTGGCGACGGAATTTATGACCACCCGGTCGTTTGCGCAGTTCGCGCCAAATCAAGATTTCGGGGAGGTTGCCTGACCGGCGTTCGCGTTTTGCAATCTTTCGGGCGTTGGTGCTGGCGGAGAGCACCCCTCCACCACTCGGCATTGCCGAGCGGTCCCCCTCCCCGTTCCGGGGAGGTTCTGGGTCAAATACCTCCCCGGCACGGGGAGGGGGGCCATGCGAAGCATATTGGTGGGGTCGCTTCATTGAAACACTCACCCCACCACCTCGATCCGCACCAACAACGCCTCAACCTGCACCTGTGCGCCGGCCACGGCATTCAGCTCCGCCACCACCCCGTCAAACGGCGCGGTGAGATTATGCTCCATCTTCATCGCCTCAAGCGTGAGGAGTTTCTGGCCCTTGGTCACTATATCCCCCGCCGCAACCTCGACCGCGATGATGCGGCCAGGCATGGGGGATAGGACATCGCCGTCATGGGCTGAAACATGCGCGCCGCCGGCATAGCGATAAGGTTCGACCCACCAAGTCTGACCGTTCCCAGTCTGGAAGAAGCCCTTTGGAGGGTCTTGGCTGAAATTAAACGGTCTCAGGTCTACATAGTCAAGTATCGGAATTTCGACTTCTGTCGCAACTCCATCGGCCGACAAAACAGCCTTGTGATTGCGATTCCGGTTGAGGCGGAAGCCCGCAACTGCCTGATTGGTATACTGCTCTGCGCTCTGCGCCAGATAATATTTGTCGGGGGCCTCGTCAGGAATCAACGCATCGCCCGCGCGCTGGAGCAGCCCGGTATCGACATTGCCCGAGGCAAAATCCGGATGTTCAAGCGCGTTGATAAGAAACGCGGCATTGTTTTTGACCGGCCATATTTTGCTATCGTTCAAAGCCCATGCGAGCCCTTGTATTGCGCCTTCACGATCAAGATCATGCGCGATCATTTTGGCAATCATCGGGTCATAAAAGGACGAGACTTCGGACCCCTGACACACGCCGGTGTCGATACGGACACTGCCAGCGAGTTCGAAAAACTCCAGCCTGCCAACACTCGGCAAAAATCCTTTCGCCGGGTCTTCGGCATAAAGCCTTGCCTCCATCGCCCAACCATCGATGCTCAGCTCGTCCTGCCGAAGCGGAAGTGGCTCGCCGCTCGCTACGCGCAATTGCCATTCGACCAGATCGACCCCAGTAATCTCCTCAGTGACGGGATGTTCGACCTGCAACCGCGTGTTCATTTCCATGAACCACACGAGGTCCGGGTCGATGTAGCCCTTGGAAGAATCGGCGATGAATTCTATCGTGCCGGCACCAACGTAATTTACCGCCTTTGCCGCGCGAACAGCAGCGCCGCAAATCAGCTCGCGGGTATACGGCGTCACCCCCGGCGCAGGGGCTTCCTCAATCACTTTTTGATGGCGGCGCTGGAGCGAGCAGTCGCGTTCGAACAAATGGACGACATTGCCGAAGGTGTCGCCAAACACCTGCACCTCAATATGGCGCGGGCGTTGGATATATTTCTCAATTAACACATGCGCGTTACCGAACGATGCGCTGGCCTCACGCTGGCAAGAGGCGAGCGCGTCGGCAAAGTCGCCTGCGTCCTCAACCTTACGCATCCCCTTACCCCCGCCGCCCGCGACGGCCTTAATCAGCACGGGATAGCCGATTTCGGCGGCGCGTTCGGCGAGAAAATCCGGGTCTTGATTTGCGCCCATATAGCCCGGCGTCACGGGCACGCCCGCTTCGGCCATCAATGTCTTGGCCGCATCCTTCAGCCCCATCGCGGTAATGCTGGCAGGGTCCGGCCCAACCCAGATAAGGCCAGCGTCAATCACAGCTTGCGCGAATTCCGCATTTTCGGAGAGAAAACCATAGCCGGGATGAATCGCCTCTGCTCCGGTGCTTATCGCCGCGGCGATGATCTTATCCCCCACCAAATAGCTCTCCCGCGCCGGAGACGCCCCAATATGCACCGCCGCATCGGCTTGCTGCACATGCAACGCTTTCGCATCGGCATCCGAATAGACCGCAACGGTGCGAATGCCCATGGCCTGCGCCGTGCGGATAATCCGACAGGCAATCTCGCCCCGATTGGCAATGAGGAGCGATTGGATCATGATTCTTTCTCAAATCCTCCCCGAGCTTGTCTCGGGGGAGCCGAAGGCGTTGCGCAGCAACAGCGGGACCGTCCAGCGACAGCCGGATGGTGGAGGGGTAAGCGCGAAAGCGCCAATGCTAGGATGCCGTCGGCAACAGCAGTGACATCCTTCAACACATCTTTTGCAGGAATACGAACCGTATCAATACCATTTGAGCGCAACCAAGCGTCCCTGTTCATGTCGCGTTCGGGATTGTCGCCCATGTCATGGGCAATTCCATCGACCTCAATCACTAGGCGGGCATCGGAGCAATAGAAATCAATGCCTAGTTCACCGCTCGGATGTTGTCGGCGAAACTTAACGCCTTGCGGCTGACCGCGAAGCAAACGCCACAGCAGCACCTCCGGTAAAGTCATTTCCTTACGCAGTTTGCGTGCGCGAGCAACGGAACCGGAAGCAGGCTTTGGTGCAATATCCTTAAACATCGAAAGCCCCTCCACCACCGCCTGCGGCGGCGGTCCCCCTCCCCGAGACAAGCTCGGGGAGGATT
>JAEMTM010000238.1 GCA_016462305.1 Sphingomonadaceae bacterium | reverse complement strand
CGCATAGCCTGTGGCAATGGCGCATGATTTCGAATTTGGTGGCGAGGCGTTTGAGGTGGCTGGAGAGGCTGCCTTATATTGGCGCGCGCAAGATGCGTTATTGGTGTCCGACCTGCATCTGGAAAAGGCGAGCGCCTTTGCCTTAGTTGGTCAAATGCTGCCGCCCTATGACAGCGTCTCGACGCTGGAGGAAATAGCCACGCTTTGCAGGACATATCGACCTGCCAAAATCATATCACTTGGTGACAATTTCCACGATGATGACGGGGAACACCGATTGGCGCAAGATGCTGCGGCATTATTGGTCGATTTGGCCTGCAACACCGAATGGATATGGATTACCGGAAACCATGACCGGGCGGTGTCGGCTATTTGGGGCGGCAAGGCGTTGGACGCATTGACATTGTCGGGCATCACGCTTCGGCATGAGGCGTTAAGTGGCGACCCCAATCCCGAAATCTCCGGCCATTTCCACCCGAAGTTCCGGCAAGTGCTGCGCGGGCGGATGGTGAAACGGCGTTGCTTTGTAAAAACCCCGCGTAAATTGATCATGCCGGCCTTTGGCGCGCTGACGGGCGGGCTGGATGTGCAGGATGCTGCCATATTAAAAGCATGCGACCTTAACCATGATGAAGGCGTTGAGGCCTTGGTCGCCACGCAAAGCGGCGTTGCCCGATTTGCCTTAAACAATCCTAGGGCGCTCGCCAAATAAGGCGGTGCCAACGCGGATATAGGTCGCGCCCAGCATGATGGCGGTTTCGAAGTCATCGGACATGCCCATGCTCAATTGCGGCAGACCATGCCGCGCGGACAATTCGGCCAAAAGCGCAAAGAAGGGCGCGGCTTCCACGTCGGCGGGCGGAATGCACATCAACCCGGCAACCGGAATGCCTGCGTCCTGCGCAGCCTTCAACAGGTCGGGGAGGTCCATGACGGAACAGCCCCCCTTTTGCGCTTCAGCGCCAATATTGACTTGAATGAAGCAAGGCACCGCGCGCCCCAGCCTCTGCATCGCCTTGCCCAGCGCCGTCACAAGCGACAGCCGATCAACCGAATGGATCATATCAAACAACGCGACCGCTTCTTCGGCCTTGTTCGATTGCAACTGGCCAATGAGGTGGAGCTCAACGCCGGGATGCCGTTCCTTCAGCGCTGGCCATTTACTGGCGGCCTCCTGAACACGGTTTTCACCGAACAGCCTTTGCCCCGCGAGAATGATCGGCGCGATGTCCTCCACCGACCGCGTTTTCGACACGGCGATCAGGTGGATGTCCTCCCCAGGGCGGCGCGCCAATTTGGCAGCGGCATCCATGCGCGTGCGGATGGCCGTCAAACGGTCGGCGGATGTTTCTGGTGTCGCTTCCTGCATAGCGGGTCGCTATAGGCAGTTGCATGCCGCGATGCCACCCCTTGCCGAAAATCTGGCTTATGACCGATGCGCGTTTTGGCGATGACCAGCTGCGCGCTATTCAACAACTGCCGGCGCGATCAGGCGTGGTTTTCCGCCATTATGATTTGGCTACTCAGCAACGTCGCGCATTGTTCGCTCAGGTGCTGCGGATTTGTCGTCGGCGCGGGCATATACTGCTGTTGGCGGGGGATGCGCGGACCGCTTTACGCTGGCATGCCGACGGCTTTCATCAACGCAGCCGTGGCCACACAGGCTTGCTACACAGCGCCCCTGTTCACAATGCGCGCGAAATCGCCGACGTAAAGCGCAGCCGTCCCGACCTGTTATTCCTCTCCCCGCTTTTCGATAGCAACAGCCACCCCGGCGCACGGCCACTCGGCCCCTTGATGTTTCTGCGGCTCGCAAGGCTTGCTGGCCCACGGCGCATCATCGCCTTGGGCGGCATGACCCGTCAGAGCGCAAACATGCTCGGCCCACGGATGATCCATGGTTGGGCGGCGATTGATGCTTTCAGGAAAAAGAC
>JAEMTM010000094.1 GCA_016462305.1 Sphingomonadaceae bacterium | reverse complement strand
CGGGCGTGTCGGACATATTCTTTGCGCCTATCGGCTTATGTTTCCAAGCGCAATGCGCAGACTAACCCGCCTCTTCCGGCACGCCATGATAATCATTGATCGTTTCGAATATCGCCGTCAGCGCAGCGCGTTCTTCCAGCGTTATTTCTGGGCGCCATATCTCGAACAGCAAAATGACGCGCGTATCGCCGCTTTTATTCCATGCCTCATGTTCAAAGCTGTCGTCGAAAATAAGCGCTTCGCCCTCACGCCAGCTTCGTGTTTCGTTGCCGACGCGAAGGGCGCAACCCTGCGGGACGATCAATGGAATGTGGCAGATAAGGCGGGTGTTCAAAAGGCCATGATGCGGCTGAATATGGGTATCTGGTTTAAGCAACGACCATAATGCAATCGGCGACCTCTGGTCGATCAGCGGCATCGGCGCATGTGTCAAAGCCTGCATATTAACAGGACAGCGCGCAGCGTTTTCGGGCACGATTGCGCCATTGCGCCAAAAATAATACGCGCCCCATTTGGGATCGTTCATCAACGGATTGGCCGCAGGCGGTCGGTCGGCATTTGCCTCCACATAAGGCGCGAAGTCGTTGCCATCCGCCAACACCGCGCGCAGTTCAGCCTGCATTTCGGGCACTGCGGCCTCGATTTCCGTCAGCCACGGGAATTCATCGCGCTCGTAAAATTGCCGTTGCGGCAGTCCCGGAAAATAAAAGCTGGAGGGCTGCTGCAGATAAAGCTGTTTTCGGCCAAGTAGCATATCGACTGCAGTGCCGACCCTTCCATCGCGCATGAGGCCAGCCTGTTTCAGCCCGTCAATCAAGTGCTGTTCAAACTTAACCTGCACTTGCCCGATAAAATCGCGCGCACGGTTGAGCATTGGGTGAAAAGCATTAGGCACGTTGGGAGCGGTCGCGGCTTGATTGAGTGCGGCTTGAAAGAAGGAAATTGCCGCGCGGTCATCGCCCATCCGCGCCTTTAATTCGCCCGACAAGATCAACGCGGGCAGGTTGCGTGGTTCCAATGCAAGCTGGCGCTGTAATGCTGCCTCTTCGTCCAAGAGGTTGCCGAGTAGGTTGCACGCCTGCGCCAACAGCAGCCAAGGCATTTCACTTTCCGGAAGCTCGGCCAACAAGCGTTGCGCAAGCGCACCATCGCGCCGCTGAACTGCCGCTTTGGCATCATTGATGATATTGGAAGTTCCGGCGTTCATGCGTCACCTTAACCGCAATGAACGCGTCTTTACCAGCCCCATCATGACGTCCCGACCGCAGCAGTTCAGCCTAAACTTACAAAGCTGTCCATCACGCGTTTGCGGCCAGCTTGTTCAAAATCGATCTCAAGCTTGTTGCCCTCAATCAACGCAATTATGCCATAGCCGAATTTTTCGTGGAAAACGCGAAGGCCAATGCTGAGGTCACTTCGGCCCTTATTGCCCAGGCTGACGGCGCTGCGCGTGTTTTCGGCTATGCGCTGCGGGCTGGGGTTGAAACCGCCAGAGGTGGCGGCGCGTTGCCAGCCTGGGCCTCGCGCATTGCTGCGCCCCTGATTAGCGGCGGCCAGATGCGCGAACGGATCGGTCTGTTCGCTCCAATTCGCCCGCCACAAGGATGCACCGCCGGTCATCGTCTGTTCGGCCTCAATGTGGTCGAGCGGCAGTTCTGCAATGAAACGGCTGGGGATGCTGCTGGTCCATTGGCCATAAATCCGGCGATTTGCGGCATGGATGATATTGCATTTGCGCTTGGCGCGCGTGATCGCGACATAAGCCAGTCGGCGTTCTTCCTCTAACGCGGCAAGGCCACCTTCATCGAGCGCGCGTTGCGATGGGAAAATGCCTTCTTCCCACCCCACCAGAAAGACATTGTCATATTCAAGGCCCTTGGCGGCGTGGATCGTCATGATGGTGACGCTTGCGCCCGTGTCGCCGCGATCATTGTCCATGACGAGGCTGACATGCTCCAAAAACGCGCCCAAAGTTTCATATTCTTCCATCGCACGGGCAAGTTCGTTCAGGTTTTCAAGGCGGCCAGATGCCTCAACGCTGCGTTCGGCTTGCAAGACGGCGGTGTAACCACTTTCATCCAATATCAGCCGTGTCAGATTGGCAGGCGACATCGTCGCGGCCGCGTCCCGCCAGCGGGCAATGTCAACCACAAGGTCCGCAAGCGACTTTCGTGCCTTGCCAGTCAGCTCGTCGGTTCCCACCAAACGGGCGGCGGCAACGGACAAAGGCGCACGTTCTGCGCGGGCCACGATATGGATTTTCTCAACCGCCTTGTCGCCAATGCCGCGTTTGGGCACGTTAACGATCCGTTCAAAGGCAAGGTCGTCGGCGGGCTGATTGACGACGCGCAAATAGGCAATGGCATCGCGGATTTCGGCACGTTCATAGAAACGAAAACCACCGACTATCCGATAGTTGACGCCGATTTGTATGAAACGGTCTTCAAATTCACGCGTCTGGTGCTGCGCGCGGACGAGGATGGCGATGCTGTTGAGGCTTTCGCCCTTATACTGTATTGCCTCAATTTCCTCACCGACGCGGCGGGCCTCTTCGGGGCCGTCCCATACGCCGATGATCCGAACCTTTTCGCCATCGTCCAACTCGGTCCACAAGGTCTTGCCAAGCCGTGCGCTGTTGGCATTAATCAGGCCCGATGCAGCAGCCAGAATATGCGGCGTGCTGCGGTAATTTTGCTCCAGCTTGATCGTCTTTGCGCCGGGGAAATCCTTTTCAAAGCGCAATATGTTGGCAACCTCGGCCCCGCGCCATGAATAGATGCTTTGGTCATCATCACCGACGCAGCAGATATTCTTGCGTTTCTGCGCGAGTAATCGCAGCCAGAGATATTGGACGGCGTTGGTATCCTGATATTCGTCGACGAGGATATATTTGAACTGCGCCTGATATTTTTCGAGTATGTCCCGGTTGTTCTTCAACAGGTTCAGGCCATGCAACAACAAATCGCCAAAGTCGCAGGCGTTTAGCGCCAACAACCGCGCCTGATATAGCGCATACATATGTTGCCCCTTGCCATTGGCAAAAGCCTCATTATCGGCGGCATTCAAATCGGCAGGGGATTTGCCCGCATTCTTCCATTTGTCGAGCAAGCTCGCAAGTCCGCGCGCGGGGAAGCGCTTCTCGTCCAAATCTTCGGACTGGATAAGCTGCTTTAACAGCCGGAGTTGATCGTCGGCGTCGATGATCGTGAAGTTGCTCTGCAATCCAATGACTTCGGCGTGGCGGCGCAGCAGTTTTGCGCATATGCTATGAAAGGTGCCAAGCCACGGCATCCCTTCCACCGCTGACCCAACCATCGCCCCAATACGCTCCCGCATTTCGCGTGCGGCCTTGTTGGTGAAGGTGACGGCCAGGATTTCCGATGGCCATGCTTTGCGCGTGTATAAGATATGCGCCATACGCGCCGTCAGCGCAGCCGTTTTGCCCGTGCCAGCGCCCGCCAGCAGGAGCACAGGGCCTTCGGTCGTTAGCACAGCCTCACGCTGCGGCGGGTTTAACCCGCGCAACCAAGGCGGTTCCGTGTGCGACGGATCAGGCTGGACCATAATTTCTGACATCGGCGAACAGTTAGGGAACGGAGCGACGAACTGCAAGCGCTGTTCGGTCACATGGCGGAACAATAATGCGCCGCAAGGGGCGTGCGCCGTTAATTGGCCGCAGGCCGTAACAATGTAAGTTTTGCTTTGCCGACATTGCGGACGGTGTCGATCGTGAAACCCTTCACATCAACATCTTCTTTTATGCTGGTTTCGACGCTGATCCAGGCAGATGGGGCGAACCAGCCAAAGCGGACCAATTTATCCAACGCGACTGAACCGGCACCGCTCAAATAAGGCGGATCCATCAGGACAATATCGGCTGGCTTTATCGCGGTGCCGAGTGACAACACCGAGGATTTACGCAGTTCGCTTTGGTCTTTTGCGCCAAGCCTGTTGATATTTGCGGCAAGTGCGTCAAGTGCGAGCGCGTCATGTTCAACAAAGGTGCAGTGTGCCGCGCCACGCGACAAGGCCTCAAGCCCCAGTGCGCCAGACCCGGCAAACAGGTCAAGCACACGCAAATCTTCAAACGACCCCAACCGACTTGTCAGCATGGAGAATAATGTCTCCCGCGTGCGGTCTGCCGTCGGGCGGGTAGTGTCGCCCTTTGGCGCTATCAACGGACGCGAGCGCCACTGGCCGGAAATGATCCGCATTATTTCAACGTCTTTCGAAATTCAATCAGGTCCACGCGGCGCACTTCGCCGACGGTGCCGGGCGCGAGCTCGCCCAGCACGAACGGGCCGTAACGCGTCCGGATCAGGCGGCTGACTTCAAGCCCGAGATGTTCCAGCACCCGGCGGACTTCGCGATTCTTGCCTTCGGTCAATGTCATTTCTACCCAGCCATTTCGGCCCGTGCGGCGTTCCAGATTGGCGTCGATCTTGCCATATTTCACGCCCTCAATCTCGATACCGTGAATGAGCTCCTCAAGCTGTTCCTGACTGACATCACCAAAGCAACGGGCGCGATAGGTGCGTTCTACGCCGGTCGATGGCAATTCCATCTGGCGTTTGAATGCGCCATCATTGGTCAGCAACAACAAGCCTTCGGTGTTGAGATCGAGCCGGCCAATCGGCATCAGACGCGGCAAGTCCTTCGGCAGAACGTCATAGATCGTTTTGCGCCCGCTAAAGTCGCGTTCGGCGGTTAGGCAGCCTTCGGGTTTGTGGAACATGTAAAGCTGCGTTGGCGCGGGCTGACCCACGGCCTTGCCATCCACAGCGACCCCATGCAGCGATTTCAGCAAAGTTGCGGGCGTTTCCACCTTTTCATTGTTCAGCGTTACCCGGCCATCGGCAATCATGCGTTCGATTTCGCGCCGCGACGCAACGCCCGCACGCGCAAGCAGCTTTGCAATGCGCTCTTCACCATCCTTACGTTCCAAAGCGCCCTTGCTAGGGCCAGCATTTGGGTTGGGTTTACGCGACGGTTTGCTGTCCCAACGCAGACGCGGTGGCTTGGCGGGACGGGCAGGTGCTTTTGACGGGGGTTTAACCATTAAGCGCCTTTGACGCATATTGCGTCAAAAGTCACTGGCCATTCAGGAAAATCGATTTAGAGCGAGATGGTATAGATAACCGTAGCCCTGAGCTTCGTCGAAGGGCGCTTGACGTCAGGGCGTGCTTCGACGCAGCTCAGCACTGCGGTTTGGAAGAATATCGGAGGGGTCCCAATGTCGGTCGATTTGCAGCGTTTTATCATTTTTGCAGCAATCCTCATCGCACTGCCTGTTATTGCGATGCTCGTTCCAGCCTTTCGGCCATATTTACGCAAAAACCCCGTCATTACGTTCCTGCTTGGCATTTCCAGCGGCTTTCCGCTGACGTTGCTTATCGCGACCATGACATTCTGGCTGGCGAAGGTTGGTATCGATACCGCGACCATTGGTTTTGCGGTAGCATTGGGCATTCCCTACACCATCAAATTCCTGTGGGCACCCTTGGTCGACAAGCTGCATCTACCGTTCCTGACTAAGGCATTTGGTCAACGCCGAAGCTGGTTGTTCTTTGTGCAGGCATTGCTTTTTGTGTCGATCTGGCAATTGGGTGCGAGCGATCCCCAGCCAGGTGACATGGGCAAGTTTGCAATTTGGGCGCTCATTACGGCGTTCTTATCAGCGACACAGGACATTGTCATAGACGCCTATCGCATCGAAATATTGGAAGAAGAAGAGTTCGCGCATGGAACGGCCACAAATCAGTTTGGCTATCGCACGGGCAATTTGATCGCTGGCGCGGGGACCATCTATTTTGCGTCGCAAGAAGGGTTGGGTCTTGGCTGGTCTGCGGCTTATGGCTTGACTGCATTTTGCATCATTCCTGCCATCATTGGCGCATTATGGGCGGGGCCGGGTAAGTTTGTTGACCGTTTTGCGCATGTTGAGGACATGAAGCCGAAGCAGTGGCTGACGGAGGCCGTGGTCAACCCCTTCCGCGAATTTTTGACACGGCATGGCGCATTCCTCATTCTTGGCTTTGTCCTTGTATACAAGGTAGGCGACGCCATGGGGCAGGTGATGTTGGGTCCCATGATCGTTGATCTGGGCTTTTCCGATTTCGATTATATTTCAGCCAATAAATTATGGGGCTTTGGCGCGTTGATTGTGGGTTCTGCCTTGGGCGCGCCATTCATCTTGTGGCTCGGCATGGGCCGCGCGTTGCTCATCTCGGGCCTGTTGATGATGTTTTCCAACGTCATGTTCATGATCTTGGCTGCGTCGGGCAATAATTACTGGATGATGGTTGCCGCCATTTGCACGGAGAATTTAACAAGCGGTATAGGGCTGACGGTGTTCGCCACCTATTTGTCGGGTCTGTCGAGTATCGCCTACACCGCGACGCAATTTGCTTTGCTATCTTCTTTCGCTGGCGTTGGCCGGACGTTCATGGCGGGGCCAGCGGGCATTGTTGCGGAAAATGCAGGTTGGGTTGGTTTTTGGGGCTTCACCGTGGTCGCGGCGATTCCGGGCATGATCCTGCTTTGGGTGTTGTGGAGCAAAGGCTATGTCGTGCAAAGCATCCATCAGGTTAAGGCTGTCGATGAAAAGGTGATGAAGGATCCGGTCGGGCCGATACGCATCCTTGGCTTCTTGCTCGTGGTGGCGGGCCTCATCGGGCTGTTACTCTCGCAACCGCTGGAGTTCGCAAATGATGTCACATGGTCCTTCGCGGCGCTGCTGTTCGCGGGAGGATTGCTTGCTTGGAAGGGGCAGCCGAAAAGGGTAGCACAAGGCTGACTAAGCCCAACACAGCATTGTCATCCCCGACTTGATCGGGGATCCATGGTCTGAGGCCAAGTTTTAAGGTGGGTAGCTGATTAGCTGAACGCTTGGACCATAGATCCCCGCCTTCGCGGGGATGACAAAATCTAGTCCGGCACCTGATCATTAAGCCGTAAC
>JAEMTM010000009.1 GCA_016462305.1 Sphingomonadaceae bacterium | reverse complement strand
CTCTTCTGCATCTTGGGAATTCCGCTAACAGGTGCCTCATCCCCGAAATAGCGTCGGGCTGCGTCCGCCTTTGCCGCGCGTCATCTGCCAGCGGTGCGAACCATTTGCCGCCGTTTTAGAATTGCTCGCAACCGGCCATCAATGCTGTTCTTCGTCGACCTTTGATTCGTAAAATTGCGCGCCTTGGCCGCCGGCGGCGCGTTTGCCGCGAAATGCCCAGTCGCCTCCCATCGCGGTCGAAATGACTTCCTCGGATTCAGTCGGCTGCGCGCCACAATCGGCTCGGATGGGTGTCGGGCCATGGACGATCCGGTTGGACAATTTGCCCAGCCCTTCGACGTCGACCTCGACTATATCGCCGGGCTGAACCGGGCGGCTGTTCGCGGGCGTACCCGACAGCAGGACATCGCCGGGTTCCAGCGTGATGGTGCGCGCGATGTCGGCGACCAGATAATGCATGTCCCATTCCATATTGTCGGTGTTGTCGTCCTGCTTCAGATCGCCATTGACATAGGTTTTGATCCGCTTGTTCCGGAAATCCCAGCCGGTGACGAGGCCGGGGCCGATCGGGCATAGCGTGTCCGATCCCTTGACGCGCAGCATCGATCCTGCGTCGGTATCGCGGAAATCGTGCAGGCCGTAATCGTTCGCTACCGAATAGCCGAGAATATAGTCCCCGGCCTCTGCGGGCGAAACATTGCGGCAGGTCTTGCCGATAATGATCGCAATCTCGCCTTCGTAATTCAGCCAGTTGCACCGTTCAGGCCGCACGATGTCACCCCCATGTGTGTTGAGCGCGGTCACTGGCTTGTGGAAATAGGTCGGCGCTGGGGGCAACTTGGTTATGAATTCGTCGACCCGGCTGTGATAATTCAGATGGACGCAGATGATCTTGCTTGGGTTGCAGGGCGGCAAATGAACCGCCTCGTCGACGCCGATGCTGCGGCCGTCGCGCGTGACCAGCCTGTCGCCCTCCCGGGTCGTCAGGATCGGATAACCATCCAGCAGGATGCGGCGATATTCTGTGGTCATGCTAAACTCCCTTGGCTGCTGGCCGCCTTAGGATGCGGAGGAACATAGGGGATTGGCCGAGTTGGCCAAGTTGCAGGATGGTGCTCGGTTTAGACGCGAAGCCCTTTCTAGGAGGTTCGTTATGTCAGCGCTCAAAGGCCTATTCTATCCACGTACGCCGACGGGCAAGTCATCAATCGTACCGCCGGTGCCGTGGCATTATTCGGGTGAACTCATCACCCTCGAATATCGCACCGATGCAGCGAAGGTCGCGGCCCTGCTGCCCGAAGGTTTCGAGCCTGCCGACGAAGATCCCGGCGCGGTCGCGGCAATCTGGGCCGACTGGCAAAGCGTCAGCGAAGTACCCGGCCATATCCTCGATCCCGTTCGCGTGCAGTATAAGGAAATGTTCTTTGTCGTCCGCTGCAAATTTCAAGGCATACATTATTCGCGCTGCATCTATATCTGGGTGGATAAGGAGTTCGCGATATTGCGCGGCCAGCACCAGGGCTATCCCAAGAAGCTGGGCAGCATCCATATGAGCCGCCCGGTGGTGGTTGGCAAGGCGGGGCCAAGGCTTGAGCCTGGCGGCACCTTCGGGGTCACGCTGGCGGCGTTTGACCGGCGTCTTGCCGAAGGGCATTTTACGATCACCGAAGCCTGCGACAGCCCCGGTTTTGTCAACAGCCTGCCAATGGCGCATAGCCGCTGGATGCCGGCGATAGAAACCGATGGGAGCGATAGCTTGAACGAGGTCGTCACCATGGCGAGCTTCGATGTCGAAAAAGGGCGGTGCTTCAAGGGCGATTTCGATCTCACCCTGTTCGATTCACCGGTCGAGGAGCTGCTCGATATCGCTCCGCAGGAGAAGATCGCAGGCTACTGGCACGAGGTCGGCGTGTCGTGGAGAGCAGGAACGACCTTGTGGCGCAACAACATCGCCTAACAAGCTCAGGCGACGCTGCCCTCCAAAATCTGGAGGGTCTTCAAATCCGAATGGAAATCGAGCGCATAATCCCCGCCTTCGCGACCGATTCCTGAAATGCCGATACCGCCAAAGGGCGCGGTCAAATCGCGGACGAGGAAAGTGTTGACCCAGACCGTTCCGCCACGCACCGCACGGCCGACCCGTTCCGCCCGCGCCGCGTCGCCTGTGTAGATGATTCCGGACAGACCGTAAGCGGTCGAGTTCGCCAGTGCGACGCCCTGTTCTTCTGACCCGAATGTCTGGAAGGTGAGCACCGGACCAAACACCTCGTTCTGCACCACTTCGCTTTCGTTGGATTTCGGTTCGATCAGCGTAGGCTCTATGAAATTGGTGCCTTCCTTCCAAAGTTTTCCGCCACGGACGATCCTGTCGCCGTTCGCCTTTGCGCGTTCGATGAAGCCGAGTACACGTTCGACATGTTTTGGGTGAATGAGCGCGGAGACGGTGGTCGCCGTGTCGCGGCTATCACCCATCACATGCATATCGACATAATGTTGGAATCGCTCCAGAAATGCCTCGCGGATGCTTTCCTCGACGATGATACGCGTGCCTGCCATGCATACTTGGCCGCCATCGTCGAACTGGCCCGCGGCTTTCTTGGCAGCGGCGTCGAGATCGGCATCGGCGAAAACGAGCAAGGGCGACTTGCCGCCAAGCTCTGCGGTAAACGGAACGATATTCTCCGCCGCTGCCCGGCCAATAACGCGCGCGGTCGGGACCGACCCTGTAAAGCTGATGCGCTTGACGCGCGGATCGTTGACCAGCGCGTTGCCGACTTCGGCACCCAAGCCTTGCACTATGTTGAACACGCCGGGCGGAAATCCTGCCTCGTCGATCAGGTCAGCCAACACCGATGCCGACAAAGGCGACCATTCGGCGGGTTTCAGGATCACGGGGTTGCCCGCCGCCAGAGCAGGCGCGCATTTCCATGTCGACAGCATGAAAGGCGCATTCCAAGGTGTGATGATAACCGCCGGACCCGCCGGCATACGGATGACGCGATTAGCTGTGCCTTTCGACGACCAACTGCGCTCGCGATGTTCGCTCGCGAGATCGGCATAATTGCGGAAATTGAGCGCCCCGCGCGGGATCACCCGCAGCCGCAGGCTTTCATGCAGCATTGCCATGTCCATCGATTCGACGATGGCCAGTTTTTCGACATTGGCATCGATCAGGTCAGCAAGCCGGTGGAGATAGACGCCACGTTCGGGAGGGGTCAGCGCCGCCCAGGCCGGGAATGCTGCAGTTGCCGCATCAATCGCGAGCGCCGCCGTTTCTGCATCGCCGCGGGCGACATCGGCGAGCTTGTTCGACCAGTCGAACGGACAGCGTGTTTCGAAACTGTCGGCTGAAGCAACCCGTTTGCCGCCGATATAATGGTCGGGCGAAACGCTGACGCCTTCGATCATGATCCTGTCAGCCATGCGGGCCTCAGATGAAGTTCAAATAATATGCGCGTTGCTCGTCACCGGACTTGCCCTCAAGCTCGCCCAGCTCGGCGCGTTTGATCGCGATATAATTGTCGATCATCACCTCGCCGACAGCGCGCGCAAGCACCTTGTCCTTTTCGAGGGCGTCTAACGCATCGGACAGCGAATGCGGCGTGTGCCGGTCGGTGCTGATTGTTTCAAGACCGTCGTTCAATTCTTCGGGCGGCAGTTCGTAATCCTGCTCCAGCCCGATTCGCGCAGCCTGCAACGCGGCAGCAAGCGCGAAATAGGGACTGGCCGCACAATCGGCCAGCCGATGCTCGATCCGCGCCGCCGCGCCAGTTTCGGCGGATACGCGCACAGTGACCGAACGGTGATCGATCCCCCAATTTGCCCAATAGCCCGAGAGGCTTGCTGGTTGCAGGCGGCCATAGCTGTTCACAATCGGCGCCATGATTGCCGCGAGCGCTTCATGATGATGCAGCAGCCCCGCAATGCAGCCCTTCATGGTGTCGGAAAGACTGCCCGATGCGACATCGTCGGCGAAAATATTACGGCCATCGCGGTCGTTGAAACTGATGTTGAAATGCAACCCGCTACCACTTTTTTCGGCGAAAGGCTTCGGCAGGAATGAAAGCAAATAGCCCCGGCGGATCAACAGTTCGCGTGCCATCTGGCGGAACAGGAAGCAATCATCGACAGCCTTCAGCGCGTCGGCGTAACGCAGCGTTAGTTCGAACTGAGGCGTATCGAACTCGGCGTTGATCGACTCTATCGGAATGCCACATTTTGCCGCCATTGCCCATATATCGTCGATAAGTCCGGCGGGGTCGGTGAATGGTCCAGTGCCGTAAACGAACGAGCCGGGTGTTTCGTAGGGCACCCAACTGCCGTCATCTGCTTTCTGGAATATGTAAGCCTCCATCTCGATTCCGACCATCGGCTCCAGCCCGCGAGCGCGCCAACTTTCGATTGCCCGCTTGAGCGCACCGCGTCCGCACAAGGCGAAGGGTTCGCCTTTGAATTGAATGTCAGCGAGGGCGATGTACGTATCATTTTCCCATGAAGGTCGAAGGTCGCAAGGGTCGAACACCGCCTCCATGTCAGGCAGGCCATTGAGCAGTCCGCCGCCCGGGGCGGGGACCAGCGTCCGGTTATAGGTGACGGCATAAGTGCCGACGCACATGCGGGCGTGGCCCTTGGCGGCTTCGGCCATTGGAACATATTTGCCGCGCGCCAAATTGAGCTGGTCGGCGTACAGTATGCGGACGCGCTCCGTCATTGCCTTTTGCTCGGCAATCTCCGGCACTTCGCTTGGTGCGTATTGGTTCATACCGCTCCTCATTTGTGCACGACGCGCACAGGCAGATGCTTGATCCCGTGAATGAAATTCGAGCGCAAATAGCTATGGTCGGCTGTCTGCTCAATCTTGCGAACGCGCTTTGAAAGTTCTTGCAACACAATCTTGACCTCAAGCTTCGCCAGCCACATGCCGAGGCAAATATGCGGTCCGCCCTGTCCGAAGGACAGAAACGGATTGCGCGGACGGGTAAGGTCGATGGTTTCTGGGTCGGCAATGCCCTGCTCGTCGCGATTGCCTGACAGGAACCACATGACAACCTTGTCACCTGCCCTCACCTGCTTGCCATGATATTCGAAATCGCGCGTCGCGGTGCGGCGGAAATGCGATGTCGGGGAGGCCCAGCGGATCATTTCGTCGGATGCCTGGTCCCACGCGCTGAAATCGGGGGACTGGATTTGCGAGAGCAGCGCGGGCTGGTTGGCCAGCGAATGGATGGTGGCAGCGATGCTGTAGCGCGTCGTGTCGTTGCCCGCAGCGACAAGCAGGCAAAAGAAATTGCGAAACTCGTCGCGTGACATTTGCGTGCCGTGGCTCGTCGGCTGGCGGACAAGATTGAGCACACCAATTTGTTCGCCTGCATCCATTCTGTCGAGCAGGTCATTGGCATAGTCGAACAATTCGACGGCGGCGGGCGAGCGGAAGGGAAGCAAGCGATATTCTTCAGTGTCGACTTGATCGATCACAAAGTCGGTGTAGTCGGGGTCCGAATTGGAAATGAGCGCGTCGCCTTTTTCCACCAGCCAGTCGCCATCCTCGGTCGGCACACCCATGATTTGCGCAAGCATCTGCATGGGTAGGCGTCTCGCTATAGCATCGACTGCGTCGAATTCACCCGCTTCCAGCGCAACATCGAGCAGGTCATTGACAATATTCCGGATCTGCCCGTCATAACCCGCCACGGTTGATGGCGAAAAGGCCTTGGACACGAGCGCACGAAAAGCGCGGTGTTGTGGCGGATCGGTTTCCTGAAAAGTTTTTCGCGCCTCATATTCCTCTTGCGACTGGTCTTCCATACGGATTCCGCTTGCGGACGACAGAAGATCGCTTTGCCGGTTGAGTTCAAGGAGGTCTGCGTGGCGGACGATGTTCCAGAAGCCATTGCTGCCGTCGGACATTTCCACCCATTCCATGGGATTGTCGCGGCGCATACGGGCGAAGGTCGCAAAGGGTGCACCCTCATTGAATGCGTCCTGTGATGACAAGTCCACAAACGGATCGGTGGAGCGGGAAAAAGCATATTGAACCATGTGCGGCACGATATGCACGCCGGCTTTTCCAGACTTGGCCAAAACGGCCAAGCTGATATGTCCGGAAAACGGGATGATTGCCACATAAGGGCGCACGGTTGCGCGCATCGGAAAAGGATGGAATATGGGACAAATCGTCGGCGCCGCCCTTCTCGCGCATGCCCCCACGATCATGCTGCCAGTCAAGGTGCGTTATGAACTGAACGAGGGAAAAGAGATCAGCCTCGTTTCCGGTCTGCACCGCTTTCGCCAAGAGGTAATGGAGATACTCAAGCCCGATACGGTGGTACTGTTCGACACGCATTGGTTCACAACGGTCGAGTTTTGCGTCAGCGGGCATGACCGCCGTTCCGGGCTTTTCACGTCTGACGAATTGCCGCGCGGCATTTCGCAACTGCCTTATGATCTGAAGGGCAATCCCGAACTGGCCAGCGCGATATCGAAACATGCAACGGCCTGCGGCGTGCGGACGACCGCAATTGACGATCCGGTACTTCCCATTCATTACCCGACGATCAATATCGCGCATTATCTAAATGGCGGTGAGGAATGGCTTTCGGTCAGTTGTGCCCAGACCGGGGAAACCCCTGACTTTTTGAAGGTGGGTGAAGGTATCGGCAAGGCCATCGCAGAATCTGACCGCCGCGTGCTGCTGATCGCCAGCGGTTCGATGAGCCATCGTTTCTGGCCGCTATCGCAGCTGCATCTGCATGAGGCATCCGACCCCATTCACATCAGTCGGCCCGAAGCGCGTGAAGCCGACTATGCGCGGCTCGAATGTTTCTATGAGGGCAACCATGCCGCAGTCATCGATGGCATGCCCGAATTTCTTCAGCATGTACCCGAAGCCCGCTTCGGCCATTATCTGATGATGGCGGGCGCGTGCGGCGGGCGCGCGTGGAACTGGCCTGGCGTGCGCTATTCAGATTATGAAAATGCGACTGGCACCAGCCAAGTCCATGTCTGGTTTGCCAGGCCTTAACCGTCAGCGTTTCAGGACGCAGGCGTTGAGCCAGTTTACGATCTCGGTCCGGCGGCGTTTAGGGTCGGTGATGTCTTCGTCCATCCCCAACTGCCAGCCAAGCCCCGCATCGTCGGGATTCTCTGCGAGACCTCTCAGCGACGCCACATAATCATCGAGCGCAGCGCGGTCGGCGAAGAAACCCTGCGCGATCATATCGTCGGCATAGAGCGTATAAAGCTGCACCAGCTGATCAAGGTCGAATTCCGGGTGATATTGGACCGCCCAGACCTCGGTCGAGCCCAATGGAACGACGGCCGCTTGTACAATGCTATGCGCGTTCGATGCCAAAAGTTTCGCGTTTGCCGGTAGCCGACTGACTTCGTCATAATGGATGCAAGGCGCATCGAACGCAGCACCCTTGCCGTCGAGCAGCGGGTGCGAGCGGCCCGCTTCGGTCGGCGATATTTTGCGCGCAATGCCGACCTCGCGACCGTTGGGGCTATATTTGACCTCTCCGCCCGCCGCTATCACCGCGATCTGAAGCCCCCAGCAACTGCCGAAGATCGGTAGCCCGGCATTCGCCGCCATCTTCAGAACCTCGATCTGGTTGGTAACCGCAAATTCGCGGTCGTAAGCATGCAATGACGAACCGGTGACGACAAAGCCGTCATAATCGGCGAAATCGCGTCCTTCGGGGATCGACCAGTCGGGATCGGCCGCGTTGATAACATCGAGCGCGATGTCCGGAAATTCGCCGCGCAAGGCGAGGCAATAGATTTCGCTGGAGGATCGCACCCCAAGATTTGCCGCTGCAGCACGTTTTTCGGCGGTATTGCCTTCCATCAACAATAATCGTGTCATGTTGTCCTATCTCAATGCGATGCGAACATCGTGCTGCGATATTGCTGCGGCGGCATTCCTGCCCAGCGGCTGAACGCGCGCGTGAAGTTCGAATGTTCGGCATAACCCAAACGCAATGCGATCTGCGCGATCGAACTGCCCGGATGTGCCCTAAACTCCAGCCTTGCCTGACGCATGCGGCATTCGTCCAGCAATTCCTGAAAAGTGAGGCTTGTTTCGGACAATCTGCGCCGCATGGTGCGGCTCGACATACCGATTTCGCGCGCCAGTTCGTCCTGATTGATTTCGCCGTGCGACAGCCGCGAATAGATGATCGCCGCAAGGCGGTCGCGTGCCGGTGCCGCGCGGCGCTTTTGCGCGAGGATGGACGAAAGGCTCTTGAGGTCGCATCCGGCGTCCGCAGACGGCATCGCCGCGTCCAGGATCGATGCGGGGAGACTCAGCGTGTTGGACTCGCCTGCAAAGCTGATCTGGCTGGCAGATACCGACAGTCCGGTTTCGCGGCGTTCGCATTCGAAGCCATATTCGATTTCGGACAATATGTCGGGCGCAGCCATCCTTATGATCCGGGCTACAATCCCCAAGGTGAACAAAGCATCGTGATGGCGTGGCCAGATATCGGGGTCCAATATGCGGTAGCTGATCGTTGCGATACCTTCCCGCACCGCGATTTCCATCATCGACGCGTCCTGCAACAGCTCGAAATGCGCCACAAATCGCCGCAGCGCGCTTCCTAAAGTCTTGGCCGACGCAACGGCTTCGCCAATCTGTCCCAGTTCGCTCAGGTCGTAATTGAGGCCCAGCATCCAAGTCGCGGCGGGAACTGCGGCGCGTTCCCCGACATATTCCGCGATTCGCGTAAAAGCCTCCAAAGGGAGCGTCCCGGGGCTGCTGTTATCAAAACTTCCAGTGAGGCCGGCAGCAGCAATCGCTTCCTCCGATGTGACGCCCATTTTTTCCATACAATCGTTCCAGCCGTGCAGTGCCACGGCTTGTACAGCAGCTTGTCCCATTTCTTCCTCCCTCTTGACGTTGCCTGTCTCCTGAGTCTCTCGGCATGAAAGCTATCCGCAATCGGCGAAATTCGATTATCCAAATCAATCACTAAATTGATATTTACTATCAATCTTTCGTTGACTTGGCCTGTCCGGCCAAGTGCCAGATTTCGCCTGCGCTTATGCGCGACCGATATGGGTGATGAAAAACATTTGGCTGCCTTTGATGTAGATGGCAAAGCTGCCATCGGTAGCGCGGTCGCGCTTGGAACATTGGGCGTGCTCTCGTTCATCATCCAGCCCGCATTGGTACAGGGTTTTGTCGCCGAACTCAGTGTCAGCGAGCCCGAAGCGTTGAACCTTGCGGGCATCGAAATGCTAGGCGTTGCCGTGGCCACTATTGCGCTGGCATTGCCTGGGTTACGCGCGGACTGGCGCAAATTGTTGACAGGCGCACTGCTGGTCGCCGTGACCGGCAATATTCTCTCGGTTCTTTTGCTTGGCACTAGCGGCATTTGGGGCGCGCGCCTTATCGCGGGCCTAGGCCACGGCGCGATCATTTCGCTGAGCTTTTCCTTCATCGGCCTGACGCGCAAGGTCGACCGCAATTTGGCGCTCTATCTGACCTTGCTGCTGACCTATGGTGCGTTTGGTATCTGGGTGCTGCCGGGCTTTCTGCAAGAATTCGGTTTCGCCGGTCTATTCGGCAGCTTTGCATTGCTGCTGTGTGCAGGGCTGCTGACCGTCGGTCATGTCCCGCGCTCGGCATCGGCCCGGGCCGAAGTGCCAGCCGCAGCCAGGGATTTGTCCCGCCCGCTGATAGTTACCGCGCTGATGGGCGTATTTGCCTATAATCTGGCTCAGGGGATCGCATGGGCCGTGCTCTTCCTGGTCGGTCTCCACGCGGGGCTGGGCGAGCAACCCGTGGCAACCGCCTTGTTCGCTTCGCAAATTCTCGCGATTATCGGCGCGCTTGCGTCAGTGTTTCTTGCGGGGCTTATCGGCAGGCGTGCGGCGCTGATTGCGGGTATATTGGGGGGTGCAGCGTGCATCGCGCTATTGCTCGGCACGCCTTCGGCTATGCTGTTCCTGATTGCGGCTTGCGGCTTCAATATGCTCTGGAACTTCGTCCTGCCGTTCATCCTTGCGGCTGTCGGCGAATTCCAGACCAATGGCACCATGGTCGGCAACGCCATCGCCGTGCAGATGCTCGGGCTAGGGATCGGCCCATTCGTTGCAAGCTGGCTGACCGACGGATCCAGCTATTTGCTGGTTGAACTGGTTTGCATAGGCTGCTTCTTGATCAGTTTCGTGCTGCTTATGATAACCTTGCGGGCGCATAATGCCTTGCTGCACGAAGGAGAAAAGGCATGACGGTGCTGCCCGATTTTCTTGCGCCGTATCGTGCGGCGTATCTTGCGACGGAGGGCTTGGCCGTTTCCGATCCGGCGACCGGCGACGTCATCGCCACGATTCCTGCGGCATCGGCGGATATGGATGAATATCTCGAACTCAAATATGCACTTATCGGGGGACTGTCAGCATGACGACCAATCAGCAATTATGGGAGCGGCGCGAAGCAGCGGTTCCGCGCGGGGTTTCCTCCATGCACCAGCGCTTTTTTGCGAAAGGCGCCAACGCAGTTATCTTCGATGCCGAGGGGCAGCGCTATATCGACCTCGCCACGGGGATCGCCGTTTGCAACACCGGCCATGGGGATCCGCGTATTATCGAAGCCGTCAAGCGGCAGCTCGACCTGTTTTCGCATTGCTCGTTCCAGGTCACGCCTTATGAATCTTATGTCGCGCTCGCGGAGCAATTAAACGCAATCGCGCCCATCGATGGTCCGGCCAAGACGATATTCTTTACGACCGGCGCGGAAGCGCTCGAAAACGCAGTCAAGATCGCCCGCGCCCATACTGGTCGGCGCGGTATTGTTACCTTTCAGGGCGGATATCACGGGCGGACGTTGCTGACGCTGGCGATGACGGGCAAGGTTATGCCCTACAAAGCGAAGTTCGGGCCTATGCCGACCGATGTCTTCCACACGCGCTTTCCCATAGCCTATCACGGCTTTTCGGACGAAGAGGCGATTGAAGGGCTGAAGGCGCTGTTCGCTTCGTCGATCGAGCCTTCGGCGGTCGCGGCAATCGTGCTTGAGCCAGTGTTGGGCGAGGGCGGCTTCTACACCGCATCATACGCCTTTTTCAAAGCGTTGCGCGAGATTTGCGACGAGCATGGCATCCTGCTCATCGCCGACGAAGTGCAATCGGGCTTTGCCCGGACCGGTCGGATATTCGCGATGGACTGGGTGCGCGAGGCCAATGGCGTGACGCCCGATCTGTTGACCGTCGCCAAAGCCATGGCCGGCGGCTTCCCGATTTCGGGCGTCATCGGACGAGCGGACATCATGGATGCCCCCGATCCCGGCGGGCTCGGCGGAACTTATGGCGGATCGCCGCTCGGCTGCGTCGCGGGGCTTGAAGTGCTCAAAATCATCGACGAGGACGATCTTTGCGAACGCGCCGTCAGTATCGGTGATCGCATCAAGGCCCGTCTGCGCAGCTTGCAACAAAATGGGCTTGGTTTCATTGGCGATGTCCGCGGTCCGGGCGCGATGATTGCGGTCGAAATCGTCAAAGATCGCGACCCCAACGCTCCTAACCCGGTGCTGACAAAGGCCATTGTCCAGGCTGCGGCCGATCAAGGGCTGCTGATGCTGTCCTGTGGCTTGCGCGGCAATGTCATTCGCTTCCTTCCGGCGCTGACCGCACCAGATGACATCATCGACGAGGCGATGGATCGATTGGAGGCTGTGCTGACACGAATCCATCTGGCCTGAAATGCCAAGAACTAAGGTCGCCCACCGGACCATTTGATACATTGGTGTCAGGCGCGTGCTGGTTGCTCCAGACCACCCCGCTTTCGCCGAGGGAGCGAACAGATGAAAGCTAAATTCAACACGCACATTTCCTTAGCGACCGCGCTTGCGTACACATTCACATTGCCTTTTTCCGGCGTAGCATTTGCACAGGATCAGCAGCCGCAAGCCACCGAGACCGATGAGAGTGTTGGTTTTGGCGATATCGTCGTCACCGCGCAGAAACGTTCGGAAAATCTGCAAAAGGTCGGAATTTCGGTCTCAGCCTACTCGGGCGAACAATTGGAAGCGCTGGGCATAACCGACACTGTGCAGATCACGCAGCAGATACCGGCCTTTCAGCTCAACGCCTGGTCGCCCAATGTGACGATCTTCAATCTTCGCGGGATTTCGCAGAATAATTTCACCGATTATCTCGAAGCGCCAGTCGCGGTCTATATGGACGACGCCTATATGGGGTCGATCAACGGCATTTCGGGCCAGTTGTTCGATACCGAACGGGTGGAGGTGCTGCGCGGACCTCAAGGCACGCTGTTCGGGCGCAATGCCACAGGCGGCCTTGTCCACTATATCAGCCGCGACGCCAGCGAGGATGTGGCCAACGGCTATGCCGAACTCAGCTACGAACGGTTCGACCGCCGTGCTTTCGAAGCCGCGGTCGGCGGCCAGATAACGTCCGGTCTGCGGTTCCGGGTTGCCGGGCGTGTTGTCAAGGCCGACGGTTATATCAAATCCGCTGCGGCGCTTCCCGGCACGTTTGATGGCAATGGCCAGGATCTGGGCGGAGAGGATGGTTGGGCTATCCGCGGCACGCTTCAAGCCGATCTCGGCGATAACGGGCAACTCGACCTTTGGGTGAAGCATAGCGAAGACGACGATGTTGCTACCGGCGGATATGTTTTCGACAATTGCGACCTGCTCGCCAACGGCTTTTGCGGCGTAAACGCAGCGGGGCTCGGCAACGGATCGGGCGGCGTCATTAACGGCATCACGGGGCAAGCAGCCAGTCCATTTGCGAACTTCTCCAACGATATCGGATATTTCAACCGGACAACCGACATCTATCAAGGCAAGCTCACCTATGACCTTGGCAGCGTCGATCTGACCGCAATCACCAATTACACCGAATTGAAAAAATCCTATGGCGAGGATGGTGATGCATTGCCAATCACGGTCATCCAGTTCTTGACCAATGCAAACTATCGCCAATTCAGCCAGGAACTCCGATTTTCGGGCGAAACCGACCGCTTGCGCTGGCAGGCCGGCGCTTATTATCTCGACATGAAAATCGGCGGCGACATCACGACCATTGGTGCGCCCATCCTCGGGACCGCGCTTGCCATCAACGGTGCCGCGAATGACCCGCGCGTCATGGAAGATTACACGCTGAAGTCGCGAAACTGGTCGATTTTTGGCCAAGCCGAATATGATCTGAGCGACACCCTGACCGCAATCGCCGGTCTGCGTTATTCGAAGGATCGCAAATCTATCGATTATATATCGCGGCTTATCGACAGGGGTTTCCCGACCACGACAAGGGCAACGGACGAGACTTTCGAAGCTGCCATTCCCGGCGTTAGCCGCATTTCTTATGGTGATTGGGCCGCGCGGGTCGGGCTGAATTACAAGCCGAACAGCGACATGCTCGTCTTCCTGTCCTGGAACCGCGGGATCAAGGGCGGCAACTGGACGCTCAGCGCAGATGTGACACCAGCGAGTTTCCGCCACAAGCCAGAAAAGCTCAGCTCGTTCGAAGGCGGCGTGAAATGGGCGAGCGACAGCGGTGCGTTGCGTGTCAACGCGACGGGGTATCACTATATCTACGAAGACTATCAGGCCTTTTCTGTACTCGGCGGGTTGCCGCAAGTCAGCAACAGCGATGCGCGCGCGACGGGCGCCGAACTTGAGCTTTTCTGGCAGCCAAACGATAGGTTTAATGCCAATCTCGGCGCGACCTGGCAAACCAACAAGGTCGATGAGGTTTCGGGTCCGCAGGCGCAATTCGGACCGGAATTTTCCCCAGGGGCGCCGAATGCGCAATATTGCGTCAATCAGCGCGACGGCTCATTTTTCTGCGATTTCCCGCAAAACACGATCACCGATGCGAAGCTGCCCAATGCGCCGAAGTTCAGCTTCAACTATCTTTTGCGCTACAATTTCGACGCGCTTGCGGGCAACATCGCGGCACAGTTTGATGGCGTCTGGTATGACAAGCAATATCTGGAAGTAACAAACGGTCGGTCGTCATTGCAACCATCCTATAATGTCTCGAACGCCTCGCTGACATGGACCAGCGATAGCGAACGCGTGTCGCTTCAGCTATTCGGGCGCAACATCTTTGACAAAGCATACCGCGCTTATACGCTGAATCTCGGCATCCTTGGCACGACTTCGGTTTACGCCAAACCGGCGACCTATGGAGCTAATGTGACATTGCGGTGGTGAGTGGCTCGTTTATCCTCACCCGGGCTTGGAAGGGACTTTAGCAATTCCGGCCAATCTTGCGTCTCAAAGAACGCCAATTGATGTTTCTGCTCAAACGCGATGCATGATGATTGCTTCCGTCAATCAAGCAATGGTGAGTTGGCTTTAGCTTCGTTGCTGAAATTCGAGAAACTAATGGGAGGATGAAATTATGACAAAGGTGTTGAAAATAGCGCTCAAAGCAACGGTCGCCAGCGCCGCGTTCGCTATTGCATTTCCGGCATTTGCCCAAGAAGCGGCCGATACCGAAGAGGCTGCTGAAAACGGGGAAATCGTTGTTACCGCAACCCGCAAATCGGAGGCGTTGAGCAAGGTTCCGTTGAGCGTCAGCGCCTTCTCTGCCGAAACGCTTGAAGAGCGCGGCATCCGCGATTTCGGTGAAGTGATCCGCCAGACGCCGGGGATAACATTCGAATCTACAAACACGACGACGAACATCGCCATTCGCGGGATCAACTCGTCCGTAGGTGCCTCAACCACCGGCGTATATATCGACGACACACCCGTTCAGGTCCGCGCACTGGGGTATAGCGGCGGCACGGTCTTTCCTGTAATTTTTGACCTTGAGCGCATCGAAGTGCTACGCGGCCCGCAAGGCACGCTGTTCGGTTCGGGGTCGCAGGGTGGAACGATCCGCTTCATTTCACCACAAGCCGATGCGACTGAAACCAGCGGTCGCGCCCGTGCAGAGCTGGCGTTCACCGAAAATGGCTCGCCGAGCTACGAAGGCGGCCTTGCGGTTAACACGCCGCTGGTGGCCGACATGCTGGCGATCCGGGCAAGCGCTTATTATCGTCGCCAGGGTGGCTTCATTGACCGCGTTCGTTTCGAAGACCGGAGCGTTGTGGAAAAAGATGCGAACTACACCAATTCGTTCGTGGGCCGTCTTTCGCTAGCATGGACCCCCACGCCCGAACTGACGGTCACACCTTCGCTCGTCTATCAACGAATCTATACAAACGACAGTCCCGAAAGCTGGGACAATTTGCGGAGGGACCTTAATGTTCCCGACCGGCAATTTTCCGACTATGAAAACGGCGTGTTCCTTAACGGCAACCGTGTACAGGAGTCTGGGCGAGACCGCTTCATCCTGCCCGCCATCAACATCAGCTATGATCTAGGCGGCGCAGAGCTTGTCGCAATCGGCTCCTATTTCGATCGCAGGCAGGAGTTTGACGCCGATTATACGACCTTCGACCAGAGCCTGTTTACCGGAATCACGCTGCCGATCTTTCCGAACCAATCGGCCGTCAGCGGTTTCGTCAACACACAGAAAAACCTGACCGCCGAACTGCGTTTGCAATCGACCGATAATGGCGGGATGTTCTCTTGGGTCGTCGGCGGGTTCTTCCAGAGCGCAAAACAGTTGTCGGTCCAGCAGGTCGACGACCGGTTCCTGTTTCAATATGCGCCGTTCCTCATTCCCGTCTTCCCGCCGCTGGTCGACGGGCGTCTAATCTACGATCAGGCGACACGGTCGAAGGATACGCAACTGGCCATGTTCGGGCAGGTCAATTTCAGGCCCGTCGACCGGCTCACCCTGACCCTCGGCTTGCGCTATGGCGAGACCAAGTTTGCCATTAATTCGTTCGCGCGAGGACCGGTCGTAGGCCCGCCGGTCACCGACGTCGGCACCCAAAAGGAAAAACCCTTCACGCCGAAATTCGGGGTCGATTTCCAGGTCACCGATAGCACCCTTTTATACGGTTCGGTTGCAAAGGGGTTCCGCCCGGGCGGTTATAACCCGCAGGTCGGTTCGCCCTGCGCGCCAGAGCTGAGGTCGATCGGCTATCCAAACGGCCGCCCCGAACTTTACAATTCGGATTCGGTGTGGAGCTATGAAGCCGGTGTCAAAACCCGCACGAGCCGCTTCGGTGTCCAAGCTAGTGCCTATCAGATCGACTGGAAAGACATCCAGCAGAATGTCGGGATCAACAGCTGCGGTTTCCAGTTTACCGCCAACCTCGGTGATGCGCGCAGCCGCGGCTTTGATGTCCAAATGGACTGGAAGGTCACCGACGCGCTGACGCTTCAGGCTGAAGTTGGTTATACCGACGCGAAGTTCCTCAAGACCTTCTTCGGCGGGCCTACCGCCACTGTCCCGTTGGTAAGCGCCGGCAATAATGTCATCGCCCCGCCTTGGACAATGTCGCTGCACGGACAATATGACTTCACGGTCGGAAGCAACGACGCCTATATCCGCGCCGACTTTGATTATCAGGCAAAACAAAAATCGACTCCGGCATCTCTCGACCCGCGCAATGGCGGGGTCGATCTGACGCTGAGCACGGCGCCTGCGATCAAAGCATTGTCGATGCGCGCCGGATATAAGCTCAATGGCTTCGATATTTCGGTCTTTGCGAACAACCTGCTCGACCAGGCGGTCTGGGCAGGACGTCGGCAGCGCGATAACGGCCTTGCGACGATCTACCGGTCGCATATCGTCCGGCCACGCACTTTTGGTGTGACGGTCAGTTACGACTTCTGACCGCGGACATGCCGTAAAGGAATGGATGGAATGAGTTTTGCGCCTTTGGGAAGATATGGACATCGCGGCGCGTTGAAAAAGGCTGCGTTTGTCTTCCTTCTCGGGGCGATGGCCTTCCATCCTCCCTTGCGGGCCAAGGAATCTGAACCTGCCAGCGCCCAAATCCTCCTGCATAACGGGAAGATATACACCGCGACCGGCTGGCAAACCGCCATCACTATAGCCGATGGCAGAATTTCCGGCATCGGTGATGCGCGGATGGCAAAGAAATGGGTGAAGAAAGCCGCCAAGGTCATCGACCTGAAAGGCAAGACGGTCCTTCCCGGCCTTTACGACATGCACGTCCATCCGGTCTTGCAGGCAAAAGGCGATGAGGGCCGTTGCCGCGTGCCGCAGGATGCCGATGCGAAAAAGCTGCTCGGCCTCGTCTCGAACTGCGTGAAGGCAGCAAAACCCGGCGAGTGGGTAACAGGCGGGCAATGGCAGGCATCGCTGCTGGAAGGTACGCCGATTACGGCTGCGACGCTCGATGCCGTCTCGCCAGACAATCCGCTCATGCTGTTCGACGTGAGCGGCCATAGCGTCTGGGCGAATAGCAGAGCTTTGAAGGAAGCAGGGATTACCGACACTACGCCCAATCCCGAAGGCGGAATTATCGAGCGCGATTCAAGCGGTAAGCCGACGGGCATATTGCGCGAAACCGCAAGTCGGCTTGTACTGGCAAAAATTCCGCCGCAGCCGCTCGACAAAACTGAGCAGAATCTGGCGCAGATTCTGGACATACTCGCTGGCCACGGGCTGGTCGGCTTTCTGGAAGCGATGGCTTTTCGCGACGATCTCGAGGTTTATTCCCGACTCGCCGATCGCGAGATATTGAAGCACCGCGTGCAGGCTTGCATCGCCTATTCGGCGGCGGGCGAGTATAACAAGGAGCTGGATGCTACGCTTGCCGCACGCGCAAGCTACGCCCGCCCCAATTTCAACACCAATTGTATCAAGGTCTTTGCCGATGGCGTGCCGACCGAAAGCCACACTGGCGCGATGCTGGCGCGCTATCAGGCGGGCCAACCCAATGCACCCGAGCGCGGGCTGCTGCTGTTCGATCCCGTGCGGATGGCGGCGAATGTAACTATATGGGACAAGCAAGGGATCAGCGTGATGTTTCACGCCGCCGGCGATTGGGCGGTCAGGGCGTCGCTTGATGCCATCGCGGCGGCGCGACAGGCGAACGGGATGAAGGGTCCGATCCATCAAGTCGCACATTCGACCTTTGTCGATCCAGCCGACCTGCCCCGCTTCAAGGCGCTCAATACGTCGCTCGAATTCTCGCCCTATCTCTGGGACCCCCAGCCGATCAACGACGATATTACGAAGGCGGTCGGTTCGCCACGCATTGATCGCGTCTGGCCGATCAAGGATGGCTTTGCCGCCGACGCGCTTGTCATCGCGGGATCCGACTGGGCGGTTGTGCCGACGCCAAACCCGTGGATCGGGATTGAGACAGCGGTGACACGGCGCAATCCAGGGGGTGGGGAGCGGTCGTTCGGACTTGGTCAGGCAATCACGCTGCGCCAGGCGATTGACATGTTCACGATCCATGCTGCCAAACGCATGGGCATTGAGAAGGATGCAGGCTCGATCGCTATCGGCAAATATGCCGATCTCGTCATCCTCGACCAGAATCCTTTCGACATTCCGGTGACAGAGATTCACAAGATCCAGCCGGTCGAAACATGGATTGGCGGAAATGCTGTGTTCGTTCGGAAAGAGCGTTGAGAGCTGGTCGGCTCTTGGCTGCTGTCGCAGCAGCACTATTGCTTGCATCATGCTCGGAGAGCGGGCCAACAGGCACGGTTGAAAGCCGTCCTGAAATAGCAGCGGTGGAAGCGGACGCCTCCGGCTGGCCCTCTTATGGTGGGCAGGCCACCAGTACCAAATATTCCGCGCTCGACCAGATAAATGCGGGCAATGTGGGCAAGCTCGAACGCGTTTGGACGCACCATACCGGCGATATGTCAACGGACCTCGCCAAGGCCGAGGGGGCGGTGAATCAGGGAACCCCAATCTACGCCAACAACCGCTTATATATCTGCACCCCGTTCAGCCGCGTCGCGGCGCTCGACCCCGCTACCGGCAAGACCATCTGGTCGCACGATCCCAAAAAACCGCTTGTCGGCAACATATACGGCCAGAATCTGTGTCGCGGCGTGGCCTACTGGGAATCGGCAGATGCCAGCGCGTTGGAAAAGCCATGCGGCAAACGCATATTCTTCGCGACGCAAAATGGCGTGCTCCTGTCGCTCGATGCCGATGACGGCAAACTGTGCGCGGGTTTCGGTGCTGGCGGGCGCATTAATCTCGCCGCGTTCGATTATGGCGGCGAAGGAAGGGTTGCAAACACCTCGCCCCCGGCAGTTTATAAGAATGCCGTGATCGTCGGCGGGTCCGTCGTCGACAATAAGGAGAAAAACTCGCTCGACGGCATCGTCCGGGCGTTCGATGCGGTAAGCGGGCGCGAGCTGTGGAACTGGAACCCTATCCCCAAAGAAATACGCAATGTGACGGGCGCGGCAAACACATGGGCGCCAATGTCAATCGATGCCAAGCGCGGCTGGGTCTTCCTGCCCACTGGCAGCGCAAGCTATGATACTTACGGCGTAAACCGCCTGGGTGCGGTGCCCGACGCCAATGCGGTCGTGGTGCTCGACGCACTTACCGGCAAGCGCATCTGGTCGTTTCAGACCATTAGGCACGATCTGTGGGATTATGACGTTCCCGCGGCCCCGACGCTTGCAACAATCGAAATGGACGGCAAGTCGGTCGAGGCGGTGATTCAGGGGACTAAGACAGGCAATATCTTCGTCTTAGACCGCCAGACTGGGAAGCCGCTGTTCCCGATCAAGGAATTGCCCGCACCGAAAAGCGACGTGCCGGGCGAAGTCGCTGCGCTGACGCAGCCAATGCCGGTGCTGCCAAAACCTGTGACGTCGCAGTCGATTAAGGCCGAGGACGGTTGGGGTGCGATGGGCTTCGACGGCGAGGCGTGCCGCAAAAAGCTGGCAGCCTTCCGCAACGAGGGCATTTTCACGCCGCCGAGCATCAAGGGTTCGATCCTGCATCCCAGCTTTCTGGGCGGAACAAACTGGGGCGGGCTTGCCTATGACCCCAATTCTGGACTCGCCATTGTCAATTCGTCCAACCTTGTATCGTCGGTCATCCTGATGCCGCGCGAAAAGTATGACGCGAAAATTCACAAACGCCCCGGGGTCTCGGTCTATCAGATGGAAGGGTCGCCTTATATTATGCTGCGCGAGGTTCTGCTCTCACCGCTTGGCGCGCCGTGCAACCCGCCGCCTTGGGGCAGGCTGACCGCAATCGACATGAAGACTGGCGAAACCCGCTGGCAAATCCCCTTCGGGCGGGTCGAATTTTCGACCAAATTGCGTTCGCTGGAATCCTGGGGCGCTCCCAATCAGGGCGGACCCGTCGTGACGAAAGGCGGCTTGATTTTCATCGGCGCAAGTTTGGACAGTCACTTCCGCGCCTACAACATCCAGTCCGGCAAGGAATTGTGGAGCTGGAAGGTGCCCGCGCCTGCAACCGCCACGCCGATGACATTCCTGCACAGCGATGGACGCCAATATGTCGTGGTGTCGGCGGGCGGTCACGGCGGTTTCGGCACCCAGTTGAGCGACGCCATCGTCGCCTTTGCCCTTCCGAAAGCAGAGTAGAGACATGATTGCCATGAAAAGAGTTCGCAATGCGTTGGCAATCGGCCTGCTGCTCGAAAGCTCCGTGGCCGATGCCGGTAAGCCTTTGGTTTCGGAAATCGCGTGAAGCGGTAAGAACGCCGTTGCCGACGACACGCGCACTTATTCTGTGTTCAACATCCAATATGTGAAGCCATCGCAATAGCAGCCAACATCAATTTTTGCGATAACGCTTCGGCGTGATTCCGTAGTGCCGTTTGAAACTGCGCACAAAACTTGCGCTTTCGGAATAGCCCACGGCCAATGCAATATCGGCCACGTCTCGCCTGCTTTGCTTGAGCAGGCGTGCCGCCGCGTTCATCCGACGTTCTTGCACCATTGCCCGCCAGCTGACGCCTTCGTTGCGTAATCGGCGATTAAGGGTAGCGACGGAAATGCCGATCATGCTTGCCGCTTCCTCCAGCGTCGGAGTCTGCGCAAAATTGCTGACATCGACTATCCTGCGCGCTTGTTCGGACACGAGCTTTTCCAGACAATGGTCGTCTACCTTGCGGCGCACATGTTCTTCGATAATCGGAAACAATGCCGGGTCGATTGCGCCACCCGTCCGGTCCAGAAAGCGGTTTTCGAACGAGAATGAGTTGATGTCCTGATCGAAATAGACATCGCAACGGAAAAAATCCCGGTAGATTTTTGGGTCGCTCAGGCAGGCATGCTCCAGCCGCACTTCGGCCAACTCGAAATCGGAACCCAAATAATTCAGGCAGAAACTGTGCATGACGGCCAGCGAAAATTCGGCGTCCTGCTCCCTGTTTCCTAAGCTCTGGTCGGTTATCCCATACTCGAATGTGGCCAACCCCTCCTCTTCGAAAAAGCGGTTGTGCGTAGCATCTTGGATGGTAGCGAGATAGGCATTGAAACTGTTAAACGCCGCTCTGAAAGTGGGTGCGCTCAGGAAAAGAAAACCCAATGGGCCGAGACTGTCGGACGCTGCAAGCCGACCGGCATAAAGCCCGAAATTGGCGTTGGCCGAACGGCGCGAGGCAAGATCGACAAAGGACAGGAATTTTTCGAGCGGGATAGTAGCTTTGGGATCGTCGAGTTCCGACGGGTCCAGATCGATCTCCAGCAGGATTCCTTCCGGACTGCGGCCGGTCAATCTGAGGCAATTCGCCATGTGCCGCAGAATCTGGGCTGAGATGGTGGGCTTATTCATATATTGTTGCGCGTTTGCAGCCTCCAATATCGAGAAAGATTCAGTTCCAACTTCTATATCATCAAAGGGCCGTCGATCATTGGCCGTGCCGGACATTTACCAGTGCCCTTCTTTGCACCGACACGCTCGATTTGGCCTAAGTTGCAAAGACGTGCCTGTTTCACCTGTTTCATCTTTCACCCTGAAATATCTGAAAGGATGTCCCATTCCGATGAATTCCGCAATAACGTTCAAACGTCTTGCCTTCACCGCTCCTTTTTTGCTCGCGCTGGGTGCAATCCCGACCACGGCCTTGGCGCAGGCTTCGTCCACGCTGCTCTTCGTCAATGGCGAGGTGATTACGCCGCAGGGAAACAGTGAAGCGGTCGCCGTCAAGGACGGGACGATCATCGCGGTCGGCAACCGCGCCGATGTGACGCAAGCCGCAGGTCAGGGCGCGCAGGTCGTGGATATGGGCGGCAAGACGCTGATGCCGGGCCTGTACGATGCGCATGTGCATCTCTTTTTTGCCGGTCGCGACAAATTGTCTTGCCGTTTCCCCCAGGGCGCAAAGGCTTCGGTGATCGTCGGTGCAGTCAAGGCCTGTGTCGCCAAGGCAAAGCCCGGGCAATGGATTGTCGGCGGCAGTTGGGTCGGGGCGGCTTTCAAGAAAGATGAGCAACACAAACGTCTTCTTGACGCCGTCGCGCCTGACAATCCCATAGTTCTCAACGATGAAAGCCTTCATAGCATTTGGGTAAACAGCCGCGCGCTTGAACTCGGCGGCGTGACAAAGGCGACAGCCGACCCGCAAGGTGGCGTCATCGACCGCGATGCCAAAGGCGAGCCGACCGGCGTGCTGCGCGAACTCGCGACTTTGCTTGTCGAAAGCAAGATGCCGACGGCAAGCGATGAGGAGCAGGTCGCCGCCGTCAAGGTCGCGACCGATGAAATGCTGTCCTACGGAATTGTCGGCATTATCGAGGCCGGCTTGCGGACCGAATATGTCCGGGGCCTTGCCAATTATGCGAAGTCAGGCGGGCTTAAGCAATATACCCGGGGGTGCATCGTCTTCGGCCCCAATTCACAGAATAGTGAGGGCCTTGTGCCCGACCGGCAGTCTTATACGCATGGGCGATTGCAGATGGACTGCATAAAGCTGTTTCTCGACGGCGTTCCAATCGAAAGTCGGACAGCGGCAATGATTGATCCTTATGCGCCCCGTGCTGGCCATGCACATGATGCGAAAGACGACCGGGGATTGCTGCTGATCCCGCAAGACGAATTGAACCGAATAGTATCCGATTTCGACAGCCAGGGGCTGCATATCAAATTCCATGCGGCAGGCGACGGCGCAACGCGTGCTGCGGCCGACGCCATTGCTTTTGCCCGCAAGCGCAACGGGTGGACGGGGCCGCGCCATGACATAGGCCACAACACCTTCATCGCGCCATCGGATGTCGGACGTGCCCGCGAACTCAATTTCACTTGGGAGCTTTCACCCTATATCTGGTGGCCGACGCCGATTACCTCAGTCGATATCGCAACCGCAGTCGGCCCAGAACGGATGAAGCGCATCTGGCCGGCAAAGGATGTGGTCGAAAGCGGGGCCAATGTCGTCATCGGTTCGGACTGGCCGGTGGTGCCTTCGGTCAACCCCTGGCTCGCTTTCGAAACATTGGTCACCCGGCAGGTTCCGGGGGCGATGGGCGAGCCGATGAATGCCGGGCAAAGCATCACCCGTGAACAGGCACTCATTATCATGACACGCAATGGGGCGATTCAGATGGGTCGTCTCGACCGTGGCGGCACAATCGAGGTCGGCAAATATGCCGATATGATCATTGTCGACCGCAACCCGCTAACCGCACCAGTTGGCGAGCTCCACAAAACCAAGGTGCTGAAAACCTATATTCGCGGCGAGCAGGTCTATGCTGCGGGGGAGAGTGTAAATTGACCAACAAAACCCTGTTCCTTACCGACGAGCGCACATTCTGGCATTGCACTGGCGTCCAGTCGCTTTTTCTGCCAGTTGGCGACTGGGTCGAACCGCCGAGCGGTAGCTACGGAGCCGATACGCCGACGTCGAAACGCCGCCTGCTCAATCTGGTCCGCGCCGCTGGGTTCGATGCGGAGCTGGAAATTCGGTCGGCGCCGTCCGCCATTCGTGACGATCTCCTTCTCATTCATCCGGCATCCTATATCGACGAATTCAAAAAGCTGAGCGATGCAGGTGGCGGCGAGTTGGGAGTTTTTGCGCCCTTTTCCAAAGGTGGCTTCGAAATCGCTGCGCTGTCTGCTGGTCTTGCAATCGAGGCGGTGGATGTGGTGGTGTCGGGCAAAAATCCCAACGCCTATGCGCTCTGCCGTCCCGCCGGACATCATTGCCTTGCCAATGAGCCGATGGGTTTCTGCCTTCTCGCCAATATCCCGATTGCCATAGAGGTTGCCAAGCGTAGGCATGGGGTGGGCCGTGTCGCCGTGCTCGACTGGGACGTGCATCATGGTAATGGTACGCAGTCGATCTTCTATGATCGCCCTGACGTGCTAACCATTTCGATTCATCAGGACCGCTGCTTTCCGCCCGGCTATTCGGGGTTCGATGAACGGGGTCAGGGGGCTGGCGAAGGCTTCAACCTTAACATTCCGCTTCCGGCTGGCAGCGGTCACGAAACCTATATGCACGCTCTGGAACAGCTCGTAACGCCTGCACTGCGGGCATTTGCACCCGAACTGATCATTGTTGCCAGCGGGCTCGATGCCAATGCCGTCGACCCGTTGGCAAGGCAGTTGCTCCATAGCGACAGTTATCGTGCAATGACCGGTCATATGGTCGCGCTCGCTGACGAGCTTTGCGGCGGGCGCATCGCCTTAGTCCATGAGGGCGGATATGCCGAAGCCTATGTGCCCTTTTGCGGTCTCGCCATAATGGAAGGGCTTTCGGGCAAGCGCAGCATTGTCGCTGACCCCGAACTCGATTTCTTTATCGCGCAGCAGCCGGACGAGCGCATGGTCGCTTTCCATAAGGTTTTGATTGATGAAATGCGCGCCGCTCTCTCATTCTGACGTCCTGATTGTCGGCGGCGGGCATGCCGGAGCGCAAGCGGCGATTGCGCTGCGCCAAGGCGGCTTTGCAGGTTCAATAACGATTGTCGGCGAAGAGGCGGACATCCCTTATGAGCGGCCGCCTTTGTCGAAGGAATATTTTTCTGGCGAGAAGCCGTTCGAACGCATCCGCATCCGCCCTCCCGAATTTTGGGAAGAGCGAGAGATCGGGTTGGAGCTGGGCAGGTTAATAGTGTCGGTCGATGCCGAAAAGCATCGCGTCGTAACATCCTCTGGGACCAGCATCAGCTATGGCAAACTTATATGGGCCGCAGGCGGACATGCGCGGCCGCT
This sequence comes from Sphingomonadaceae bacterium, assembly GCA_016462305.1. Taxonomy (GTDB): domain Bacteria; phylum Pseudomonadota; class Alphaproteobacteria; order Sphingomonadales; family Sphingomonadaceae; genus Sphingorhabdus_B. The sequence continues at coordinate 1,215 of JAEMTM010000009.1, read as the reverse complement.
GCCATGTCCCGGCGGCGATTTGGCCAACGTCGTAACGCTTCGGACACGTGCGGATGCGGACGCGTTGAGGCGATTGTCATTCGAAGCCAAGCAAATCGTCGTGATTGGGGGCGGATACATTGGACTCGAATCCGCAGCAGTGCTCGCAAAATCGGGCAAGCCGGTTGTATTGATCGAAGCACTTGATCGTGTGCTAGCGCGGGTTGCCGGTGAGGCGCTTTCATCCTTCTTCGAGGCCGAGCACCGGGCGCACGGCGTGCAGCTCTATCTCGACAGGTCCGTGGCGCGACTTGAGGGCGATGGCAAGGTTGACACTGTTGTGTTCGCCGATGGCGAAACTATTCCTGCCGACCTCGTTTTGGTCGGTATCGGTATCATTCCTGCAATAGCGCCGCTCGAATCCGCTGGTGCGGCAACGGGCAATGGCGTAATCATAGACGCATTCTGCCGGACTTCGTTGGAAGATATTTACGCCATCGGCGACTGCGCGGCACACCGCAGTCGCTTTGCCCGTAATGCGATCATCCGGCTGGAATCGGTGCAAAATGCCAACGACATGGCGACAATCGCCGCACGGCATATCATGGGCAAGGAATCGCCTTATGACGCCGTCCCATGGTTCTGGTCAAACCAATTTGATTTGAAGTTGCAGACAGTGGGCCTGTCTGTTGGATACGACACGGCTATAGTTCGCGGTAATCCTAGCGAACGGTCCTTTTCGATAATTTATATGCGGGAAGGGAGGGTGATTGCACTCGACTGCGTGAACGCCGTGAAAGACTATGTGCAGGGAAAAGCGCTGGTGACTGGCGATCTGGCCCTTCCACCCGAACTTCTGGCTGACGCGACCATTCCACTCAAAGAGATGGCATCGACCTGAGAAGCAACGCTACATTCGTCTTGCAGCTTATTTGAGGTCGAAATTTGCTGCACGTTATTTTTTGGCCACTGAATCCCTGTTCGCCTTGAAAATGCCCTCTGCCACCGTTTTGAAATTCCCTGCACAACAGGAAATTCCAAACGGAGGGGCGGCACTCCCGACTGGGAATTGCCCACTTTTTTGTCATCCTGAACGTGTTTTGGCTCTGCCAGCCTATGGCTCCAGGATGACGAGCGACCGTTGTTTGTTATCCTGAAACAAGTTCAGGATGACGAACGATCAAGTTCAGGATGACGAGCGATGGGGTGAGGGAGTTGGATCAACGGCTATTTCGG
>JAEMTM010000237.1 GCA_016462305.1 Sphingomonadaceae bacterium | reverse complement strand
TAGAAACGTCCGCAGTCCGAAAAACAGGTTCGTAATCCCGATTTTCCGGCTAAAGCGCCATCATGCGTATCGCGACTTATAACATCAACGGCGTCAAGGCGCGCCTGCCCCGATTGCTCGAATGGCTGGAGGAAACGCAGCCCGACATTGCCTGTTTGCAAGAGGTGAAGTCGCAGGATGAGGGCTTTCCCGTCGCGGACTTTGAACGCGCTGGCTATGGCGCGATTTGGCATGGGCAAAAGTCGTTCAATGGCGTCGCCATCCTCGCCAAGGGCGCGCAGCCGATTGAGGCGCAGCGCACTTTGCCCGGCGATCCGTTGGACGAACATGCGCGTTATTTGGAGGCCGATGTTTTCGGCATCCGCGTCGCGAGCATTTATTTGCCCAATGGCAACCCGCAACCGGGGCCCAAATTCGACTATAAGCTGGCGTGGATGCAGCGGCTATATGCCCGTGCGGCAGAGTTGCTGGCGGCGGAAATCCCTGCGGTGTTGGCAGGCGACTATAATGTCATCCCCCATGCCCATGATATTTGGGCGCCCGGTGCAATGCTCGACGACGCGCTGCGTCAGCCCGAAAGCATCGCTGCCTATCGCGCATTGCTTGGCCAGGGCTGGACCGACGCGCTCGCCACGCATTATCCGCAAGGCGGGGTGTGGACCTTTTGGGATTTTCAAGCCGGCGCATGGCAACGCGACCATGGCTTTCGCATCGACCATTTGTTGTTAAGCCCGGCCATCGCCGACCGCCTCAATAGTTGCGGCGTCGACAAGGCGCATCGCGGCCGCGAGAAAGCCAGCGACCATGCGCCGACCTGGGTGGAGCTGGCGGACGACGTGCGCACTTCGTAAGCCTGAACCACCGCAACCTGTTATCCTGAACCACCGCAACCTGTTATCCCGAACCGCCTTCGTCATCATCCCCAAAACCCCTCGTCATCCTGAACTTGTTTCAGGATAACAGGCGACGGCGGTGCGTTATCCCGAAACAAGTTCGGGATGACGAGTGGGCTGGGCGCATCCGCCCATCATGCCAAATAATATTTGTAGCACCCGCTACATTTTGTTATGAAGATGCTCTATTTTCATTTTCAGGAGCCGAAACATGACCTTGTTCCGCATATTTCTCGTCACCATCATTGCCCTTGTTGGCGTCTACACCGCCAATGTGATCGCGAACCACGGCATGGGGCTGTATCCCATATTTTTCGGCGACATAAGCGATATGACGTGGCGTGGGCAGTTTAATCTCGACTTTTTGTGCTTCCTCATAATGTCCGGCGTCTGGGTCGCGTGGCGACACGCATTTTCGGCGACCGGGCTTGTTCTGGGATTTGCCGTCTCCAACCTTGGCGCGCCGTTTCTGGCGGCCTATCTGCTTGTCGAAAGCTACCGAAATAATGGCGACAGCGCAGCCATATTGTTGGGCAAAGCACGGGCCGCAAACCGGCGTTAAAGCGCCTTGGCGTTGACGTCATCAAGGCCAATGCTTTTGAGGAACAGCATGCCTTCGATGCTGACCAGCAGGCGCGCAGCATCAATATCCAGTTGCGCCGCGCTGTCCGCCTTCAACTGCATTTTGCCCCAGTCCAGAAAGCCGCGGCCAATCTGTTCACCCACGCCGCGATAATAGGCGTCGCCCATTGCCGCGTGCGCCGCCACCTGAAGCCAGATGCGCATATATGGCCATAACGCGTCCTCAAACAAAAGCTCTGCAAACTGGCGGCGTAGTTCCTCCACGGGCAATAGCTCAGTTGCGGTCCGTTCAGAAATCAGCCCCACCAACCGCGCCGAAATCTGTTCCAACACCGCCGTGATAATTGCGCACTTGTCGGTGAAATAATATAGCAGCATCCGGTCACTCGTCCCCGCCGCCTTGGCCAATGGACGCAAGCTCGCCGCCGAAAGCCCTTCCGCCAGGACATAATCAGTCAATCGCTGGATGATTTCAGCACGGCGGGAGTCGGTTTT
>JAEMTM010000093.1 GCA_016462305.1 Sphingomonadaceae bacterium | reverse complement strand
GCGCCGTTCAGCCGCCAGAAAGCTTGCCCCCGGCAGCAAGCCACTATAGAGGCTTCCAATATTCCATTGTTCAAGGACATTTTATGCGCAATACTCGCCTGGCACTTATCATTGCGACCGGCAGCTTAATTAGCTTAGGCCTGCTTTCCGGCTGCGGCGGCAGGGAACGTCCAAAGGCGGACCTCGCGGCCAGCCAGGTCACCAATATTGGCGTCAACAGCTATTTGTGGCGCGCATCGCTTGATGCCTTGTCGTTCATGCCGTTGGTGCAGACCGATTCGTCGGGTGGCGTCATCGTTACCGATTGGTATGTAAACCCGCAAAGCCCCGGCGAACGCGTAAAGCTGACCGTGTCGATCCTGGATCAAGACCTGCGCGCAGACGCCTTGCGCGTGGCCGGCAGCCGTGAAGTCTCGCAAAATGGCCAGTGGGTCGCGGCACCATTACGTGCCGCCACGGTGCAAAAGCTGGAGGCCGTCATCCTCACCAAGGCGCGTGACCTTCGTCGGTCGTCCATCACCGGGTAATTTCTATGTCCAACGAAGAGCGCTTTAACCCGCACGTCGCCGACGCGCGGTGGCAAAATATTTGGGAAGAACGCAGCAGCTTCGTCGCGGATGATAATTCGGCCAAGCCGCGCGCTTATGTCCTTGAGATGTTTCCCTATCCTTCGGGCCGCATCCATATTGGCCATGTCCGCAATTACACCATGGGCGATGTGCTGGCGCGCTACAAACGGATGACGGGGCATGAGGTGTTGCATCCCATGGGTTGGGACGCCTTTGGTATGCCCGCCGAAAATGCGGCGATGGAAAAGAACGTCCACCCCGGCGGCTGGACCCGCGACAATATCGCAAACATGAAGGCGCAGTTGAAACGGCTTGGCTTTGCGATTGACTGGACGCGCGAGCTTGCGACCTGCGAGCCTGAATATTATGGCCATGAACAGGCCCTGTTCCTGAAACTATATGCCGCTGGCTTGGTCTATCGCAAGGAATCTGCGGTAAACTGGGACCCGGTTGACATGACCGTGCTCGCCAATGAACAAGTCATCGACGGCAAGGGCTGGCGCTCCGGCGCGCCGGTTGAACGCCGCAAGCTGAGCCAATGGTTCCTCAAAATCACCGACTTTGCAGATGAACTGCTCAATGGCCTTGGTTCGCTTGACCAATGGCCGGACAAGGTGCGGTTGATGCAGGAAAACTGGATCGGCAAATCGCAGGGCTTGAAATGCACCTTCGGTTTTCCCGGGGGGAATGGCGGCATCGACGTGTTTACAACGCGGCCTGATACCATGTTCGGCGCAAGTTTTGTTGCCATTGCCGCCGACCACCCCGTCGCGCAAAAGCTGGCCGCCAATGCCCCCGACTTGCAAGCGTTTATCGAGGAATGTCGCAAGGGCGGAACGACTGCTGCCGATATTGAAACCGCCGAAAAGCGGGGGTTTGATACAGGCTTGACCGTCGAACATCCGCTCGATGCAAGCTGGCATTTGCCGGTCTATGTCGCGAACTTCGTGTTGATGGACTATGGCACTGGCGCCGTCTTTGGCTGCCCCGCGCATGACCAGCGCGACCTTGATTTTGCGCGCAAATATGCTTTGCCCGTCACCCGCGTTGTCGGCGATGGCGATGTGACCGATAGCAGCTTTGCCGGCGATGTTGCTTTCACCGGCCCCGGCACAATCGTCAATTCGCGCTGGATGAATGGCATGACGATCGATCAGGCGAAGGCCGATGTCATCGCACGCGCACAGGCCGAAGGCTGGGGCATTGGCCAAACGCAATATCGCCTGCGCGACTGGGGCGTTTCGCGTCAGCGTTATTGGGGGACGCCCATCCCCATCATCCATTGTCCGACCTGCGGCGCGGTGCCGGTGCCCGATGACCAATTGCCCGTAATCTTGCCCGAAGATGTCAGTTTCGACATTCCCGGCAACCCGCTGGATCGGCACCCAAGCTGGAGCAAGGTCGATTGCCCAAGCTGCGGTCAGCCTGCACGGCGCGAAACCGACACGCTCGATACTTTTGTCGATTCAAGCTGGTATTTCATCCGCTTTGCCAGCCAGCCACATGACAAGCCATTTGACCGCACAGTTGCGGAAAAATGGCTTCCGGTGGACCAATATATTGGCGGCGTGGAACATGCCATTTTGCACTTGCTCTATGCCCGTTTCTGGACGCGGGCATTGAACCATATTGACTTGATCGACGTGCAGGAGCCATTTGCGTCTTTGTTCACGCAAGGCATGGTTACGCACCAAACCTATCAGGACGCAAAGGGCAGTTGGCTGAGCCCCGATCAGGTGCGCCGCGAAGGCGACATCTGGACCATCATCGATAGCGGCGCACAAGCGGTTGCTGGCCGTATCGAGAAAATGTCCAAGTCGAAAAAGAATGTCGTCGATCCCGATGACATTGTGGACCAATATGGCGCCGATGCCGTGCGCTGGTTCATGCTGTCCGACAGCCCGCCCGAACGCGATCTGGAATGGTCCGAAGCAGGCATTGAGGGCTGCTGGCGCTTTGTGCAGCGGCTCTGGCGTCTGACAGCACAAGTGAGCGGTGCGGATGGCGCGGACAAGGCATTGGACCGCAAAACGCATCAGGTGATCGCTGGCGTCGGCGCAGATATTGAGGCGCTGGCCTTTAACAAGGCCGTGGCCAAGATTTACGATCTGGCCAACATTATTGAAAAAGCCGCGCCTTCGGCCAGCCGCGATTCTGCCATCCGCACGATCCTATTGCTGTCATCACCCATGGTCCCGCATTTGGCCGAAGAAGCCTGGACGCAGCTTGGCGCGGAACTGGGTGGCGGCCTGATCGCCGACGCCGCATGGCCAGCGGTTGACCCGGCCCTGCTTGAAGAGGACGAGGTTACCATCGCCATTCAGGTCAGGGGCAAATTGCGTGATACGATCACGGTCGCCAAGGGCTTGCCGCAGGCCGAGATAGAGACGCTTGCGCTGGCCAGCCAAAAGGTTCAGATTGCCATGGACGGCGGCGATATTAAAAAAATCATCGTCGTTCCCGATAGGCTGGTCAACATCGTCTTATGAACCGTTTCTTCGCCCCCTTGATGCTTGCTTTCCTGCTGCCCGCATGCGGATTGCAGCCATTGTATAGCGGCGGGTCAAAAGGGGCCGTGGCGCGTGCATTGGGGACCATCAGCGTCGCGCCAATCGAGGGCAAAAATGGTTGGCTGATGCGCAATGCATTGACCGACCGGCTTGGCGCTCAGAACAGCAATATTGCCCAGTTCCGCTTGGTTGTTGTCCTTGATGACCAAATTGAAGGTTTCGGCGTGCGCGCGGATGATACGGTCACGCGTGAACGTCGGACATTACGTGCGCGCTATCAGCTTATTTCCGTCGAGACGGGTGAGACTGTGCTGGATACCACCGCCGGATCGGACGCTGGCATCGACGTGGTCAGCTCCGAATATGCAACGATCGCTGGCGAAAACAGCGCACTTGAAAATCTGACGCAAAAGGTTGCGGATCAGATTGTCACGCGGCTTTCCATTTACGCTCGCGGCGAATGAGTAGCGCAAAAGAACGTAGTTTTATCAGTGCTATAAGTGCACGTCAGGATGTCCGGCTGTTTTTCATATTCGGGCAGGATGAATCGGCTGTCGCCGATATTGCCGGGCAAATGTCGGCGCAGTTGGCAGGCTCGGAACGCATTGATATCGACAGCGACCTGATCCGCAATGACCCGGCCTTGTTGGCAGACGAGGCATCTGCACTATCGCTGTTCGGCGACAAAAGACATATCCGGCTCAATTTCCGCCGCGAAGAGGGCTTAGCCGCAGTCGAAAATTTGCTATCACTGGAAGGCGAGGTAAACCCGGTTATCGCAACCGCCGGTAACCTGACCAAGGCCAGCAAATTGCGAAAGTTGCTGGAAGCGCATCCGCGCGCCATGGTGCACATCTGTTATTTACCCGAAGAAGGCGACGCCGCCGCCGCAGTCATGGCCTTTGCCGCCACAACCGGGTTGAAGATCGATCGGCCACTTGCCGCACGTATCGCCCGCTACACAGGGCAAGACCGCAAGCTAGCCCAAGCCGAAATTGAAAAGCTATCGCTCTATTATGATGCGTCACCGCAGCGTCCCGCCACGGTCGAAATAGCAATATTTGAGGCGTTATCGGCGGAAACTGGTGAGGAAAATATCAACGGCCTCGTCCATGTCGTGATGGGCGGTGACTTGCGCGGTACGGGCCGCGAACTGACCGCCGCGCGCGACATGGGTGTTGATGCCATCCGTATCATCCGCGCCATGCAACGCCGCGCAACATTGCTCGCCGCGATGCGGACAAAAGTCGACAATGGCGCAAATCCCGGCGCAGTGGTTAAGGCAACGCGTTCGATATTCTGGAAAGATGCCGACAGCTTCGCACAGCAGCTTATGCGCTGGCCATCGGTTCGGCTTGCAGGGCTCAACAGCCATTTGCTTGAGGTTGAGGCAAAGTTGATGCACGTCCGCGAAGGGCTTGCCGTGACCATATTGGAAGAAGAACTCGTCCGCATCGCCCGTGCCGCAGCACGTCGCGGCTGACCAATGTGCGCGACTTGCGCAGATTTCAGGAAATCATGCATACGCCAGCACCTTGAACCGCTTTGCCGCTGCCCCCACATCATTCTCACGAAAGGTATCTTTTCATGGAAAAAATTATCAAATCCGATGCGGAATGGCGGGCAGTATTGGACCCCGTTCAATATCATGTCCTGCGGGAGGCAGGCACTGAACGCGCCTTTGCGGGCAAACTGACCGATGAAAAGCGCGAAGGCGAATTTCGCTGCGCCGGATGTGATACTACCCTGTTTGCTTCGGACACGAAATTTGACAGCGGTTCGGGTTGGCCTAGCTTTACCGCGCCCGCAGACAATGATGCCGTTGAAGAGCACCGCGATACATCGCACGGCATGGTCCGCATTGAAGTGCGCTGTGCCGCATGTGCGGGGCATTTGGGCCATGTCTTCCCCGATGGGCCTGGACCGACTGGCCTGCGTTACTGCATCAACAGCGCCGCGCTTGCATTCGATCCTGAATGATAAGGCGCTTGTCGGCGGTTACGGGACTGGGTAACAGTCGGGTGATGGCTCGTGTGCGCAAGATTTCGAAAGAACGTGGTTCAATGGGATCATGGATGCTGCGCATTGTCAAAGCGGGCGTCATCGCGGCGTTGCTGGGCGTCCTAGTTCTTGGCATTTTTGTCGCGATTGCACGCAGCGAAATCGACAGTTTTGAAGATCTGAAAGCCTCCCCCAACGGGCAAATGATTCGTATCCGTGCGGCAGACGGCACTGTCATGCAATCGCTTGGCCCGAGTTTCGGACGTTGGCTGACCATCGACCAATTGCCGTCCGAAATGAAGGACGCGATGGTCGCCGTCGAAGATCGCCGTTATTATATGCACCCCGGTGTTGACCCCATTGGCATTACCCGGTCCGTATATGTGCGGGCCGTTGAAGGTCGCTGGACGCAAGGCGGTTCGACCATCACGCAACAATTGGCACGCAACATATATCTGAACAGCAACAAGGAGTTTGGCCGCAAAATTCGCGAGGTCATTCTTGCTTTGGCCATGGAAACCAAATTCTCCAAGGACCAGATCCTCGAACTTTATTTGAATAAAGTATATTTCGGTGGCGGCGCTTATGGGGTCGATGCCGCAAGTCGCCGTTTCTTTGACCATGGTGCAGAGGATATCAGCCTTGCCGAGGCCGCGATTATCGCAGGTCTTGTGAAGGCCCCCTCACGCTATTCGCCCACCGCCGATGCGCAGGCCGCCTTGGACCGGGCGAAGGTGGTGGTTGCAGTCATGCAGGATGCAGGGATGATTACCGCAGCCGAGGCCGCTACCGTCGAACCAGCCAACGTGCGCTTGGCCGCTGAAGCGCCGCAAGACAGCGTGCGTTACTTCACAGATTGGGTTTTGCCGCAGTTGGACGGCCTTATAAATGAAACTGAAAAGCCAATCGATGTCTGGACGACGCTGGACCTGAAAATGCAGCGCGCCGCGACTTCAGCGATTTCCGCAAATTCCCCGCGCGGCGCACAAGGCGCATTGGTGTCGATTGACCGCGACGGCGCGGTGAAGGCCATGGTGGGCGGTACCGATTATGTTACCAGCAATTACAATCGCGCGGTTTCCGCGGTTCGCCAACCGGGTTCGGCGTGGAAGTTATTCGTTTATCTTACCGCGTTGGAAGCAGGTTACCGCCCTGAAGACATGGTGGAAGACAAGCCCGTCGAAATCGAAGGCTGGCAGCCTAAAAACAGCGGTGGCAATTTTGCTGGCGCGATTTCGCTTCGTACCGCTTTTGCCTATTCCAAAAACACCGTCGCTGCCCAAATCGGGCAAGACGTCGGTACCAGCAGTATCGCCAATATGGCGCGCAGGTTCGGGATCACCACCCCTGTCAACACGCTGCCGTCGATGGTGTTGGGCACATCCGACACGCGCGTTATCGATATGACTCAGGCGTTCGCGGCGGTCGCGGCTGGTGGACGCAATGTCACCCCTTATGGCATAAAAAAGGTCACTACGATTGACGGTGAACTTCTATATGCGGCAAAGCCGTCAAGCTCTGTGCAGTTGGTTGATGGTTGGGTTGCAGGCGCAATGACCGATTTGTTGCAAACCGCCGTCGCCACTGGCACCGGGCGGGCCGCAAATATTGGCCGACCCGTCGCGGGCAAAACAGGGACAACGTCAAGCAACAAGGACGGATGGTTCCTGGGCTTCTCCAGCGGCCTTACAACCGGCGTGTGGATGGGTCGCGACGATGCCAGGTCAATTGGTGGCCTTGAAGGCGGTCGCGCCCCTGCGCGGGCTTGGGCAGCCTATATGCGCGTCGCTGTGGCCGGACGCCCCGTGGAGAAATTCGCCACTGAGGTGACTTTCCCCGAAGCCCTTGAGGGTGAAGAGCCATTGCTTGGCGCAGATGAAATGCTGCTGTTCGATGAAAATGGTATGCCGATTGAAGGCGACCCGATAATGGATGACCCCAATCTTGCGCCGACGACAGAGCCGGAGCCGCTGGATGATGCCTTTATCGAGCGCGCACTTGGCGGCAGACGCGATCAACGGCCAACGTCAGAGGAAGAAGGGCAGCGCG
>JAEMTM010000236.1 GCA_016462305.1 Sphingomonadaceae bacterium | reverse complement strand
CGTTCACTGCCTCGCCGAGTTCGCATATCCGATCGCGCAATAAGCTGCGTCGCGGCAGATTGTTCTGCCTTTGGATCGACAGCCCCATCGCACCACCCACTCCGGCTCAGAATACTGCGTGCGCTGCCTTATTCGGGCCATCGGATTGGCGGCCGATGGATCGTTCGCCGCAAGGCCGAAGTGGTCGCTGCCGTCACCGGCGGATTGCTGAGCATGGACGAGGCTTGCAAACGGTATAATTTGACGATGGAAGAATTCGCGTCGTGGCAGCGCGCCGTTGACCGTAGGGGCCGTGCTGGGCTGCGGGTAACGCGCGCGCAACATTATCGTGATTTATACAAACGCCAAAAAAAGCTAACGCCAACTTGCTCCGCTCGGGCCAGCCGCCAACGCGAGGCTGGCCGGAACCTCCTCATGCTTTATCATTATAGTTCCCTCAAAATGACATGACAGCAAGGACCGGCATATGGGCAGGAAAAAGCCCGCCGCTGCGTAAGCGCAGGGCGGGCCCATATTCTATGCGGAAACAGTGCCGATTATTCGGCAGCTTTCTGCATGTCTTTGCCGGCTTCTTCAACAACGGCGCCAGCTTCGGATGTCGCGTCACCAGCGGCCTCTGCGGTTGCGTCGGCAGCATCTTCGGTGGCAGTCATCGCGTTCTCTGCGCCAGCTTCCATAGCATCGCCAGTTGCTTCGGCGGCTTCGGCAGTTTCTTCGGCGGCCTTTTCACCAGCTTTGCCACATGCGGTAAGCGATGCTGCAAATGCAAGAGCAGCAACGGTTGCGACTAATTTCTTCATCTTGATTCTCCTAAGACCCTAGAATCCCTCGCGGGAATGATGAAGGTAACGGATGAAGGCCGCCATGCGCAACTATTTTTCCATCCCGCGTGAAATACCCCATTGGCGCGCGACGGTGTAACCGAGATAGCCAGTGCCAAACAACGCATATAAGGGCTCTGGCAGGCCGTTGAGATACGCGTTCATTCCACGTGCGATATTGGCCGCGGCCTCTGGCTGAACCGCGGCAATCAACCCCATCGGGATCGCCCACAACAGCATGGCATACATGACATACAGAAAACTTGGCCGTGCGCGGCTTGTCCATGGGTCCGCGGATTGCGCCTCCGCCAAGACGGCGGACAATTGCGTGCGCAATGCATCCATCTCCTGACTGCCTTGCAGCTTGATCAGCTCCAGCTTTGCCGCATCCCTGGCTTTCGGGTCTGGAATGATTTTGTCGATCAGGCTCGCAATAGGGCCGATGATACCTTCAATGAGTGACATGCTATGCTCCCTTTATAAAATTAACCAATACGGCTTGTGATCCAGCCATATAGAAATGCCTCTTGCGCAGGCCGTGCTTCGGCCAAGCGGACATAATGCGCCCCTTGCAACGCATCGATTGCTTTGGTCAGAACATTCTCAGCCGGTGGCCCGCGCTTTGCCAAAAAGGCCTCTAGCGCGCGCAAAGTGTTGGGGCCGATTGTGCGATCTACGGCTATGTCTGGATAATCCGCGCCATTGCGGTTTAACGCATTCAAAGCGCGTTGCAGAAATCCGATGGCTGTGCCGGTGCCCATATTGACGCCCGTGTCAAATAACTCCCCTGCCAATATAAGCCCGAACTGCGCCACTTTATCGAAGCCAGGCGCACGCCAATATTGCTTTTTGTAAATCGACGCCGCAACGCTGCGCGGCAATTCTTCCATCTGCCCCATATAGCCATGCCGACGGGCGACCGCCTGTGTGATGCCCCAGCGCGTTGGTCCACCCTTGTCGGCAGGGTGGTCGACAAAGCCACCCTCACGGGCAATCAGGTCGTCAATTAATTCGTCAATATTGTCGCGCATTATAGCACCCTCACTTTCAAAATCTATTATAACCAAATGGGTTATTTGTAGGAAAGTAAAATGTGCTAAATGCACGATCTGCGCTGGTTTGCGCGCCATCGAGCCATTATTTTTTGGTAGAATATTTGGTCGGGGCG
>JAEMTM010000092.1 GCA_016462305.1 Sphingomonadaceae bacterium | reverse complement strand
CACCAACAGGCTTCACGCGGCGGGCGCGTGGCTTACGCGCTGGCTTTTCGGCGGCATCATCTTCACCGGACGATATTGCAATTGAAGGGGGCAATACGGCAAGGTCGAGGCCAGCGGGGGCGTCGTCAACGTCTTCGCTGTGATGGCGGCGGGGCCCGCGATGTGCATTCCGGTTATTTGCCGGGCGCTCACTGCGTTCTGGACGTTCGCTGCGGTCATGGCGCGCACTGCGCTCCGGGCGGCGGGCACGCATTTCGCGTTGCTGGCCGCGCGGATCGCGTTCGTCGCTGTCGCTTGAGTCGTCATCGGCAGGTGCTTCGGAATCTAGTTTCCCGGACGATGGCGGATCGTCGTAATTCGGTGAGCGATCATAATTGGGCGCATGATCGTCATGCTGCCAATCATCACGATCATCGCGATTGTCGTCGCGCGCATCGTCACGTGGGCGGCGCTCGCCTTGTTGTTCCTGACGCGCTTCTTGGCGACCACGGAAATCGGCGAGCACGCGGAAATAATGGTCGGCAAACTGCAGATGATATTCCGCGTTCACGCGGTCACCGTTGAACTGTGCATCTTGCGCCAGTTTCTTATATTTTTCCAACATCTGCGCCGCGTTACCGCGCGCACGATTATCAATCTGGTTCTGATAATCAAAACCACTACGATTGTTATTTTGTTGCCGGTTGTTGTTGTTATTATTGCGACCGCGCCGACGATTGTTGTTCTGCTGCTGCCTGTTGTTGGTATTCATCAGGGCTCACCCGTCCTCTTTTTGGCACTTCGATTGCATGGAACCCCTGAACCCGTTTTGGGTTGCGCGAGGGTCAGCGTTGACCCTTATACTTTGTCCATCTGCGCTGGGGGGCGGCTTCGCGCTAAAAAACTATCAAAAGGCGTTTTTTGCTGAGAAGCCTCTTTGCCCTAGCCTCAATATTCTGCGTTTCCAAGCGAAAAGCGTATGGCCCGCGGATTACCAGCAAGATCATGATGTAATTCCGTCAAAAATCCTTCTTCTGCGCCCAGTTTGTGAACGGCTTGTGCCTGATTATATCCGATTTCGAAAAAGGCGACTCCGCGTGAATTAAGTAATGCGCGCAGCGATGGGACTAAGATTCGGTAGTCATCCAGACCGTCTGCCCCCGCAAACAATGCGCTATGCGGTTCATACGCAGCCACCATCGGGGCGAGCATAAAGCCGTCCTCAACATAAGGCGGGTTACACAGGATAAGGTCGAATTGTCCAAGCCCGTCGGCCCAGCCCGCCTTGGTCCAATCGCGCAGTTCAAATTGGACACGGTCGGCAAATTTGGCGCGGTTGGCATTATCGCTGGCGACGGCAAGCGCCTTTGCGCTGCTATCAATGCCCATAGCTTTGGCATTCGGAAATATAGACAAGGCCGCGAGCAACAGCGCCCCTGACCCTGTGCCAAGGTCGGCAATACGCATGGGCGCGTTGTTTTCGCCAAACCAGTCAATCGCCGCCTGAAGCAGCGTTTCGCTGTCTGCACGCGGGATCAGCACGTCAGGCGTGACACAAAGTTCAAGATCCCAAAATGCCTGCACTCCAGTGATATAGGCGACGGGTTCGTCGGCCACCCGGCGCGCGAGCAGGCCACTATAGCCGTCGGGCACGCTTAAGTCGTGCTGCCGCAACAGCATCGCTGATCTGTCGATACCGAGCGCATGCGCCAGCAACAACTCCGCGTCTAACCGCGGTGTCGGGCTGATGCCTTCAAGGGCAGCGGTTGCTTCCCGCAGGACAGGGGCAAGGCCAGTCATCATACGCCCGTATATCGCGCCGCACATAAAGCCCAAATATATTTCCGCCTTATGCACCCATTCGGCCCGTTCAAACGTTACTGTGCTTGGGGGCATCATATGGAAGGACTTAAGAGTATGAAAAAATCGACATTAACATGGGCCATCGGCCTGTCTGCGCTGGCTTTATCGGCATGTAGTGGAAGCGAACCTGCGCCAGCCGAAACCGAAGTTGTAAAGGACGATGCCATGGCATCTGACAATATGGCATCTGACAATATGGCTGCCACCGAAGCCACTATGAACAAGAATATCGTCGCATTGGCACAGGGCGACCCGCAAGTATCGACACTTGTTTCCGCAATAACCGCTGCTGGCCTTGGCGAAACATTGTCGGGCACTGGCCCATTCACCGTATTCGCGCCATCCAATGACGCATTTGCAAAATTGGACAAGGCGACGCTCGACGGTTTGATGATGCCGGCCAGCAAGGACAAGCTAGCGGCTTTGCTGAAATATCATGTCGTTGCTGGCAATGTGAAGTCTGGCGATCTTGCCAAGTTGATAACCGACGGCAAGGGCAGCGCGACCGTCAAGACGGTCAATGGCGGCAGCCTGAAGGCCGGCATGAACGGTGACAAGATTGTCCTGACCGATGCCAAGGGCGGAAAATCGACCGTCACTGCGGCGGATATGGTTGCGTCGAACGGCACGATCCATTTGGTCGATACCGTCGTCATGCCATAAGATTTCGGGCCGCGTCGGCGGCCTGCATGAACCCCGTCCGGTCCCCCCCTCCCGGACGGGGTCTTCATATGTGCAAAGCGGTTACGCCGCCGGATTCACCGTCACGGGGCCAAGCTCCTGCAAACAGGCTTGTACCTTGGACATCGCTTCTGTCGGGCTTGGCGGATTGGCGACCAGGTCAGATAGGCTCTTGCCGTCCATGACCTTGTCGGCGGCACAACCGCACACCTGATTGATATCGACCTGAATGCCCTCGGGGATTTGTTCGCTGGCGGCGGTGGTGCAGGTGGCGACGATAGACTCGCGCACGCTGACCTTCACTGTATCGTTCAACGCGCCGCCTTCACCGCATGCGGCGAGCGTGAACGACAACAGGGCGACTGATAATATGCGTTTCATGGCTTTTCCTCTGCTCTGAAACCCCCGAAGCCCAAATGTGGGCCGCGCGCCCTGCTTTACAAGCCCCCCCGCCTTATTTGAAACGCACCCCCTAATTAAACCCAAGGGCCGCACGCATGATTTGGAATATGGTGTTTTGTTCAATCGTCCCCTTGAACAAATGCGCCTTTGGCCCCGCCGCGCGGGCAACGACGTCGTCACCGCCATGCGTTTCGGACATAAGCGGGATCAACGATTGCTGACGGTAATTGAGCGCTTCGGTGTCCATTTTCGCAGGGTCCGGGCGTTCGGCCGCATTCACCGCACCAGGGCCATTGGCATAACCCAAGGTGGTATAGCCCTTGTTATCCATCGCCAATGTCGGCGTGCCAATGGGCGCAGAGACCACGCCCAGGATCGGGTTCCCGCGCTCTGGATAGCCAGCGATCGTGAACACATGGCTATGGTCCGATGTCACGACAATCAACGTATCGCGCAAATCCACTTGGTCCATCGCGGCCTTGAGTGCGGTGTTGAGCGCAACGGTGTCTTGCAAGGCGCGGCGGGCATTGCCGCCATGATGGGCATGGTCAATCCGGCCAGCCTCCACCATCAGGACATAGCCCTTTTGGTTTTTGGATAGCATCGCAATCGCCTTGGTCGTCATTTCGGCGAGCGATGGTTCCTTATTACCAGCCGCCGTCCGGTCCGCCTCAAACTGCATATGCGATGGTTCAAACAGACCAAGCAGCTTAGTCGTTTTCTGTGGATCAACGGCGGCGAAGCTGTCGCGGTTCCACACATAAGCGCCCTTGGGGTTGGCGGCGCTCCAGCTTGCGGCCAGATTCTTGCCATCGGCGCGCTTGCCCTTCTTGTCGGCATATTCGGGGTCCGCCATCGTCGCCGGAATGAAATGCTGACGCCCGCCGCCCAACATGACCTCAAGCCCGTCACCATGCGGCCATTCCATCATCTGCCGGGCAATGTCGGTGCAGCCTGCGGCCTTGGCAGCGGCGGGCATATTGGCATCCACCTCCCAATCGCGCTGCGCGACATGGGCATAGGTCGATGCGGGGGTTGCATGCGTGATCGTCGCGGTGGAGACGATGCCGGTGGCAAGGCCGCGATCCTCCGCCATGCCGAACAAGGATTGCACCTTAAACGGCGCAGTCGCGGCGCAGTCATTTTCGATGGCCTCTGGCCCGACGCCAATCACGCCATTTTTGGTTTTGACGCCCGCGACGATGGCGGTCGCGGTTGGCGCGCTGTCGGGCACTTGCGCGTCATGGGAGTAAGTTTTGACTAAGGCGGTGTGCGGCAAAAGGTCCATTTGCGCGACATAGGATTCGCCGTCGAGGCCAAGCTGCTGCCCCTCAAAAATCCGCCCGGCGGTCAACGTGCTAACCCCCATACCATCGCCGATAAAGATGATGACATTGCGCGCCTTATTATTGTTGGGCTTATCCGCCTCCAACCGTGCCAGCTCGGCTTGGCCTGCTTTTAGATAGCCCTGGCTGGTGTTGATCGGCGGTTTGGCGACTGGCACGGGGGCAGGTGCAGGCGCAGGGGCAGGCGCACTTTGCGCCAACAACGGCGCGGCGATCAGGCAGGATGCCAAAAGGGCGGATGACAGTTTACGCATGCGATACTCCTCAAAAACGCGCCTCCCCATCGCAGATCAAGATGACCAGCGCGTGACAGGGGCGTGATGGGGCGTGTTTACACAGGCGCGCTGGGGTTGGCGAGGGGCGTGTGCGTGGGTGGCGGATTTAACATCCCGCGCCGATCACCACGTGCCGCCAGCATCCTCTATGGCCTTGAGCAAAGCCTTCTTGCTCTCGGTGCGGTTTTCGCCTTTGTTGCGGGGTAGGTCGGGTTCCCGCCCATATTTGGCTTTGTAGGCCTCTCGACGGCGCAGAACTTCGGCCCCGAACTCTTCGAGAGTCGGGATTTTCGGTTCAGCCTTTGAGCGCGTCGATGCCATATTCGCCTGCGGTTTCATATCGTATCCGGCTTTCCATATAGCCGATATCGGCTGTAGGATATAGGTCGAAAAGTTCTTTGGCCTGCGCGAACATGGTTGGTGCGGAACCGGACGCAAATTGCCCCATGCGGTCGGCAATTATGTCCTCAAGCGATATGACCGATACAGATTGGCCTTCTCCGGCGTCGATCATTCGAACCCGTTCGCGGTCCGCCATGCCGTCGAGCAGGGTTGATGACACAACCTCAAAACCAAGCGCCAGTTCGGGGTGAATCCAGCCACGCGTTGCCACGCCGGGACCGGACGGGCGAATGAAGCCATTGCGTTGCAGCTCCGCCTCAAACGCGTCCTGCGCGCCAGTCGATATGTCAAAATCGCCAGTAGCGATGGCGCTGAGGGAATAAACCTCAACCGCCGCGCCGCCGACAAGCACCGGAGCCTGAAACCCCCGAACCTTCATTGCCTCACTGACCCGCGCAAACAGGCGCAGCGCAGCTTCAAATTCAGGGCGATAGGCGGTCATAAGGAGGGTTTGCCGGATTGGGCGTGGGTTGGGAAGGGTTTTTGGTTCACGCAGAGCCGCAGAGACGCGGAGGCCAGCCGCGGAGGATAGGGGTTTTTGGGCGTGTTGCTGTGATTCCCGTAATTCCTTTTCGGCGTCTAAGTTTACAAACATATACGGAAAAAGCGGTATTTCTGTAAACTTACCTCGACTTTGCGAAGTTGGTTCACCGGGTCCGAAAGCCGGAGTGAGGGTCAATATGTTCAAAGAGCCGGTCGCGCCACACATGCGGGCGTGAAGCACAGAATCTCAGAGCAAATCCTACATTGCAAGCGAAAGCTGTTTAGGGGGTGTTGCAGCTGTTGCTGTGGTTCCCAGCATGCAATGATTTAGTGCACTGTCACCGTAATTCCAAAGATGCGGTAGAATTTCGTCACGCCTGCTGATACTCCTAGACCTCATTGAGGCGGCGTAGCAGCAAAAAGCGAAAACGCAGCAGAGGCACGGGAGAGAAGGATGTGAAGATCCTAGTTATTGGTGATACTGGGTTTGTCGGCTCTGCCATATGTAACCGTTTGTTATCTTCGGGAGTGCAGGTGATCGGTCTTTCTAGGTCCAGCTTTGTTGGGTCAGCATACATGCATGTGGCTGTCGATCGCAACGATATCGGCAATGTCCGATCTGTTCTCGACAAGTTTCAGCCCGGCATTGTCATCGACGCAGCCGCCATGACATTGAACAGCACCCTGCCGTTGCTCCCGATGCTAAACGAACGCGCCATAAGATATGTATTGTTGAGTTCCTCGGACGTGTATCGCAATTATGGCCATTTGCAGAATTTGGAAGTCTCGGAGACACTGACAGAGGCGCTTTCAGAAGACTCACCTCTACGGACAAGGCGCTACCCCTACCGCGCCGAGCAGCCTCGGAGTCCGGATGCGCCTGACTACTGGATGGACGATTATGACAAGATTCCGATCGAAGAGGCGGTGATACAGATTTTGGACAACTGGACCATTTTGCGATTACCCATGGTTTATGGCGTTGGCGATCGGCAACGACGATTCAGGTGGGCCGTTCGCCCAATGTCGGTCGGCAAAGCACAATTGACCGTACCTATCAAATGGGCCAATTGGGTCACGACCTACAGCTACGTTGAAAATGTCGCTGCCGCGATTGTTCATACGGCCAAACTTGCAAAGGCCGGCCGACAGATTTTCAACATAGCCGACCACGCCGCAGTCTCCCACTTCACCTGGCTG
Organism: Sphingomonadaceae bacterium; assembly: GCA_016462305.1. GTDB lineage: Bacteria > Pseudomonadota > Alphaproteobacteria > Sphingomonadales > Sphingomonadaceae > Sphingorhabdus_B. The sequence goes on along the minus strand of JAEMTM010000092.1, from coordinate 536 downwards.
GAGCGTATTGCAGCAATCGTAGGGTGGTCTGGAGAGATCAGGTTGGCAGATGACCCAAAGACGGATCTATACAAGGCCGCGGCGCGGCTCAATCTTGACGCTCACCTAAGGATCAGCACGAAAAAGATCGAGTCCATGTTGAAGTTTTCTGCGCCGGTGACGTGGGAGAGCGCCCTTGAGGAAACCATCCTCTATCTATCCAGAATTGAATAAAATAGCATCATACGATATACATTCAGGGTTGCAGGGATGTAAGCGTCCGGTGAAAGCCGTTCGGCCCATCTATGACCACGGCAATTACCGCAAGTCTTGGCCGAACTCAGCAGTTCTGCAAATTGAGAATGAAGCAGCGCTTTCTGAGAAACGCGCCATTTATTTTGGCGGTTTGCGCTAACTTTTCTGCCGTTCGGCGAGGCAAACTCGTTCCTCAATTCCTTCCAGTCGTTCATCGAGACGAAACCGACGCAATTAGCGTTGTTTTCGGGTGGAGACGGGTGGTCCAACGAAGTGAGGCAGTTGATTAGCGTCGAGCACAG
>JAEMTM010000091.1 GCA_016462305.1 Sphingomonadaceae bacterium | reverse complement strand
CTTCCTTAAAAGCGAAACGGAATCCGCACACTTATAGCCATGTCAGGGCTGTCATCGGTTAGCCCCACACCAACGTTCGCTACAAGCGATAGGTTCTTTTCGAGCGAAAAGGTTGCACCGATATTCATCAGCGCGACATTAGCTTGACTGCCCACGACGGTCCGCTGATCGCGATTTTCAGGGGTTAGGCTGGTACGCTCTACTATGCGCTGCGTGTAAGACATTGAAATACTTGACTTATCATTAAGTGCGAATGCCAGACCTGCGCCTAACTGGTAAGCGTTGCCGATCTTTACCCGGCCCGGTTGGTCGCCTGGAATTTCGTCAATATCATCGAAGTTCCGACTGAAATTGTGAAAATAGGTAAAGCTGCCAAAAACTACCAAGGGGTCTAGCGTTTTTAAGGCTGATAGGCCGAGAGATGCACCATAGACTCCTGTTCCGAAAGACAGTCGATCTGGCACCGACAAATTGCCCTCCGTGCCGACCACTTCTGTAAACCCTATGCCGAAGGGATGTCTGCCCGTTGGGAACTTTACCCGTGTATTAAAAACAACGTCGGGCGTGCTGAGACTTTCAGGTAACAGCCGATAGCTTAATCCAATGCTTGCATCTCCTATACCGGCTCCCCGAATGGTTGTCTCAGCAAGCCCCGCAGCCGATCCTCCTGCCCCCCCAGATTGAAAATTTGAAATGCGTGACAACAATGGGAAACTAGCGTCGACAAAAAGGCGGTCAGTAAGACCCAAATCTATTGAAGGCTCGAGCGTAAAAATGTCAGCGTTAATCCGATCAATGCTGATGCTGCCTAGAAAAATCGCATCAAGCGCCAGAAACCCATCAAGATTTATCCTTGCATTGTCGAAATGCGTGTAAGACATTCCGAGTTCTGCACCCAATCGGCGACCAAATGCGCCTTGTTGTTGACGGGTTACATCCTCTTGCGCCAACGTTGGCGCAGGTGCCTTTCGATCACCGCCTCCGACTGCACTCTGGTCAGCTTCCTGATTTGCCTGAATGCCAATGGCGCGATTGACCCCAATAAAACTACGGTCGGAAGGTTGAGCAAAAGATTGTTCAATTGCGAACCGACCGCGAATGTCTTCCGCTTCACCCTCAGAAATTGGATTTGATCCAAATTGTTCTAGGCGTGATAGGCGGGTTTCCAGCGCTTCAGCACGCTGTCGTGCTTCGGCTTCGCGCGCTTGCAGCTCTGTCAACTGATTACGTAGATATGCAATTTCAGCGTCAGTTTCACTTTCTTGCGTTGGTCGCTCCTGGGCTGACGCTGTTGCCGGTATGCCTAAAATCAAACCTGAAACTGCAAGGGCTGTTGGATATATTTTGACTTTCTTCCGCATATTGTAACCTCCTTCTTGGTTTACACGAGCACCGTTGATGATCAGGGATTGAGAAGAGTCCATAACGTAGCGGGATCGGGTACGCCGGTCGCTTCCAGCGAACTTTGACGCTGAAATGCTAGGATCGCATTGCGTGTTTCTGGCGTAAACTTTCCGTTTTCCTCGCCCTTATAGAGGCCGCGTAGTTTAAGCGCGGCTTGGGATCTGCGAAGTATTGTCTCGTAAACAACGGTCTTGTGAACATCATCACCCACTTCGACCATTGGGGAGAATTGGGCAACTCGGATAGGTCTAAGTCCAGTGACCATACGTTGAACTACACTTATAAGAGTATCCTTTGTGTTGGCTGCACAATGAGACTTTAATATAATGTCAAACGCCGCTGCGTTATGCCATGGCGTGAGATCAAAAGTGTTGGGTTCATAACGATTTGCTGCGCTGAGATAGCCTTCTACAAAACCTATCATACGCTGATATTCTGCAGATGCTTTATTTTCCCGCGCAGAGTTAAAGGCCAAACAATTCAGACGCCCTGCTCCTTCGACGGCAAAGCTGTTGTCGGTCGGTTGAGCCGTTACGGACGCGTTGCTCAACGCTCCAGCTGCTAATGCTACGAAGATAAAATGTTTCAAGCTGCCTCCCTCCAATAAATAACCAACCGGCTGGATTAGTATCCATTGCCTTTCATTACACTGAGCGCACTCTCCAACTTTATGCTGTCACGTTGGGCGAAGTTATCTGTTGCCAGAATGATCGAAGCTGAGTTGAAAACGGAGTTACCGTCGGTGTTCAACATAGTCTGCTGAAGCATCTGGCCGGCTTCGCCGCCTAACGCATGCAGCGAACTATCCAGACCATTACCACCTGACATAGCGATGCCGATTTGATTGTTTTCAACCAAGAACTGCAATTTGTCCCCGTCGCCAAACCCAATTTGAGTGCTGCCACCGGCGGCCGGGCTACTGAGCATTGATAGGGCAGGTATCGCCGATGCGGGAACAATGGCAATTTGCATGTTATTGCGCGAGATATTGTCTGCGCCCGCGATAAAATTGCCCTGTGCAAGCCCCTCATGGGTTCCAAGTCCGCCTACCGGTGCGCTCTGGCCTGGTGTCAAATAGGATAAATAGGGTACATATCCCGAATGGCGGTCGGTAACATCCATTGCTGGATCACCGGTGCGTTCCCAGTCTATCATCAATACGGGTGTGGGACTTCCATTCGGACCAACATTCAAAAAGTTAACGTTGAATACAACGCGGGCATTTGTTGTGATGCCCTGGGCATCTTGCCAACTGGTAAGCAACGTAATGCCAAAGTAAGAGACATTGTCTGGCCGAACGAATTTACCGCGCATGTCGGCGAGCGCGCTGTCTGGTAACGCTTCACCGAGCCCTGAAAATTTCAGCTCGCTGCTGGGCGCCCCAGAAGCGCTGGCGCTGAACAGGAATGCCGCGCTCAATAGGGCTATGGTTTTAAGGGATCGAGCTTCAAAAGAATTACGCATTTTAACTCTCCATCAAAATGAAAAACTGAAAGCCGCATTGTTACCAAATTCCGCTGTTTCGGCGGCAGGTAGAGCGGCATGGAGCGCGATAAGTCGCTTCGCCGAAAGCGGTGGTGGCGGATTAATCAGCGCGTTGGTTGGGTTGTAGCCTTCGCCCGCAACGATAAAAGCAACATCGTTCCATGAATTCTCGAACTCTGATCGCGACATAGTGCGATTACCCAGCGCTGGGTCGGCGATCGCTATCCGGTCAGGATATGCCTTACGTACAATCACAAAGTGCTTATATCCTTTGATATTAAGCAGAACGATTGACGGTAGTTCCAGTTGCAGAAGCTTATCATATGGAATTCGGTAGCCTTCGGCCTCCATCCCGATCGAATGGGCATAATTCTTCATATCGAGCAACGAGAAGCCTTTTTCTCGAACGATATCTGGATCGGCTATCTTGAGCATGTTGACTAACACTTGCTGCTCCGTAGTGCTTCGTCCGAACGCCTCATTGAAAATAGTCGCCATCACTGCGGCCCCACAGCTAAAGTCGGATTGCTGCCTTACCATTCCGACGAACTTGCGGTCTTTCCAGTTCGTTAGCGAGACAGGCGCCGTTCGCGCACCATCGGACGTCTGCCCCAACCACAGCGTGGGATTTTGTGCAGGCGCGGTCATGCAGCCTGAAACCGCAGTCGCAAGGGGCGCAATGGCTAAAAGACGCAGAAAGACCGGAAGGCGGAACATACAGCACGCACTCTTCATTTACGAAAATTGGGGCGGGATAAGGTGGAGGGCAATGCGAAGCAGACATTGCCCTCCTTGGGGAACTATAAGCTCATCTTAGCTTGGGTCGGTGCCACCGCCACCGCCATCTGTTCCAGCTTGCGATGAAGCGATTGTCAGCGAGTTTAACTGCTGATTGCCAACGCCAGCAGCAAAATTAACGCCGATGTTGCCAGATGCAGCAGCGATCGTGAGTCCACTGATAGTGTTCTTGCTGTCCTGCTGTTCCACAAACGAAAGCGTAGTGGCCTGGATCAAGCCCGAATTCGCTTCTGACAGTGCAGAGTCCGTAGCTACGGCTAACGACATCAAATTCGCCTGCTGGTTAAGTGCACCCGCAGCAGCATTGACACCGATGTTACCGGAACCCGTAACCGTCGCACCCAAGATGCTGTTGCGATCGCGGAAGTTGTTGCGTCCGCCGCCAACTTCTGGATCATCCTCGTCGATGATGTCAGTTTCCGTGGCATAATGCTCAACCCCAAGGAGCGATTGAAGTGACGTGGTTGATGCTTCAGCCCAACCTCCAACTGCTTGGGCATCGCTATCGCTGGACACGGCAAGCGAAGCAGCGTTCATTTGCGAGTTGAAGTAACCGGCAGCCATGTTAACCCCGATGTTACCTGATCCAGAAACGCCGAACGTACCAACAGTATTTATGATTGGAGCGAAAAATCCAACGCGGATCTGTGGTTGTACAACACCGTCTATGAGGTTGTCGTTAGGATCTTGACCCGCTTCACTTACGCCTTGACCGAATACCGGATCAACAAACCCGTTTTCACCGTTGAGTTCGTTTTCTTCGCGATAATTTACCGTTACGCCTTGCTGAAGCTGCTTAGCGTCGACGACAGCTACTGCCGAACTATCGACTGCAATTGCCCCGTCGAGGGTAACATCGCCGCTTAGTGCAACATTTTTGGAATAGGTAACATCCGTTGTTACACTGGTGTCAATGTTGTTAGCATAACGCAGGTCTAGCTCGAGAGTGCTTTCGCCATCGGGGCCACCTTCATCTTGGGCCATTACTGGCGAGGCAATGATTGCCAATCCAGCGGCTGAGGCCATAAGTAAACGTTTCATCATACTTCTCCTTCAGTTTTTAAGTTACAGTTCAGGGTGGTCCTTCGCTCGCAATTGTGAGAGCAAAGGTGTTGGCGGAGGTGTTACCCTCGCCGCCGATTAGGTTTACTTGGATGAGGCCGCTGCCATTGCCGAACGCCGAATCGCCGATAGCGATCTGGTCGTTGGACGATGACAATGAACTATCCAGGGTGCCCCCATTCGGTTCGATGGGCGCACGGGACTGCTCTAAGAGCTGGTCCGACATGGCGCCGCTGTTTCCAATCGCCAGCAAGGCCAGATTTGCCATCTGGTTTTGCGAGCCTGCGGTTATGTTGATACTTGTCAGGCCGCTGGTGCCGGCAAATGCACCATCGGCAACCACGATGCCTGTGGCGCGGTCACCTGACACTCGGCTATCTAAGTGCTGACTGACAGATTGTGTAACGACCGAAATGTCTCCAATCGCGATGGTAACGTCGCCGACCTGCTGATTGTTATCACCTGCCGCGACATTAACTGCGATCCGACCGCTGGTGTCAGCTACCGATTTTGTCGGAATATTTACTTGGTCAACGCCTTGCGCAGCAATTTTGTCGGTCCACAGCGCAGACACTAACGCGATGCCGGAGAGCAGAACCAAGCGGGTTCGTTTTTGACATGTCTTCGCGTTCACTGGTTACCTCCCAGCGCAGTGCGCAGACTGTTCATAGCATTTTGAAATGCCCCATTGACCTGGCCAATTGCTTTTCCGGCAGCCGCACTCTGCGCGCCACCAATATTTGGGCTAGATCCAACTCTACCGGAGGTCGAATTCAGGCCGTTTGCAATATGCCGATCAATAAGTCCGAATTGGAAATTTGTGCTCGCAACGACACCCGCATTTTCGTCGTCTGCCATGGGTTGGAGACCCGTAGCAATCGTGTCGAGCATGAGATCAGTTGGTCCTGTGTTTACAGAATGTTCGCGGCCGGGCGTTCTTGGACCAATTGCAGAGCCATAAGGGACATTCCGCGAATAAATGACATGCCCATCAACTTTCGACGGCTTCTGCTCTAAATCCTGTCCTAGCACCGGACTAGATAATGCTAAAGTTGCAAAAGAAAATGCCAGAACACTTGGCATTACCGCAAATATATTATACTTTTTAATTTCCAGTATCATAATAAATGCGCCTTACATTTGAGACAAATAATCTCACACGCCTGAATACTTTGATTCACGACGACTATGACGAAAATTAGATAATTCTAATTTCGGCGACACTGGTTTTGTTAAGAGCTTTCTATATCGATTCGCAAAATGCGGCATCACCACTAATTGCTAGACACTTTTGAATAGTTATAATTGACTAGGAACTGCTTTAAGGTGACTTATCAGTGAGCCGGCTGGTGACTTATCAGTGAGCCGGCTTGGGTGATCCCGTTACACCAATCGATAAGCGTTTAGTTTTCGCCACAATTCCTCACGACATGTGATTCCTAACTTGTCGTAGCAGCGCCGAATATGTGCTCGAATGGTATGGATCGAATTATTGTGCCCGGCTGCAATTTGTTGTGGCGTATGACCCAAAAAAAGATTGAATACGATCACCGCCTCAGCATGCGTCAGGTTGAACACTTCCTCTAAGTTCGCCAGTTGCGGCTGAACCATTTCAGATGCGCGATGGAGACTTAGACATACAATCGCTTTGCTAATCGATGTTGATCGGATGATTAGATGTCCATCAGTCATGGAAAAAGGCAGAATGAGCGTTTGCACATCTTGCTCTTTTACGGCGAGTATCTCTTTCAAACGTCGACTAAATTCAGGTCGCGTTGCGCAGATTACGCCATCAACAAGATCAAGGCAGGTATCTAGGCTCCTCAAGTCCTGCGATTCCAGCAACCCACCGATATACGTTCCGTCTGGCTTAACAAGTATATGAACCCGGCCGGTTAGCCGAGCTAGCGCTTCAAAGAAACTAACCAATCCGGGTACGTCGGCATCGGTTTCATCGCCGCGCCATGTCGGTGAGTCAAAAAACGATCCCTCTCCTACAAGCGGATTCTCCATGACGTCTTGTAATATGTAATGCATAGTTTCTGCCCCAAAATCGCAAAAAAATTACGCCGTGCTCTCACAAACACCACGCTTTGATTTCCTGCGACCCAGATTATTATATGCGTTCAATCACGATATACAGACTTGAAATATGCGCCTTGCAGGCAAGCCGAAGATCTTCCTTCCTACAATGTTTAGCGAAATTGCCCTATTTGGTTTCGACCTAATTTTAACATAATTTCAAATAAAGTTACAATGTGATTACATTTGCAACAGACGAACGCTGTGTAAATGACGTGACAGCGTCCACTCAATTAAGGCAAAATGTGCATAATTTACGCTAATTTACATTTATTTGGCCATATGTGCGACAGATGGTTCGTTTTCTTCGGCCATTGAGATCGCGTTTGATGGCTAATACCAAGTCCCATTGATTAGAACTCATGTGCCCATTGACGCAGACCAATGGACA
>JAEMTM010000090.1:2727-7234 GCA_016462305.1 Sphingomonadaceae bacterium | reverse complement strand
TTCCTTTTGCCTGCGGCGTTTAGCGGCTAAGTCCTCGCCTTATGTCTACACATTCAAAAACGCTCACTTTCGATACATCCACCAGCCGTGCGAACCCGACGCCTTCGCCGATGAAACGGCTGACCGTGCCGCGCATCCGGCAGCAAAAGGGTAAGGAACCGCTGGTGATGCTGACGGCATATACCGTCCGCATGGCGCAGTTGATGGACCCGCATTGCGACATGCTGCTGGTCGGTGATTCGCTGGGGCAAGTGATTTACGGCCTGCCGCATACCGTTGCGGTCACGATGGAAATGATGGCGGCGCATGGCGCGGCGGTTGTGCGCGGCAGCTATCACGCCGCCGTCATCGTCGATATGCCCTTTGGCTCCTATGAAGCGTCGCCTGAACAAGCGTTTGTCAACGCATCGCGGTTGTTGAAAGAAACCGGCGCGGCGGCGGTGAAGCTGGAAGGCGGAAAGGTGCTCGCGCCCACACTGGAATTCCTGACCTCACGCGGCATTCCGGTCATGGCGCATGTGGGATTAACGCCGCAGGCGGTGAACATCCTTGGCGGCTATGGCGTGCGCGGCAAAAGCCCGGAAGAAGCAAAATCAATTGTCGATGATGCGGTTGCGATGTCGGACGCGGGCGCTTTTGCCATTGTGATTGAAGGCGTGCTTGAACATATCGCCATCGAAATCACGCAGAAAATCGCCTGTCCAACCATCGGCATTGGTGCGTCTGCGCAATGCGACGGCCAGGTGTTGGTCGCCGAAGACATGCTCGGCCTGTTTGACCGCGTACCGAAATTCGTCAAGAAATTCGGCGATATGGGTGTCAGCGTCGAAGACGCCGTGCGCGCTTATGCCGCGGGCGTCCGTGACCGCAGCTTCCCCGGGCCCGACCAGCTATACCAGCCTGTATAAAGCAGGCTGGCCTATCGGGCCGAGTCGAGCTAAGGACGGCACTGACCATTTTTGACTAAACAAATTCGGAGGCCCTTTTGGCTTTGACACCGACTGAAAAGCCCGCAGGCAAAGACCGGAGCGGCAGCGACGAGGCATTTTTGCGTGAGGTCGGCGATGCCGTCCGCGCGAGCGATCTCAGCAGTTTCTGGACGCGTTATGGCCGCTGGCTTTTGGCGGCGGTGGTGGCCGGGCTTTTGGCCTTTGCGGGCTGGATAGTCTATAACAACCAATTGCAGGCCGCCGCAGACCTGCAAAGCGAAGAATTTGTCGACGCAATGGACAAGTTGCGCGCTGGGCAGGAAAAAGAGGCGCGCGCCAAATTGGCAACGCTCGCCAAGGCCGATCAACCCGGATATCGCGCCATGGCGCAATTGGTGGAGGCAAATCTGCTCGGCGAAGATGGGGAGATCAAGAAGGCGATTGCCATTTATGCAAAGGTCGCAGGCGACGACAGCCTGCCGCAGACATTCCGCGATCTGGCCCTGATCCGCCAAGTGAGCGCAGAGTTTGACTCGATCCCGCCGCAGCAAGTGATTGACCGGTTGAAACCACTGGCCACCGCTGGCCACCCCTATTTCGGCAGCGCGGGCGAATTAACAGCCTTAGCCTATATGAAAATGGGTAAGGACAATTTGGCTGGCCCCATTTTTGCGCAGATTGCGAAACAGGATGACGCGCCGCAAACCTTGCGCAGCCGTTCGCAGCAAATGGCAGGTGCGCTTGGGATCGATACCGTTCAGCTTCAGGAAAACCGCAATGCGGCATCGAAGGCTGGCGAATCCGCCGCCAAAGGAGAGTGACATTGAAGACTATATCCAAATTGCTTTTGGCGCTCGCCGCGACAACGACACTTGGTGGCTGCGCCGTCCTTGACGGTGTGCGCGGTGATGCCGGCAAGAAGAACAACACGCCGACTGTCGGCGCACGCGTCAACATCTTGGGCACAGAGCGTGACACCGAAGTCGATGCGTCCTTGGCGGAGGTAGCCGTCACCCTACCGCCAGCGACAGTCAACGAAGCATGGGCACAGCCCGGCGGCAATGCCTCAAAATCACCCGGCCATGCCGCGCTTGGTCAAAACCTGACACGCATTTGGACCGCAAATGTAACTGGTGCCAACCCGCGCGCCCGCCTTGCCGCGAGCCCGGTGATGAGCGATGGCCGCCTCTATGTCGTCGACACCACGGCGCGCGTGACGGCATTTGACGCGAACACAGGCGCACAAATCTGGTCGAACGCGCTTGAGGTTGAAAGCGATGGCATGCCGTCACGTTATGGCGGCGGCGTGAGCGCCACCAGCAGCAATGTTTTTGCCACCAATGGCGTTGGCGATGTCGCCTCGCTTGCGGCGGACACTGGCGCGCTTGTGTGGAAAAAGCGTCCGGCGGGCCCCTTGCGCGGTGCCCCGACATTGTCCGACGGCAACCTATATGTGATGACGCAGGATAACCAGATTTACGCGCTGCGCCAAAACGATGGTGAACCGCAATGGAAAGAAGCTGGGCCAGTTGCCGCGTCGGGCATATTCGGCGTTGGTGCGCCTGCTGCGGGGCAAAGCACCGTCATTGCTGGCTATTCCAGTGGTGAGCTTGCCGCTTATCGTTATGAAAATGGCCGCAGCCTTTGGAACGACACCTTGTCGCGCACCGCGATGTCGACGTCGGTTTCGACGCTGACCGATATTGATGCCGACCCGGTCATCGACCGTGGCCGTGTCTTCGCATTGGGCAAAGGCGGACGCATGGCCTCCTATGAACTCTTGTTCGGCCAACGCATTTGGGAAATCAACATTGCGGGTATTTCGACACCCGTGACGGCGGGCGAATGGGTGTTCGTCATGACCGACGAAGCGCGGTTGCTGTGCGTTGCGCGTTCAAGCGGCAAAATCCGCTGGATTTCAAAGCTGCAACGTTACGATAATGAAAGGAAGAAAAAGGGCCCGATTAGCTGGTATGGCCCGATACTCGCTGGTGGCCGCTTGATCATTGCCAATTCGCGCGGTGCAATCTGGGCGGTTGCGCCGGAAGACGGCACCGCGACTGAGGTTGCCGACCTGAAAGCCGAACTGTCGCTTCCCCCGATTGTCGCCAACAACACTTTATATGTTCTGGATGATTCCGGCCGCATTTCCGCTTTTCGCGGTTAGGCCCAAAAAGGAGAATTACCGGCATGTTGCCGACGGTAGCCATTATCGGTCGGCCCAATGTCGGCAAGTCCACTTTGTTCAACCGGCTGGTTGGCAAGAAACTCGCTTTGGTCGATGACACGCCGGGCGTCACGCGTGACCGCCGTGAAGGCGAAGGCCGCTTGTTCGACCTGGAATTTAATATTGTCGATACGGCGGGTTATGAGGATGAAGACCCCGACACGCTGCCCGGTAGAATGCGGATGCAAACAGAGGCGGCGATTGTAGGTGCGCAAGTTGCCCTGTTCCTGATCGATGGCCGCGTTGGCGTGACTCCGCTGGACGAAGAAATTGCCCGCTGGCTGCGCAGCAGTGCGACGCCAGTCGTGCTTGCGGTCAATAAGGCCGAGGGCAAGCAGGGCGATAATGGCATATTGGAAAGCTATGCGCTTGGCTTTGGTGACCCCATCGCAATCAGCGGCGAACATGGCGAAGGCATGGCGGATCTGTTTCAATCTTTGCTGCCGCATATTGACGGCGGCGCTTTCGAAATACCAGACCCCGAAGCGCCCGACGCGATATTGAAGCTGGCGATTGTGGGGCGTCCCAATGCCGGTAAATCGACGCTAATCAACAAGTTATTAGGTGAAGACCGCCTGATTACGGGTCCTGAAGCCGGGATTACCCGCGACAGTATCTCGGTGGACTGGATATGGACAGACCCAAGCCCGAAACAAGGCGAAGCCGATGAAGAAGGCAACATCCCGCCGTTGCTAACCGAGCGCCGCGTGCGCTTGATCGATACCGCCGGAATGCGCAAGCGCGCCAAGGTGCAGGACAGGCTGGAAAAGCTTTCGGTCGCTGACGCCCGTCACGCGATCGACTTTGCCGAAGTTGTCGTGCTGCTGCTTGATGCGACCAAGGGGCTTGAGGTGCAGGATTTGAAGATCGCTGACCATGTCATTCAAGAGGGCCGTGCGTTGATCATCGCGATCAACAAATGGGATGTGGCGGTTGATGGCAGCGGGCTGTTCAAGGGCATTCGTGCCGCGCTCGAAGAAGGCCTGTCGCAGTTGAAGGGTGTTCCGATGATCGCGGTATCGGCATTAACCGGCAAGGGCCTTGACCAGATGATTTCCGCCGCGTTCGATGCGCGTGAAGCGTGGAACAAGCGCGTGCCAACGGGCATACTCAACCGCTGGTTTGAAGCCGCGATTTCGGCGAACCCGCCACCAGCGCCGGGCGGCAAGCGGATTAAGCTGCGCTACATGACTCAAGCGCGTAACCGTCCGCCGACCTTTGTCATCTTTGGCAACCGGACCGACGAATTGCCCGCCAGCTATGCGCGCTATTTGCTCAATGCTATTCGCCGCGATCTGGATTTCGGTGCCGTGCCCGTGCGGATCAACTTCCGTTCGTCGAAGAACCCGTT
>JAEMTM010000090.1:0-2627 GCA_016462305.1 Sphingomonadaceae bacterium | reverse complement strand
CGGCGCAATATCAATCCTCAATGGGTTTCGACTGCAACTGGACGTAATTTTCGATGCCCATACGCGCGATCAGGTCGAATTGCTTTTCGAGCATATCGACATGTTCTTCTTCGCTTTCGAGGATCGATGCAAACAGGTCGCGGCTGACATAGTCGCGGACATTTTCGCTGTGCGCGATGGCGTCTTTCAACAATGGCAGTGCTTCATATTCGAGTTCAAGATCGGCTTTCAGGATTTCCTCAACGGTCTCGCCAATGCGCAAGCGACCAAGCACTTGAAAATTGGGGAGGCCATCTAAAAACAATATGCGCTCCGACAATTTGTCGGCATGCTTCATCTCGTCAATCGATTCATGCCGCTCAAAATGTGCCAGACGCGATACGCCCCAATTGTCGAGCATGCGGTAATGCAGCCAATATTGATTGACCGCAGTCAGTTCATTCTTCAGCGCCTCGTTCAAAAATTCTATGACTTTTGCATCACCCTTCATCGCCAATTCCTTTACGTTATTTGCAAAGATATTAGCGCGTTAATGGATGGCCGTGAAGACGGAAAAACGACAGTAAAGCTATTTTTTTCAACGCGCTATTGCTAAGCGGTTGCAGTTGTGGTGCTGATAATGTTTCGCGCGAACAACAGGCACTGGCCGCATTTTGGCTTACGCCCCAGGCGCGCATACACGTCATTTGGACGTTCCGAGGCACAACGTACCGCAGCGCGCAGGTCTTTTTCCTTGATGGCATTACAGATGCAAACGACCATGGATCAACTCCTATGGACTCGCCATACAGTTAATGCGAACTGATTGCAATAGCATTAACGGCGCATGCGTTGCACTTTTCCGCGCGCCAAGCTGCGCCACAGCCATTCCAGCGGCCCGTAATGAAATTTGATCAGCCATGGCTTTGACCACAGCAGCATCACCGCCCACGCCCCCAGCACAAACAGCCACAATCCGGCACGGCCGACATACCCAAATAGGCCAAAGCCATAGCCATAAAAAATCGTCGTCATGACAATGCTCGTGCCGAGATAGTTGCTGAACGCGGCGCGGCCAGCCGCAGCGACCCGCGCGAGCATCAGGTGGTTGCGATAACGGTCAATGCGCATGATCAACAGCGCCGCATAGCCAATCGTCAGCATCATGCGCGGAACCCCGCCCCAGAAGTAAAAAACCGCCAGCACAGCGATCCGGTCAAAGTCAACAGCGACCATCCAAACCGCCAAGACCAGCGTGAGCAACAACCCGACTGGCAGCATCCGCATGGCCCAGCGCCGGTAATCGGCCGCACCCCAATCACCTGTTAGGAAACCGCTTTTTTGCATCGCCATGCCAATCATCATCAGCGGCAAGGTCTCACCAATGGACTGAACCACCAAGATAAGTGGCGTGCTCCATTCGTCGATTTTATCCATCACAATCGCGGCATAGCTGCCCCTGTGCAGGGCGAGGTCAGGCGCAATGTCAAAAGCAAGGTCGGTACTAGCCATCATCTCGCGAAACTGGCGGGCCGTGTCGGCGCTGGCGTCTGGCTGGGTTGCGAAATATTGAAAGACCTGAAGCCCGCCAAATTGTATGCCCCAGATCGCCAGCCCAACCGCGAAAATGATTAAAGCGACCTTGATTAACCGCGCTGGCGACCAATTACGGAAACGAAAGGCGATCATCCCGATAATCGCATAGAGAAACAGGATATCGCCGGCCCAGATGAAGAAATAATGCGCGAGGCCAAACATCGCGAGCCACGCCATGCGGCGGTAATGAACCTGCGCGGCGCTTTCCCCCTTTGCCGTGGCGCGGTCGATGATCAGCATCATGCTCGCGCCGAACAAAAGCGAGAATAGTCCACGCATTTTGCCATCAATGAAAATGAAGGAAAATGCCCATGCAATTTGGTCAGCCAACGTGCCGGTGCCATAGGCCGCAGGCGCGACATAGGCCCATTCGGGCATGGCAAAGCCAATGATGTTCATCGCCAATATGCCCATCACCGCAAAGCCGCGCATCGCGTCCAAGCTGATATGCCGTTGTTCGGTGCTCTGCATGCTTCACCCCCCTGTATTATAACATTAATACAGTGCTTTTGCATACGCGTCCAGTGCGTTTAATATTTGTTATTGACACTCATGTAGGTAGCATTTAACTATTGCATAATCATTGTTTAGGATTCGACATGACTGAACTTTATTTTTCGCACCCTGACCGCCCGCCCGCTAAAATCCGGCCGCTGAAGGCGTGGCATCATTTTCGCAAGCTGATTGCCAACAAAGAAGACACAGAGCAGGTCTTTCATATCATTGCGGCCTTAAGCGGTAGCAAGTTTGGCAAGATGGCGCAGAAATTCTGGCAAACACCAAAGGGCAGGGCGTTGCTTGAAAGCAATGAGCGCCTGATTGACATGCTCGATGATCATGACAGCATCAAGAAGCTTCCTGCGGGCACCGTTGGCCGCTTTTATGTCGAGTTCATGGAACGCGAAGGCCTCACCGCTGCGGGTCTTGAGGCCGAATATGCCCAGTTCCAGACGACATATCCCATGTTCGGCGATGTGGTTGAACGCTATGGCGACCGCTTGCGCGATACCCATGACATGCTGCACATCCTCACCGGCTATGGCCGCGACGCG
>JAEMTM010000235.1 GCA_016462305.1 Sphingomonadaceae bacterium | reverse complement strand
TTATCAAGGATATCCAAAAACGAAGCGCGCTCCGCCTCGTTCAACATGATCGCGATCAATGCCGACGAATCGACTGCGATCATATGGGCAGGCCGTTTTCATCCCATAACAGCGGATCGGCCATATCCCTGTTGATTGGCATGGCGTCGACCCGCGCCAAAATGGCATCGACGCGCTTGCGGCGCTCCGCCCGGTCGACGTCCATGGCCAATTGAAGCGGGACAAGTTTCAGTTTCGGCACGCCGGCATTTTGCACAATCACCTCTTCCCCGCGCAGCGCAGCGGCGCACAGTTCGGAAAAACGTGTTTTGGCTTCGCCAATGTTGACGTGAATGGTCATAATGGCGGCAAGTCTAGCTTGACCAAGCGGGTTGGTCAAGGTCGCTGCTGCGCCCGACGGGGCGTCTTGTCACTCCCACTCAATCGTCCCCGGCGGTTTCGACGTATAGTCATAGACCACGCGGTTAATGCCCTTCACCTCGTTGATGATGCGCGTGGACACACGGCTGAGGAAGGCGCTTTCGAAGGGATAAATGTCCGCCGTCATGCCGTCGGTGGAGGTCACCGCGCGCAAGGCGCAGACATTGTCATAGGTGCGGCCATCGCCCATCACGCCCACGGTGCGGACGGGCAGGAGGACGGCGAACGCCTGCCAAATCGCGTCATATAATCCGGCATTGCGGATCTCTTCGAGATAGACCGCGTCCGCCTTGCGCAGCACGTCGCAACGTTCCTTGGTCACTTCGCCCGGGATGCGGATCGCAAGGCCGGGGCCGGGGAAGGGGTGACGACCCACAAATTGGTCGTTAAGGCCCAATTCACGGCCCAAGAGGCGGACCTCATCCTTGAACAATTCGCGCAACGGTTCGACCAATTGCATATTCATCCGCGCGGGCAGGCCGCCGACATTATGGTGGCTTTTGATCGTGACCGATGGCCCGCCGGTGAAGCTGACGCTTTCGATCACATCGGGGTAAAGCGTGCCTTGGGCCAGGAAATCCGCGCCGCCAACTTTCTTGGCCTCTTCGTCGAACACGTTGATGAATTCCGCGCCGATGAACTTGCGCTTGGCCTCCGGGTCGGTGACGCCCGCCAAGCCGGCCATGAACCGTTCCTCGGCATCGACGACAACAAGCGGGATGTTATAATGGTCGCGGAACAGGGTTTCGACCTGTGCGCGTTCATTCATGCGCAGCAGGCCATGGTCGACAAACACGCAGGTCAATTGATCGCCAATGGCTTCGTGAATCAGGATCGCGGCGACCGAGCTGTCCACGCCGCCCGAAAGCCCGCAAATGACGCGGCCCGCGCCGACCTGCGCGCGGATTTCGGCGATCTTTGTCGCTCGAAATTCGGCCATCGTCCAATCGCCCGATAGGCCGCAGACTGTGTGGACGAAGCTGGAGATCAGCTTTGCGCCATCGGGGGTATGCACAACTTCGGGGTGAAACTGGATGCCATAATATTGCCGCGCTTCGTCGGCGATGAAGGCATAAGGCGCGCCATCGCTGGTGGCGACAACTTCAAAGCCCGGGGCAAGGCTGGTGACCTTGTCGCCATGGCTCATCCACACCTGATGCTTGTCGCCCGTCTGCCAAAGGCCATCGAAAAGCGCGCAAGGTTTTTCCACCGCAATAAAGGCACGGCCAAATTCGCCGCCTTCGCCTTCGCTGACATGGCCGCCCAACTGCATCATCATCGTTTGCTGGCCATAGCAAATGCCAAGGATGGGTAAGCCGCTGTCGAACATAATTTGCGGCGCGCGCGGGGAATCGGCGTGCGTGGTGGAGGCTGGGCCGCCCGACAAGATGATGCCCTTTGGCTGCATCCGCGCAAACGCCGCCTCGGCATTGTTGAACGGAGCGATTTCGGAATAGACCCCCGCCTCACGCACGCGGCGCGCAATAAGTTGCGTGACTTGGCTCCCGAAATCGATGATCAGGATGGAGTCGGACGGTTCGCTATGTGTTTTGGATTCTGGCATGGTCCGCCGATAGGGGTTGCCGCTGTCGCTGTCCATATCG
>JAEMTM010000089.1:3828-7320 GCA_016462305.1 Sphingomonadaceae bacterium | reverse complement strand
GCACAGCATGTTGTAACAAGTTCAGGATGATGATTGCGGGAAAATGCCAAGCCGCCTATATCACGTCCATGTCTTCTATTCGTCCTTGGCGCGACATTGCGCGCCGTCCGTCCCGCCAGATCATGGTCGGCAATGTCCCTGTTGGCGGCAATGCCCCAATCTCGGTGCAAACCATGACCAATACGCTGACCAGCGATGCTGCGGCCACGATTGACCAGATCCGCCGGTGTGAGGATGCGGGCGTCGATATCATTCGCGTATCCTGCCCCGATGTGGAGAGCACGGCGGCGCTGAAACAGATTGTCCGTGCGGCCAATGTGCCCATCGTCGCCGACATTCATTTTCATTATAAACGCGCGCTGGAGGCGGCGGACGCGGGCGCGGCATGCTTGCGGATCAACCCCGGCAATATCGGTTCGTCCGAACGCGTGAAGGAAGTCGTCAACGCCGCCAAAGCCAATGGCTGCGCGATCCGGATCGGCGTGAACGCAGGCAGCTTGGAAAAAGACTTGCTCGAAAAATATGGCGAGCCTTGCCCGGAGGCGCTGATTGAAAGCGCGCTTGACCATATCAAGCTGCTGCAGGACCATGATTTCCACGCATTCAAAGTCGCGGTGAAGGCATCGGACGTTTTTCTGGCGGTTGCCGCCTATATGGGCCTTGCCGACGCCGTCGACTGCCCCTTGCATTTGGGCATAACCGAGGCGGGCGGGTTGATTGGCGGCACGGTCAAATCATCCATCGGCATGGGCAATTTGTTATGGGCAGGCATTGGCGATACGATCCGCGTCAGCCTGTCTGCCGAACCCGAAGAAGAAGTGCGCGTTGGTTATGAAATTCTGAAGGCGCTTGGCCTGCGCACACGCGGCGTGCGCGTCGTAAGCTGCCCAAGCTGCGCGCGCCAAGGCTTTGACGTCATCCGCACGGTGCAAAAGCTGGAGGATGCGCTTGGCCATATCAAGACACCCATGTCGCTCTCGGTCCTCGGCTGCGTCGTCAACGGCCCCGGCGAAGCGCGCGAGACCGACATCGGCATCACGGGCGGCGGCAATGGCAAGCATATGGTCTATCTGTCGGGCGTCACCGACCATCATGTCGAGGATGACGACATGATCAGCCACATCGTGCGTCTGGTCGAAGCCAAAGCCGCAGAGATTGACGCGGGCACCAGCGTGAGCATGGACACGTTGCACGGGAAAGCGGCTTGAGTGTTTTCTAGAAATATTGTATAAAATTCTAGAAAGGGGATATCATGGGCCTCAGCATAAAAAATGACGTAACCGAACAATTGGTGCGCGAGCTTGCCCGCCGCAAGGGCGTGGGTGTAACGTCCGCAGTCGATCTTGCTGTCCGCAACGAATTGGCGATTACGCCGCCGCTGAAGAAAGACCCGGCCGCGATTATGGAAGCGGTCCGGAAGATTCAGGAAAATGTGGCCAGGCTTCCAATGCTCGATGACCGTTCGGCGGATGAAATACTGGGTTATGATGAAAACGGACTGCCTAATTGATCGTAGTCGATAGTTCGGCCCTAGTTGCGATCTTGCTTCGCGAAAGTGACCATACTCAGTTTGCGACAGCCATTGCCGATGCGAAGGAATTGCTCATCGCAGCGCCCAATGCTCTCGAATTTTCGATGGTGGCAATCGGCAAATTTGGAGATGAAGGCGGGCTTATGGCCGAAGCTTTGATTGCTCAGACCGAAATATCGATCGTTCCATTTGACGCCCAGCAAGTTTCGTTTGCCGTTGCGGCATTCTTGCGCTTTGGTCGGGGCCGCAACCATCCCGCGCGACTGAACTTTGGCGATTGCATGGCTTATGGGTTGGCAAAATCCTTGGATGCGCCGCTTCTGTTCAAAGGCAATGACTTTTCGTGCACGGACGTTAAGTGCGCCATATGACCCTATCCACTCGTCCCGCCACCGCCGCCGACATTTCGCTCATCGGGCAATTTATCCGCGACCTTGCGGAATATGAAAAGCTGGCGCATTCCGTGCGCTTTGACGAAGCGGTGATGGCGCAAAAGCTGTTTGGACCGCGCCCTTATGCTGAGGTTTTAATTGGCGAGATTGACAATGTGGCGCAGGGCTTTGCTTTGTTCTTCCACAATTTTTCGACCTTCGAAGGACGGCCCGGAATCTATCTGGAGGATTTGTTTGTTCGTCCCGATGCGCGCGGGTCGGGGCTGGGTAAGGCGTTGCTGGGCAGGCTTGCCGCGCTGGCGGTCGAACGGGATTGTGCGCGGCTTGAATGGTCAGTGCTCGACTGGAACACGCCAGCGATTGATTTCTACAAGAGCCTGGGGGCCATGCCCATGGACGAATGGACCGTCTACCGCGTCGATGGTGCGGCGCTCCAAACCCTTGCCATACATGGCCTGTAAACATGGCTGAACTGCATCCGCGTCCGTTCATCCCGTTCATGGTAGCGGCGGCGGGCATCGCCACATTTTCGTTGATGGACGCGGCGATGAAGGATCTGGCGCTTTCGCTGGGTGCCTATAATGCCGTCATGTGGCGCAATTGCTTTGGTGCGTTTTTCATGGGGCTATTGTTTGTCGGAACGCGGCAGAAATGGCCGCCTGCGCATATCCTGAAAATGCATTTGTGGCGCAGCATCATCGTGTCGGTGATGGCGGTCAGTTTTTTCTGGTCGCTGACGCAATTGCCGCTGGCGGAGGCCATTGGGCTTAGCTTCATCGCGCCGGTCATCGCGCTCTATCTCGCCGCCGTTATGCTGGGGGAGACGATAGGCCGTTCCGCCATCTGGGCGTCGCTGGCGGGGCTTGGCGGGGTGGTGATCATCATGGCTGGCCGGTTGAGCGGACACTATACCAGCGGCCATCTCTGGGGCGCTGCGGCGGTGTTGTTTTCGGCAGTGGTGTTTGCGTATAATCTGATCCTCGCCCGGCGGCAGGCGCAGGTCGCGGGGCCGATTGAAATCGCCTTTTTCCAGAATCTGTTTGTCGCGGCAACGCTTGGCCTTGTCGCGCCATGGTTTTTGCAGCCGATCAGCATGTCCGATGCGCCCATGATCGGCGGTGCCGCGGCGCTGGCGATTATCTCGTTGTTACTGCTGAGCTGGGCCTATGCCCGTGCGGAGGCACAGATTTTGATTCCGGTCGAATATACCGCCTTTGTCTGGGCGGCGTTTTTCGGCTGGCTGTTCTTTGCCGAGCCGGTGACATGGCCGGTGCTTTTGGGCACGGGCTTGATCGTCGCCGGAAGCCTGATCGCGGCAAGGGCAAAGCCGGAGCCAGTAGGCCAAGTGGAGGTTGCTGCGGTTTGAGGCCGTGCCAAAACTGCTTTTGCAAACCCAATGCATCGTCATCCTGAACTTGTTTCAGGATAACGAACCGCCGCCTGTTATCCTGAAACAAGTTCAGGATGACGAGGGTAAAAAAAGTCTCTTCACTTATACCCGCTACCCTGAAACAAGTTCAGGATGACGAGAGGTAGGGGTTCGCCTACGCCGCCAGCGCGGAATAAATC
>JAEMTM010000089.1:0-3728 GCA_016462305.1 Sphingomonadaceae bacterium | reverse complement strand
AGTTCAGGATGACGAGAGGTAGGGGTTCGCCTACGCCGCCAGCGCGGAATAAATCATCGTCTTGATCTCGCGGCGCACGGGGTAGGTGGTCGATGGCAGCAATTGCGTCATGAAAATCATGATGATGTCCTCAACCGGATCGACGAAAAACGCGGTCGAATACATGCCGCCCCAATAAAAATCGCCGTTGGAACAAGGCACAAGTGTCGCGGCACTGTCGATGGTCGTGGCAAAGCCAAGGCCAAAGCCAATGCCGGCCATTTCGGCCTCACTGAACAAAGATTTCGACATTTGCGTCAGGTCTTGACCGCCGGGGATATGATTGGCGGTCATCAATTCTATCGTCTTGGGGCTGAGTATTTGTGCGCCGTCAAGCGCCCCGCCGTTCAGCAGCATCCGGCAGAACCGATGATAGTCCGCAACGCTCGACGCTAGGCCGCCGCCGCCGGAATTGAATGACCAGCCCTTGGCCCACAGGCTTTCGGCCCCTGCTTTGTCGATCAGCTTCATTTTGGCTTCGGGGTCAAAGCCAAAGCCTTCGGGGATACGCGCTGCCTTTTCGGCGGGCACTTGGAAGAATGTATCGGTCATGCCCAAGGGCGCAAAAATATGCGTTTGGAAATATTCAGGCAATGACAGCCCGCTGATCCGTTCGACCAATATGCCAACTATGTCGGTGGCAACCGAATAAATCCACTGCGTGCCGGGGTCGAATTCCAACGGGATTTGCGCGAGCGTGTCAATCATGCTTTGCGATGTATTTTTGGTCCAGCTTTCCAGTTCGGTCTTGCGATAGGCCGCGTCGACATTGCCTTGTTCCTGAAAGCTATAGGTGAATCCGGCTGTATGCCGCAGGAGATCAACCACCCGCATTTGCGTGGATGGTGCGCGCGTCATAAATGGCACATTGCCGCCGCCGCCCACAAACACGCCCAATTTGGCAAATTCGGGGATATATTTGGCGACCGGATCCGTCAGCGCGATTTTGCCCTGTTCTACCAGCTGCATGAACGCGACCGAGGTGATCGGCTTGGTCATTGATGCGATCCGGAAAATAGCATCTTCGGCAACGCCGGAGCTCCATTGCAGCGCGATATGGTCGCCACGGCCAACCAGCACCGACGCAAAGGGCAATTTGCCATTGTCGAGATAATTGGCCTGAATATATGCGGGAATCCGCGCGAGGCGGTCGGGAACGAAACCTAAATCTTCGGCGCTCATACTGCGGTTTGTCCTGTTAATTGGCGCGTTACGGGGTGCGAGCTCGATAGCCCGCCGTCAACAGCGATGGCTTGGCCGTTGACATAAGAGGCCTGGTCGCTGGCGAGGAACAACGCGACATTGGCCAGTTCCTCCGGCTGCGCACCTCGGCGCAGGGGGTTCAGGCGACCGATTTTTTCAGTCACGCCCTTTTCACGGGCATAATCAAATGTCGGCTTGGTCATGCCGGTTTCGGTAAGGCCGGGGCAAATCGCGTTGCAGCGGACATTGGTGCCCGACAATTGCTGCGCACTGACCTGCGCCAGATTGATGACGCCAGCCTTTGACGCCGAATAAGGCGGCCCGCCTGCACCCGAACGCATGCCAGCAACGCTTGCGGTCAGGATGATCGAACCGCCCTTGCCTGCATCAGCCATGACCTTGCCCGCATGTTTAACCATCAGCCACGGGCCGATGAGGTTGACACGCAGGACGCTGGTGAAATTCTCGACAGTGTTATCGAAAATCCCCTCCATCCCGCCGGAGATGCCCGCGTTGGCAAAGGCGACATCAAGATGGCCGTGCAGTTCGATGGCCTTGGCGACCAAAGCCGCGACATCACTTTCGTCGCCTGCGTCCATTTGGACGGCGGTCGCCGCGTCACCGATCATCGCGGCGGTGTCATGCACCGACGCGGCCATGTCGCCCAAAACGACCTTCGCACCCTCGGCTGCAAAGCGGATGGCGGATGCGCGGCCAATGCCCGAGCCTGCGCCTGTGATAATGGCGACTTTGCCCTCTAATGCTCCCTGAGCCTGCCGAAGGGTCATACGACTACGCCCCCATCAACGACGATTGTCTGCCCCGTCATGAATGTGGACGCATCGGATGCCAGATAGACCGCTGCCCCTGCAATCTCACGCGGCTCCCCAATACGGCCCAATGCCGCGCCTGAGGTGGAGGCTTTCAGATTTTCAGGATTCTCCCACAGTGCCTTGGCAAAATCGGTCTTCACCAGTCCCGGCGCGATCGAATTGATACGCACATTATGCGGGCCATATTCGCGCGCGAGATTCTTGGTCATCTGAATATCCGCCGCCTTGGTAATCGCATAAGCGCCCAAGATCGGCGACCCGCGTAGGCCGCCAATGGACGAGACGATAACGATGGAGCCCGATTTACGTTCGATCATTTCGGGCACGACCATCTGGATCAGCCAATGTTGCGAGACGATGTTGTGATCGAGCGTCTTGCGCAGTTGTTCGTCGGTGATGGTCGCCATCGGGCCATAATGCGGGTTCGACGCCGCATTGCAGACCAAGACATCGACCTTGCCAAATGCCTTGTGCGCTTCATCAACTAGGTTTTGTAGGCTTTCCTTGGACGACAGGCTTGATGCCACCGCAATTGCCGTGCCTGTATGCTTGGCATTGATGCCAGCGGCGACCGCTTCGCAATCTTCGATATTGCGGCTGGAGATCACAACCTTTGCGCCATGTTCCGCCATTTCTTCGGCGATTGCCTGGCCGATGCCGCGCGACGATCCTGTGATAATGGCGACCTTGCCGGTCATATCGAATAAAGACATTTCTTTCTCTCCAAGTTCCTCCCCGCTTGCGGGGAGGGGGACCATCCTTAGGATGGTGGAGGGGGCTCTCCACTCTAACATCATGCCAGCGGAGAACCCCCTCCGTCAGCCCTGCGGTCTGCCACCTCCCCGCGGGCGGGGAGGATTGATTATTCTACGCCCCGGCCTTTTCCGCAAATTTCCAAGCGGACTCGGCCAGCGGGAACACGCGTTCGGCCATGGCTTGCGCATGTGACGAACTTGCGGTGCCGTCGATGACGCGCTTTTTGATACCTTGAACAATCCCGGCGAGCCGGAAGAAATTATAGGCAAAATACCAGTTCATGTCCGGCACGCCGTCGCGGTTCGTGGCGGCGCAATAACGCTCTACCATCGCGTCGAGTTCCGGAATGCCTAAGCCCGCGCGGTCCAAATCCATCACGCCCGACCGGCCTTCATTCTGCGTCACCCATGCCATTGCGACATACGTGAAATCCGCCAGCGGGTCGCCCAATGTCGACAATTCCCAATCCAACACCGCGACAACCTTGGGGCCCTTGGCATCGAAGATCATATTGTCGATGCGATAGTCGCCATGGACGACGCTGGTGCGCGTCTGCGCGGGCAGCGTCTTTGGCAGCCAATCAATCAGCCGTTCCATTTCGGGCATATTGTCGGTTTCGGCGAGCCGATATTGCTTCGTCCAACGTTCGACCTGCCGCCCGAAATAATTGCCCGGTTTGCCAAAGTCGCAAAGGCCGGCGCCTTCAACATCCACATTGTGCAACGCTGCCAAGGTGTCGATCATCGCCTCATAAGTGGCGCGACGTTCAGGCGGGTTTGACCCCGGCATGGCGCCATCCCAGATGGTGCGCCCTTCGACCATATCCATGATGTAGAACATCGACCCCGCGACACTGTCGTCGGTGCACAGGCCAAAGGGTTTGGCGACGGGAAAGCC
>JAEMTM010000088.1 GCA_016462305.1 Sphingomonadaceae bacterium | reverse complement strand
TGCCAAATTGCCGCCGGTTGTTGACGATGCCGCCAACCGAAATACCACCAAAGCCAACGCCATTATAGCCGCGCTCTCGTCCGATCAGCCGGGTGCGCGTGCCTTGGCCAATCGCGCGTTGGTAAGCGAGCGCAATTTTGAGCGCAGTATCAACCGATTCAGAACCCGAGTTGGTAAAGAATATCCGATCCAGCCCTTCAGGCATCAGCGTTGCGAGGCGCGAGGCCAGTTCAAACGCCAGCGGATGGCCCAATTGGAATGGTGGAGCGTAATCAAGCTCTGCGGCGCATTTCTGGATCGCTTCGACAATGAGTGCGCGGCAGTGACCTGCATTGACCGCCCAAAGCCCCGCTGTGCCATCAAGAACCTGCCGTCCATCATCGCTGGTATAATGCATGTCCTTTGCAGATTTGAGCTGCCGCGGCGTCGTCTTGAACGCCCGGTTCGCCGTAAACGGCATCCAAAATGCAGCGAGGGGGTCATTTTCCAGTTTCATCACGTCACTCCAGGAACGGGGCTTTAGCCCTTATGCGACCCTATTACCGTCATTTTCGATTGAAAAGATTGTTGTGTCCGGAAAATTTTAGTTGGGCCTCATTTGCCAGCCGCTGCGCGATCATATGCGGCATTCCAAAGTGGGAACTGATGTCTTGTAGATGACAGGCCGAAGCGCAAAACTGGTGGTAACATTGGCAACACCCTTCACCCGGGTCAGCCGATGGCGCAGAAAATCCTCAAATTGCGTTAAGGATGCGACCAATATGCGCAATTGATAATCTGCCTCACCCGTCATCAGATAACATTCCATGACCTCGGGAAAGCTGGCGACGGCCGTCTCAAAATCTTCCAAATGACGATCACCCTGTTGATCAAGGCGCACGCGGACAAATGCCGTGACGGAGAGGCCGACCTTATCAGGGTCAACTAAAGCGACATAATGCGTAATAGTGCCGTCGGATTCCAACTGGCGTACCCGGCGCAGACAGGGGCTGGGCGATAAGCCGACCCGTTCGGACAGTTCCTGATTGGACATTCGGCCATCTGATTGAAGACAATCGATGATCTTGCGGTCAATTGTATCTAGGTTATTTTTTGGCATATTATATATCACATTCAATAAATTTCAGCATAATCTATCAAAGAATATGGCATCAACCGGTATGATACGCAAGGACATGCTGGGAACTGGTGGCTACAGTCCTGCTTTGATTCAAGCGGAAAACAGCCATGGCCAACATTGTCGCCGACAGGCGTGAAGAGAAAATAGCAGCAATCGAAACGCTCGACGTGCGGTTGCGTTGGCTGGCCTCTTGGATTGTGCACAATGCCAACCATATCCGGCCAAAGCGGGACGGGTTGAAGGTCGGCGGGCATCAGGCAAGCTGTGCGTCGATGACGGCGATTATGGCGGCGCTTTATTTTCATGCGCTGCGCCCGAATGACAAGGTTTCCGTCAAACCACATGCGGGGCCTTTGCTGCAAGCGATCCATTATCTATTGGGCAATCAGTCGCTGGAACAATTGCAACAGTTTCGCGCCCTGGGCGGCGCACAAAGCTATCCGTCCCGGACAAAGGATAAAATTCCGGTGGATTTCTCCACGGGTTCTGTAGGTTTGGGTGTTGCGATTACCGCCTTTTCAAGTCTGGTTCAGGACTATTTGATTGCGCATGGATCGATAGACGAGCGCAATGCAGGCCGGATGATTTCGTTGATGGGCGATGCTGAGCTGGATGAAGGCAATATCTACGAATGCCTAATTGAAGGGTATAAGCACGACATCCGGAACTGCTGGTGGGTGGTCGACTATAACCGGCAATCGCTCGACAGCACGACGGCAGACCGGATGTTTCGGCGCTTTGACGATATTTTCGAAACCATGGGATGGCGGGTTATCACCTTAAAGCATGGCAAGCTGCAACGTGCAGCTTTCGCCCGGCCCGGCGGGAGATCGCTGGAGGACTGGATCGAAAATTGCCCCAATGCGGAATTCGCCGTTCTCACATATCAGGGCGGTGCGGCTTGGCGGGCGCGCCTGACGGCCGATATTGGCGGCAAACCGCATGTGAAGAAACTGCTCGATAGTTTTGAAGACGACGGTCTGGCCGCATTGATGACCAATCTGGGTGGGCATTGCATCGAATCATTGATGGATGCCTTTGACAGTGCCGATGATGAACGGCCCACCTTGTTCATTGCCTATACGGTCAAGG
Source organism: Sphingomonadaceae bacterium (assembly GCA_016462305.1). GTDB lineage: Bacteria > Pseudomonadota > Alphaproteobacteria > Sphingomonadales > Sphingomonadaceae > Sphingorhabdus_B. The sequence goes on along the minus strand of JAEMTM010000088.1, from coordinate 5,171 downwards.
GTTATGGCCTACCGCTGGCGGGGCATAAGGACAATCATTCGGGGATGATGAACCCCGGTCAGATTGATCAGCTTCGTATATCCATGGGCATTGAGGCAGGCCAAGAGTGGGAACCATTTGCGGGTCTTGGCGGCAATATGGCGGCACGGCTCAAAAATTTCATCGGGGACAGCGTTCTTGCCGCCAAGCCGGAAGAGCCAGTATCGCCGCAGATACATGTCCCCGCCCGCTTCGCAGTTCCGTCGGGCGATGTGCAATCAACGCAGGCGGCATTTGGCAACATACTTCTCGATCTTGCCAAATCATCCGAAGAGCTGGCAGACCGGATCGTGACCACTGCGCCGGATGTGACGCAGACAACCAATCTCGGCGGTTTTGTGAACCAACGCGGGCTGTTTCGACGGTCCGACGTCGCCGATATATTCCGTGAGGCCAAAATTCCGTCCGCCCAGAAATGGGCCGCACATGCGGCGGGTCAGCATATTGAACTGGGGATTGCGGAGAATAATTTTTTCTTGCTGCTGACGTCGCTTGGGCTGGCTGCGCCGCATTTCGGTACGCGCCTTATTCCGGTTGGTACGGTGTATGATCCATTCATCGCCCGTGGTCTCGATGCGCTGAATTATGGTTGCTATTCCGATGCGCGTTTTCTGCTGGTCGGAACGCCGTCCGGCTTGACTTTAGGGCCGGAGGGCGGCGCGCATCAGTCTATTAACACGCCGTTGATTGGCATGGGGCAGCCGGGCCTTGCCTATTTTGAACCTGCTTATGCCGATGAAGTTGCTTTATTCATGCGGTGGGCGTTTGAATATCTGCAAAAGCCGGAGGGAAGCTCTGTCTATCTGCGGTTGAGTACGCGTCAGGTCGCGCAAGTCGAACGGGCCAATACGGATTGGGAGGCGGATGCTCTCAAAGGTGGATATTGGCTGCGGCCACCCACGGCAGGCGCAGAGGCGGCTATCGCATTTACAGGGGCCATCGCGCCTGAGGTGTTGGCAGCTTATGCACAAATGCTGGATGATATTCCCGGTTTAGGCGTTTTGAACGTGACCTCGCCCGATGTGCTGCATCGTGAATGGTCCGCGAGCAAGGCTGCGCGCTGGACAGACCGGAACCCGCAAACATGTCATGTGGAGGATTTGTTATCCATATTGGCACCCGGCGCTGGCATTGTGACGGTGATTGACGGTTCCCCCGGCGCTCTGTCCTGGCTGGGCGGTGTGCATGGTCTGCGTGTCAGCCCGCTGGGCACGGATCGTTTCGGTCAGACGGGGGATTTGCCTGACTTATACAGCGAATATCGGCTCGACTCTGCGGCGATTATTGATGCCATGGCCGCGCTTTTTTGAAAAGGTGAACCACCAGTATCCACACGAAATAGTTTGAAATATCATTCGGCGGATTTTGCGCCCGCATTGACCATTTCATCTGGTAGTGCGCGGAATGTGAACTCGGCAGTTTTGCTCAAATATTGCTTGGCCAATGCCCACAGGTCCTGCGTGGTTATCGACGCAAAATTGGCTTCACTCTCTCGGAAACGGTTGAGCCTATCTGGGTTTGTCTGCGCCTCTGCCACGATGTCCAGCCAAGTGTTGTTTTGCTTTTTCCAATCGGCGTAGCTTTCAAGCACGGGTTTGCGGGCCCGTTCGAACACGTCGGGATCAACCGGTGACTTTACCAACGCCGATATGACTTGGTCGACGGTCGATTCTATCGTCGCAATATCTTTGGGGTCGCCAGCGGTAGATACGGAAAATGTGCCCCGCTGCGGATATAGGTTGGACATGTCGGACTGCGCGGACACGCCATAAGTTGCGCCCAATTTCTCGCGCAATTCATCGGTCAGACGCAGCGTCGCAACGCGGGCCAGAAGATTCATGGACTGCGTCATTTTCTGGTCATTATCACCCGTGGTCGTCCACACGCGGCTCCACGCCAACTGGTTCGCCTCACCATTATGGGGAATATCAAAATTCCCACGCTTTGCGCTCCAGCCCGGTTGAAGTTGCGCGCTATAATCCTTCCCGTCACCGGCGCGCGTCGGGAGCGCTCCAAAACTGCGGGCAACAGCCGCGATGGCCGCTTCTTCATCCAAGTCGCCGACCAATGCGATTTCTAAACGATTTTGTTTTAATGCGTCGCCCAACACCGTCTTTAGCATCGCAAAATCTGCACCCTGTAGGACCTTGAGAGGCGGAAGCGCAAAACGCGGATCATCATCGGTCATGATGTTCGACATGGCGACCCCAAGCGCAGACCCCGGAACAGCGTCCAATCGCGCATATAATTCGGGCAGCGGACGGCGAAACAGGCGAAGCGCATTTTCCGAATAGCCCGGATGGGTGGCAAAAGCTGCCATGACTTGCAACTGGCGTTCCAAATCGGCGGGTGCGACGGCACCGGCTGCGCCAAAATATCTATCGGCAACGCCGAATGCGGGGGACACAGTTGTTCCTGCCAAGATGGATCGCAAATCTTCAATATCATGCGATTCAAGGCCGCCGGACACATAAGTTGCCGACATAAATGTGGTCAAGACGCCATTTTCCTTGCCAAAATGCAGCTGGCCACCATCAATGCGCAGCGAATAGCGGACTCGATTGTCTTCAAAATCGGTTTTTTTGAGGTTCAGCAATACGCCATTGGCAAAGCGGATGGTACGAATGCCCAAGTCTGCAATGGTCTTGTCGGCAATGACAGCTCCGCCGGGGCCGAAGTCTGTGTAAGCAAAATTCGACGCCGCCCGCGCCATCGGTGCAGCGATTGGCGTGCCCCGACTGACGGCATAAGCGGCCACTATTTCATTCTCGGGAATAGCCGCGCTCTGCTTTGTTGTCAGGAAAATCTGCGGTCGATCCATTTGGCGGAACCAAAATGCAAATTCGGAAGTGATCGCCGCCTGTGTTATAAACGGGCGTATCTGTCGCCACAACAACTGGCGATATTTGTCCGAGTTGTACACGTCGTCATCCAGACTGACCAAGGCGCTTGCAATTGCTTCACTCGATTCGGTACCTTCATCTTTGGCGGCATTTTCATATTGTGCGTCCAGACGCTTTATCTGTTCGGCAATCTCGGATTCTTCAAACCCATATTCCACGGCTTGGCGAACAGTTTGCTCGGTAAAGGCGAGCAATGAGCGCCAACTGCCGTCCTTACCCGCGACGCCATAGCTGATGGTTGCATATTGGTCGCACAGACCGAAGTTGAAATTCACACCTCCACCTAAAAACGGCATGTCTTCTTCGCGGGATCGGCGCGTCATGCGGCGTGATATGATCGCGCTTGCGATGTCCATTTTGAGCTCAATCATCCCGCGATTTAAGGTGTCAGGCCGGAATTTATCCTGCAAAAACTGCTGAATGCTAATGCCTTCGGTAATTTCGGGATGCACGAAACTTTGCGCGGATAAACCGCGGGCAGTATTCAGGCTGCATTGGTCAATTGCACCTAATGGCGGCGCGTCCACGCGCCAGTCGGCGAATTTCGCCACCAATTCGCGTTCAATGGCAACCGGGTCTACCGGACCAACGACAATGATTTTGATGCGGTCCGGGCGATAATATTTGCGATACAGCGCGCGCATCCGCTCCGCAGGTGCCGATTGAATGACATCGGTGGTGCCGATGGGGTAACGCGTGGCGTAAAAAGTGCCCGGGTAAAACAGGTTGTTCGCCGCACGTCCGCTTTGAAAACCAAAATTTTCGCGCGCGCTTTTTTCCGCCAAAATAATCCCGCGCTCGCGGTCAATAGCTGCCGGGTTGAACGATATTTCGCGCGCCGTCTCACGCATCAAAAACAGCGCACGTTCAATCAGACGCGGGTCCGACTTTGGCAAGTCTAATTTATACTCCGTTCGCGTATAGCCAGTCGAGGCGTTGGTATCGGCACCAAAGGACAGGCCAAGCCGTTCAAGCATTTTGACCATTTCGCCCTCAGGCACATTGGTACTGCCGTTAAAGGCCATATGTTCGATGAAATGGGCAAGACCCTGCTCGTCCTCCGCCTCCGCCGCGGAGCCGAAGTCGATGGTCATGCGTACCAGCACCTGGTTCTGCGGACGCTGATTCGGACGAATGGCGTAGCGCAGACCATTGGGTAGCCGCCCGTAAATGATGCTGGCGTCCGGTTCGAGGTCGGATGTCTCGGCGTTCCACGGCTGAGTCCGCTCTGCTGGCGCGGCAAGCGAGGATGTCGCTCCAGCAAAAAAGATTGCAACTGCAGATAGAAGGTTAAGCGCGATTCTCATACGCTATGTTCTTCCGCAAAAACTTGGACAGTGCAATATATTCTTGAGTAAATTATTGATTCACTTTCCTTTGCGCAATCGGTGGCTGACCATATCGAGCACCGCCCCTTCGCTTTCATCCGGCATCAAGCCAAGGCGGCGGGCGACTTCTTGATAGGCTTCTGCCTCGCCGCCAAGGTCACGGCGGAACCGATCCTTGTCCAGCTTCTCGCCGGTTTCAATGTCCCACAAGCGGCAACCATCGGGGCTGATTTCGTCGGCAAGGATGATTCGCGAAAAATCGCCATCGAACAAGCGCCCAAATTCAAGTTTGAAGTCCACAAGCCGGATGCCGATGGCGGCAAACATACCGCACATGAAGTCATTGATGCGGATCGCCATGGACGAAATGTCCTGCATTTCCTCCTGCGTCGCCCAACCAAAGCAGGCGATATGCTCCTCTGCGACCAATGGGTCGCCAAGGCTGTCGTCCTTGTAACAATATTCGAGCAAGGTATGCGGAAGCGGCGTGCCTTCTTCGATACCAAGGCGTTTGGACAAGGAACCGGCGGCCACGTTGCGCACGATGACCTCTATGGGGACGATCTCAACCTGACGGATCAACTGTTCGCGCATATTGAGGCGACGAATGAAGTGCGTCGGGATGCCGATATGGCTCAGCCGCGTAAAGACATGTTCCGACACGCGGTTGTTGATGACGCCTTTGCCGGAAATTGTGCCCTTTTTCTGGGCATTGAAGGCGGTGGCGTCATCCTTGAAATATTGGATTAACGTGCCGGGTTCAGGACCTTCATAAAGAATCTTGGCCTTGCCTTCGTATATTTTGCGGCGGCGGGTCATATGCGGTCCCTGACTTTGCTTGAAATGATGCGCCCCGGTGGAGTTGGCCATTGAGGAGGCTAACTCTGCCGGGGCGATTAGT
>JAEMTM010000234.1 GCA_016462305.1 Sphingomonadaceae bacterium | reverse complement strand
CAGGATGACGACGTAGGGAGTTATCCACCCTGCAACCGGGCACGCAAAATATAATTCAACGCCATATTGTCACTCAAATGCAGGCCCGAGTTGGGCGAAAAGGCGATGCCTTGCATGTCAACCACCTTCAGCCCCGCATCGGCAAGCAAAGCGGTCACGTCTTCGGGCGTCAGGAACTTGTCCCAATCATGCGTGCCGCGCGGGACTTGGCCGAGGCGTTCGGCGGCCTCCACCAGAAATAGGCGCGACGCTGCTGTGCGGTTGGGCGTCGAGAGCAGCAATAGCCCGTCCGGCCTTAGGTGGCGGGCCAATTCGTTGATGAATGCCGCCGGGTCCATAACATGTTCAATAACCTCCATGCAGGTCACAACATCAAACTGGCCAAGGCCTTGCGCCGCGATTTCGCCCGCGCAATAGTGGATCGTAAGACCAGACAAAGCCGCATGCGCCTTTGCCGCCGCAATATTTTCAGGCGCGGCATCAACACCGGTGACGTTCCCGCCAAGCCGCGCGAGCGGTTCGCAGAGCAAACCGGCGCCGCACCCAACATCCAGCACGGTTTTATCCGCCAATGGATATCGCGCCTTCGCGTCGCCACCAAAATGTGCGTCTATCGCAGACCGGATGAAGCGCAATCGCACAGGGTTTAGTCTATGCAGCATCGCAGAGCTGCCCTTTGGGTCCCACCATTTAGCGGCGAGAGCGCCAAAATGTGCGGCTTCCGCAGCGTTAATTGTCGTTGGTATGCTTGCGTTTGTCATATCCTATCCCTATCAGGACCGGCGATTGTAATATAGCAATTATTGAAGGTTTTCATGGCGCGCATAGTAATGAAATTTGGCGGCACGTCGATGGCCGGCACCGAACGCATCCGCCGTGTTGCCCAATTGGTCAAGCGGCAGGCCGAACGCGGCGACGAAGTGGCCGTCGTCGTTTCCGCCATGGCGGGCGACACCGATCGCCTCGTCAATTTCTGTCGCGAGGCCAATGCGCTCTATGATCCTGCCGAATATGATGTGGTTGTGGCGGCAGGCGAGCAGATTACCGCTGGCCTGTTGGCGATCACGTTGCAAGCGCTTGGTTGCGAAGCGCGCAGTTGGTTGGGATGGCAAATGCCGATCCATACCGATGATGCCCATGCCAAGGCGCGGATTGGGTCGATTGATACCGGCGATTTGCTGGCGTCGATGCAGGCCGGGAATATCGCGGTCATTCCGGGGTTTCAGGGGCTGACGGACGACAACCGCGTCACCACCTTGGGCCGTGGCGGATCGGACACATCTGCGGTCGCCGTGGCCGCCGCGGTCAAGGCCGACCGCTGCGATATTTATACCGATGTGGACGGCGTCTACACCACCGACCCGCGCATCGTTGCGCGCGCACGTAAGCTAAAGGCCGTCACCTATGAAGAAATGCTTGAGCTGGCCTCGGTTGGCTCAAAAGTATTGCAAACCCGCTCCGTCGGCCTTGCGATGAAGGAAGGCGTGCGGATTCAAGTGCTGTCCTCCTTCGTTGACGACAGTGCACCCGACGCCGACAGCATCCCCGGCACGATGATCGTGACCGACGCAGAATTGGAGAATAGCCAAGTGGAACGCCAACTGATCACCGGCATCGCGCATGACAAAAATGAAGCGAAAATCACGCTCACCCGCGTCCCCGACCGTCCCGGCGCGGTCGCCAATATTTTCACGCCCTTGGCCGATGCCAACATCAACGTCGATATGATCATTCAAAATGTTGGCCGTGATAAGGGCGAGACCGATGTGACCTTCACCTGTCCGCAAGCCGACCTTGTGCGCTGCACCGACATATTGGAAAACCGCCGCGATGCCATTGGCTATAACCGACTTATTCCGGACACCAAGGTTGCCAAAGTGTCGGTAGTGGGCGTGGGTATGAAAAGCCATGCCGGCGTTGCCGCAACGATGTTCAGCAGCCTTGCGGATCGCAAAATCAACATTCAGGCGATTTCTACGTCCGAAATCAAGGTCAGCGTGCTGATTGACGAGGATGAAACTGAACTTGCGGTGCGCGTGCTGCATACGGCTTATGG
>JAEMTM010000233.1 GCA_016462305.1 Sphingomonadaceae bacterium | reverse complement strand
CTGAGGCCGATGCAGCCAATGAGCTGATGCGCTTGGCGAAGCAAATTGCCTATCATAACAAACGCTATCACACGCAAGATGCGCCGGAGATAAGCGACGCGGAATATGACGCATTGGTGCGCCGGAACAATGCACTAGAAGCCGCATTCCCGCACCTGATCCGCGCCGATAGTCCGAACACGCAAGTGGGGGCGGCGGTCGAGGGTTCTGGCCTCAAAAAAATTACCCACGCCAAACGCATGATGAGCCTCGACAACGCATTTGCGGCGCAGGATGTGCATGACTTTGTGGCGCGGGTGCGGCGGTTCTTGAACTTGTCCGCAGACGCAGAGGTCGCGTTGACGGCGGAGGACAAGATTGACGGGCTTTCGCTGTCGCTGCGTTATGAACATCGGGCGCTCAAACAAGCCGCCACCCGCGGTGATGGCAGCGTGGGGGAGGACGTCACCGCCAATGTCGCCTATATCGCGGACATCCCGCAGCATTTGTCGGGTGACGTCCCAGAAGTCTTCGAAATACGCGGCGAAGTCTATATGGCGAAATCTGACTTTGCCGCGATCAACGAAGCGCAAAAGGCCAAGGATGGCAAACTGTTCGCCAACCCGCGCAATGCGGCGGCGGGGTCTTTGCGGCAAAAGGATGCAAAGGTTACGGCGTCGCGCCCCTTGCGCTTTCTGGCGCATGGCTGGGGTGAGGTGAGCGCCTTGCCCGCCGATACGCAAAGCCAGGTGATGGCGGCGATTGCCGATTGGGGCGTGCCAATATCGCCCTTGCTGCGCCGCTTCGGCCAACCCGAAGACGCGCTCGCGCATTATGCCGACATCGAACGCCGCCGCGCCGATTTGCCTTATGATATTGATGGCGTCGTCTACAAGGTTGACCGTTTGGAATGGCAGGAGCGGCTTGGCTTTGTCGCCAAATCGCCGCGCTGGGCCATTGCGCATAAATTCCCGGCGGAGCGCGCAGAAACGACGCTGGAACATATCGATATACAGGTTGGCCGAACGGGCAAGCTGACGCCGGTTGGCCGCCTGACGCCCGTGACCGTCGGTGGTGTCGTGGTGTCCAATGTGACGCTGCATAACCGCGACGAAATTGCGCGTTTGGGCGTGCGTCCCGGCGACCGTGTGGTCGTGCAAAGGGCAGGGGATGTCATTCCCCAGATCGTTGAAAACCTGACCCGCGAAAGTGATCACGCGCCCTATCATTTTCCCGCGCACTGCCCGGAATGTGGTTCCGAAGCGGTGGCCGAAGAGGGCGAAGTCGATGTGCGCTGCACGGCGGGGCTGATTTGCCCGGCGCAGCGGGTGCAACGGCTCATCCATTTTGTCAGTCGCGGTGCGCTCGATATTGAAGGGCTGGGCGAGAAAACTATTCAGGAATTTTTTGATCTGGGCTGGCTGGAAAGCCCTGCGGATATATTCCGGCTTCGGAACCGCCGCGCTGACATATTGTCGCGTGATGGCTGGCAGGATAAGTCTGTGGATAACCTGTTGGCAGCGATTGAGGCAAAGCGTGCGCCCGACGGCGCGAAACTGCTTTTCGGTTTGGGAATCCGCCACATCGGAACGGTCACAGCGCGTGATTTGTTCAAGGCGTTCGGATCAGTTGAAGAAATCGGCAAGGTCGGCCTCAGGCTGGCACAGGCGGATGAATCCGCGATTGCGGATGTCACGGCGATAGACGGTGTCGGCGGCGCGGTGGCCGAGGCATTGGGTGACTTCTTCCACGAACCCCATAATCTCTCCGTTTGGAACGACCTTTTGCACGAAGTCAGTCCACCCGTTTATGTTTCCAACATCCGCGACAGCGCGTGGACGGGCAAAACGATTGTCTTCACCGGAAAACTGGAGACGATGAGCCGCGATGAAGCCAAAGCACAGGCCGAGGCGCTGGGAGCAAAAGCCGCTGGCTCCGTCAGCGCCAAAACCGATCTCGTTGTGGCCGGCCCCGGCGCTGGGTCGAAACTGAAACAGGCAAATGCGCTTGGCATTCAGGTCATTGACGAAGCCGAATGGGCCAATATCGTGCAAAGCGCCTAATGCTGCTGGATAGGTTGGCGGCGTAAT
>JAEMTM010000232.1 GCA_016462305.1 Sphingomonadaceae bacterium | reverse complement strand
AAAACTGGCGCTGGATTAGTTTCCTGCGCCTTCAACCCTGCGGCAGGGGCCTTGGTTTGTGGTTTTCGTCTAACGCGACGAAGGTAAATAATCCTTCCGTCACCTTCACCTCTTGTTGGCCACGCGCGCGGGTGGCGATCACCTCAATGCGGATACCCATTGATGTCCGCCCGCGATGTTCAAGCGTGGCGTAGACCGAGATAATGTCGCGCAACAATATCGGCGCGATGAATTCCATTTTTTCGATAGCGACCGTGGCACAGGCACCCTGTGCGATACGCCCAGCCAATATGCCGCCGGCCTGATCCATCATACCAAGCACCCAGCCACCAAAGATGTGGCCATTGGCATTAATATCCGCTGGCCCGGGAATGACGCGTAATACTGGGTCGTTTCGTTGCGGCAAGTTTCGAATATTCTTTGTCACCGGTCGGCTTCATCTTCAAATGGATCATCAATGGCCTCATCATGGCCCGACCCGCTGGACAAGAAAACCAAGCCCATCAACGCCGCCGTCAGCATGATTGCGCCAACAATTGCGCCTGTGGTCGCGATGAAGAAATGGATGGAAACCATCCCGTTCTGCCACCAGAATGTCCCCAATAGGATGGCGGTCACAAGCAATGTGAGGCCAAACATCCACCGCATGAGACGCCAGTATCGCTGCCACGCGAAGTGCGCATATTCGGGATCATCGAGGCGGGAGGGACGAGTCATAGCTTGATAAGCCCGCCTTATGCTATAAGTTCCATCAGGGGCAAGGACATTAGGGAGAGAGTCGATGACGATTTCTGCAATATTGGCCAATCACCATCGCGACGTTTTGGCGGCATCGCCGCATGAAAGCGTGGGTGAGGTTGTTACCCGATTGGCCAAAAACCGTATTGGCGCATTGCCCGTGGTCGATGGTTCGTCCGTCGTCGGCATATTTTCCGAACGCGACATTGTCTATGGCATTGCCCAGCATGGCGCAGAGTTTCTGACCAAGACGGTTGCCGATACGATGACCGCGCCTGCCATTACCGTTACACCCGACACCGCAATATTGTCCGCCCTATCGCTGATGTCGAAACGGCGTATCCGCCATTTGCCGGTCATCAAGGATGATGCACTTGTGGGCTTTGTCTCAATCGGCGATTTGGTCAAACACCGCATCGAAAAAATCGAAACCGAAGCCGCCGCCATGCGCGATTATATCAGCATGGCGTAAAAAATGTCTGCCAGTTAAACCTATCGCGGTTGCGATGGCGTTGTCACCGGCGGGGCCATGATGTTGAGGGCAGGGTCATAAGCACGCTTTGGCGCATATTTCATTTTCCAATCCGCCAGATCCCGTTCATATTTTACATAGGCTTCGTAGAAATTGACAAACACATTGTCGATATCGGCGAGGCTGCCCATGGCATATTCGGGCAAAGCCGCTTTCGGCACCTGATTAGCCTCTTGCAGCTTGCGCAGCGCCATATCGCAATATTGCCCGCGCACGGGCGGCAGTGCGAAATAATTGTACAAATCCGTCATGCGCGTATCGCGGATGCGCATGCCATTCTGCTTTGGATAACGCTTCACATATTCGCGATCAACCGACTTACTGGTTTTCGACAGCAGCACCTTATGGATGACAATGAACTTGTTATACTCGGTCGCGATTTGTCCCCACACTGGGCCCTGACAGTTGAGCGCCGCAACGTTTAATGCGGCACGGAAATGCCATATCTGCTCGTCCCGGCTAAGACCGCGATTTGGGGTCACGCGAATGCCATCCAAGCCCACAGGCGGTATGGTCATCGACAAAGCAGCGCCGCCCGGTGGCAAGGGCATTGCAGGGAGCGATGGCGGTGGCGGTGGTGGCGGAAGTTGAATCGCGGGGGGCGCGACCTTTACGGGCGGCGGTGCACAAGCGGCGACGGCAGTGACGAGGATGAGTGCTATTAGATTTGTGACGCCCCGACGCATTATTTTTTCTCCGCTACGCTGAACCCGACTCCAACAAGATTTTGCACGGAAAGAAAAGCCCTGTTCGACCAAGTCCCCAAAAAAATGGCCCAGTGGTTTACCACCGGGCCATATTGA
>JAEMTM010000087.1 GCA_016462305.1 Sphingomonadaceae bacterium | reverse complement strand
ATCTTTCGTTAAAGGAGAATGAAATGCGTATGCGTTTGAAGTCATTATTCGCCGCCACTGCGACATGCGTATTGGCATGGGCAACGCCCGTTGCGGCGCAAAGCGCGCCGATGGAGGCACCCGCATCGGCCACCGCGCTTGACCCCGTCAAGGCGGCCCCTGCGGTCAAGGACGTCGATCCCGCTTTGTGGGTGATCAAGGACGAAGACACCACCATTTACCTGTTCGGGAGCATCCATGTCTTAAAGCCAGGTCTTGGCTGGTTTGACGATGGCGTAAAGACGGCTTTTGACAGTTCGGACCAATTGGTGTTGGAACTGGTCGAGCCGCCCGCCGCCGAAGTTCAAGCCTTGTTTGGTAAGCTGGCGATGGACCAGCAGGGCAAGACCCTGCGTTCCAAAATGAATGACGCGGACCGTGCGGTGTATGACGCAGCCATGGGCAAGCTTGGCATTCCAGCGCCCGCTTTCGACCCGTTTGAGCCATGGGCGGCGGGAATCACCTTGTCCTTGATGGCCATCCAGAAAGCCGGCTATGAACCCAATAGCGGTGTTGAAACACAACTGACGGCGGCGGCGAAGGTCAGTAAAAAGCCCATTATTGGACTTGAAACTGCGGAGTTTCAGCTTGGCATTTTTGATACCCTGCCAGAGGCCGAGCAAATCACTTTCTTGGTCGAAGCGGCAAAGATGATTGATGATACCAACAGCATGATGGAAAAAATGGTCAATATGTGGGGATCGGCGGATACCGAAAGCCTTGCCCAACTTATGAACGAAGGGATGACCAGCCCGATTTTGTACGACGCCCTCCTGACCAATCGGAATGCCAATTGGGCGAAATGGATTTCCGCGCAAATGAAAAAGCCGGGCGTGACGTTCATCGCCGTTGGCGCAGGGCATCTGGCTGGCTCAAAAAGCGTTCAGGCAATGCTTCCGGACTATGGCCTGACCGCAACACGGGTGGCCTATTAAGCTAGGGTCAGGACCTATAATGTGTAAACAGGGGAAGGTCGGGCCACGAACGCCCGGCCTTCACTTTTGCGCAGGATAGATTGGGAAGACATGCAACTTGGCGAACCTGCCCCTACCGTAATATCCGCGCGATCCTTTTATCCCGGCCTGCTACTCAGCATTGGTTTCACCCTATCCTATTTCGCCCTGCAAGGGGTGTGCACAGCCATCATCATCGCCGCAACGCAAGCCGACTTGGCCACGCCAGCGCCGATGTCGATCATCTCTGGATTAATGGCATCCGCCGTGGTTCAACTGATGCTGCTGTGGCTCTATCTGCGCAAAGACGGGCGGATGGAGGCATTGGGCCTTTATGATTTTGGCAGGATGCCGCTGCACAAGGCAACAGGGCTTGCCATATCATTGGTCATCGCCGCCATGGCGTTCAATTTTGTATACGCAACCTACGTTATTCCAGGCGTCGGGATGCAAGACAATATGGCGAAAATGCTGGCTGGCATACCGCCGACGCCGCTAAACATGGCGGTCATGTTCTTTGCCATGACGATTGCCGCGCCTATCGTGGAGGAACTGCTGTTTCGCGGGTTGTTACAAAATGCGCTGGCGAAATATGTGCCCGTTTGGGGCGCGATTCTTTTGTCGTCATTGCTATTCGCATTGGTGCATTTGCAACTATATGCGATCCCCGCCCTCATGTCGCTCAGCATTGCCTTTGGCTATCTGTATCACCGCACCGGATCATTACGCACCAACATCATCCTGCACATGGCCAATAATGTCTTTGCATTGGTGATGAACCAGGTCGTGAATTAAACGACAACAGGCTCCAACAAACGCAACGTTCCGGCGTCGGCATCGATTTCCGCCATGCCGCCCACGGGCAACGTAAACTGGTCGGTGATATGCCCGAAAAAGGCGCCTTGATAGGCCGGGATGCCCAAGCCGCCCAGATGCTGCGTCAGCACGTCATTCAACGTAAATGCGCCATAGCTGTTCCCCTTGTTCACGCAGTCTGTGCACTGCCCAAACACGACGCCCTTCAGGTTGTTCAATACGCCCGCTTGCCCCAATTGCGTCAACATGCGGTCAATGCGATACTCCGCCTCATCCACATCTTCGAGGAACAGGATAGCGCCGTCGAAACTGGGCAGATAGGGCGTGCCGACAAGCGCGGTCAGCACCGTCAGGTTTCCGCCAAGCAACTTGCCTTGCGCCTTACCCTTGCCCGTGCCCAACACCCGCGTGCGCCATCGGCGTTGCGCCATCCGGTCTTCGTCGCCAACAGGGTTGGTAAACAACGGCGTCCCTGCCTCAAACGCGATTTCGCGATAAATGTCCCAAGACGCCTTGCCCCATGCGCTGCCCGCGTTCGGGCCATGCAAGGTCACAAATCCGCCCTTTGCCGCAATCGCCATATGCAAGGCCGTGATGTCGCTGAAACCCGTCAATAATTTGGGATTGGCGCGAATGATGTTCCAGTCCAGAAACGGCAAAAGCCGCGCGCTGCCCCACCCGCCACGCACGGCAAAAATGGCCTTCACATCCTTGTCGGCGAACATTGCGTTGATGTCCGATGCACGGTCCTTGTCTTGGCCAGCCAGATAGCCATAGCGGTCCAGCAAATGGGCGGCACGTTTGGGCTTTAGGCCCATCGCGACAATCGCTTCTTCGACCAACTGAATCTGAAATGGTTCATCGCTGGCGGACGCTGGCTCAATCAGGCCGACCGTATCGCCGATACGCAAGCGCGAAGGCTTGCGTGCGCCTTTTGCCTCAGGCGAAGCAGCCAAAAGCGGCGGGGCCGACAGCATAACCGCCAGCCCCGCCATAATCTGACGCCGAGTTGCATTCCTATCCATACCCGGCGATCCCTTAGCTTAGAACTTCGCTTCCACCGACAACGTGAACGACCGCCCACGTGGGTCAGCCACGCGTGGTTCCCAGCTTGAACCCGCACCGGTGTTGCTGTCATAGGTAATCGCAAATGGCGGATCTGTGTCGAACAGGTTACGCACACCGGCGGTCAAACGGAGTTGATCCAACACATCCACACTTACCGATGTGTTGTAGGTCATATACGCCTTCACCTTCGGGTTGAAATCCGGACGGACAACTGATCCACTGGCGATGCCAGGCAGCGCTTGGTTCGCATAGCCGTCCCGATAGATTTGCGAGAAGTTGAACGTGAAATCATCCTTGGTGAAGCTCACAAATGCGCTGTGCTTCCACTTCAGACCCAAATCACCCGCAAAGGAGAACCGGCCAATCAAGCTTGGTCCAAACGGTGCAGATGGAAGAAACTTCTCACGCTTTTTCAGCAGATAGGTTCCATCCAAGCCGGCATTGAGGACACCGCCAAAGGCATCAAACCCGCCGCGCAACGCCACCTCAAGACCTTCGGTCCGGCGCGAACCGATATTGTCGGCGCGCAAGTCGATCAAGGTGATGATATTGTTGGTGCGGGTCACGCGATCGGGGAAGAAGCTGATATTGTCGAGCAACTGACGCAATGTCAGAGCGCCGATGGTATCATCAACCGCGATCGACCAGTAATCAAGTGACGCGCTGAACCGGCTGGATGGTTGCACAACAACACCGATGCTATGTTGCTTCGACGTTTCAGGTCCAAGGTTCACGTTGCCGCCAGACAGGGTCTCGGGCGTAATCGCCGTGCATCCGGGCAGCAAGCTGACGGTTCCGGTCGCACAAGTTGTTGGATCAACCAAAGTGTTGCCCGGGTTGGGCGACTGGGTCACGCCGTTGAAAATCTGGTTGAATGCAGGGACGCGGAAGCCGGTATTGTAGGAACCACGGAACATCAACCAGTCAAAAGGACTGAATTTGGCCGACACCTTCGGATTAATTGTCGTGCCAAAGCCGCTATAGTCATCAAGACGCACGGCGCCTGTCACTTCGAAGGCATCGAACACTGGAACCAACACTTCGGCATAAGCCGCCTTCACCGTCCGGTTCTGAGGCGTCAGTGCATTGGTGTTATCAAATGCCACGTTGAAGATATCCGGCGTTCCGGTAACCGCCGCTGGCGACCCATTGAAGCCATAGGTTTCGCGGCGATAGTCGACACCGAGCGCAACCTGAACTGTTCCGCCGGGAAGATCGAACAACGACCCGGAAATCGACCCGTCAAACTGCGTAACTTCATATTTGCCGCCGTAGAGCGTTACACCTTCGGCTGAAATGGCATCCAATCCCGCCAGCGCAGCTGCCGATTGTGTA
The DNA here is from genome assembly GCA_016462305.1 of Sphingomonadaceae bacterium. GTDB lineage: Bacteria > Pseudomonadota > Alphaproteobacteria > Sphingomonadales > Sphingomonadaceae > Sphingorhabdus_B. Next base: position 3,340 of record JAEMTM010000087.1, on the reverse strand, counting down.
AGTGAAAACGGATTGAGAATGCCGCTGTTCAACAGGCCGACGATACCGGGACGCGTTGCGCCAGGGGCAGTTGGCGCACGCGGATCAATACCGCCCGACACGGCACCGGGAACACCCGACGCAGTTGCAGCCGCAGCAGAAGCGAAGGTGCCACGATAATGATAGCCAGTGCCTAACAGAGAAGAGGATTCACTGCGCGCGTAAGATCCGCCTGCACGATAGTCCCAGCCATCCCACAATGGACCTTCGGCACCCAGGCCAAAACGCAATGTTTTGGTGTTGGTTTCATATTCACGTACGCCGCATGCCGAACACCGCCAGCGGTAGGAAATTGGCTTGCCATAATTAGCAGCGATTTGCGGGAAAACGGCGACGAGCTTGTTGTAAACATCGTTATACGTGCCTGCCGTCGTCGGATTTAACGGATAATATAAGGGCAATGTCGAGTTATTGCCCGAATATTGGTTGTTGGAAAAACGCTTGGATGAATCGGCGTCAGACCCTGTTATTTCTGCGTAAAATTGATGGTCGCCCGTCTTTACAGTCGCGCGACCATAATAAGTCAGCGTGTTCAATGGCTGTTGCAAAACGGCGGCGCGGCCAGTGTCCCAAGCACAGGCAAAACGTGCAGAAGCGACGGCCCATAATTGTTCGTCATACGCCATACCGCCGTCCATGGACGTGCAACCTGCACCGCCGGGAAGGTCAAGAATGTTGATGCCGCCAGTGGCTGGAACAGTCGCGCCAGCCTCAAGCAAGGTAACGCCGCTCAACAATGACCCTGTTGGCGCGAACAAGCTATTCGCGGCGGTTGGAAATACGGTCGCGATTGGGGTTCCGCGTGTATCGACCGACAATCCGCGATTGGGCTGATTGCCATTGACGAAGCTGCGCTCCGAACCGTTCAGCGACCGGCTGATGCTGCGGCTGACTGCACCCATGATGTTGAAGCCATCTTCGTCCAAGTCGCCATAGCCACCAGTCGCCGATAAACGGTAAATATTGCCACCGCCCGCTTCGGTCATGTCCGTGAAAGCGTTAAGCGCAAGGCCCTGAAAATTGGTTTTGGTAATGAAGTTGATAACGCCGCCGATTGCATCGGTTCCGTAAATGGCCGATGCGCCATCCTTCAAGATTTCGACCCGCTCAAGTGCGGCAATAGGAATTTGGTTCACATCGACGGCAGAGCCCGTCAGGCCGTGCGCTGCCACACGGCGTCCATTGAGCAGCACAAGCGTCGCGGCGGGGCCCTGACTGCGCAAATTGGCCGCCGACAAACCGTTGGTGCCGCGCTGCGCGCCGGAAGTCACGTCGGCATTCGACGCCAGATTGTCCGCACCATTGCCGTTGGTGGACAGAAACGAGATAAGCTGTTCCGGGCTGTTAATCCCTTCACGCGTGAGGTCATCCATTGTAATGACCTGCAACGGCAAGGCGCTCTTCGTCGGGTCCTGCTTAATCCGCGATCCGGTCACGATGATCGCGGCACTTTCATCCTCAGCCGTTTCGGCAGCAACAGGCGGCGACGCATCTTGCGCAAAGGCTGGCGCGGTTAGGCAACTGGCCAACAACAATATCGCCGTTTTTGAAGTTTTCATAAAAATCCCCTTCCTCGTTCCGGCGCGCTCCCGAGCCTTATAATCACCGCACGCTATTCCGGCCCATCGGGCAATGCAACTGTCTTTGCGACTTATGCACCAAAGAAACTGAATCAGATTCCGTCTTAATTAACGCCTTGTCAACTTGGCGGGTTGAAAATTGGCGCCGTGAGGCGCAAAGGAAAACTATGCTGTCTCAAAAAACCCGCTACGCCATCCGCGCCATGCAGCATCTTGCCGACCATTATGGCAAAGGCCCGGTGCAGCTTGCCGATATTGCCGAAGCGCAAAAAATTCCGCCTAAATTTCTGACCGTCATATTGTCCGAACTATCGCGTTCCGGCTTGGTGGCGTCGCAACGTGGCAAGGACGGTGGTTACTGGCTGGGCGTTTCACCCATTGACATCAGTTACGGCGACCTCATCCGCATCATGCGTGGTTCATTGGCATTGGTTCCCTGTGCCAGCCGCTATGCGCACGAAACGTGCAAAAATTGCGTGGAGGAAGAACATTGCCGCACCCGTGCGTTGATGCTTCAGGTGCGCGACAAGACGGCCAATCTGCTCGACGGCATCAATCTAACCGATGTCGTGGACGCCGACATTTACCTACAGGCGGCGGAATAAAGCGCCCATAATCCGGCTGGCGCTAAACCGCTTCTTTGGGGCTGCGAATAAAATACTAATGTGCATGGCTATGGCTAATCGCGTAAGTTCGCATTATGCCTTATATTTCGTTGCCCCTGTCAGTGCGAGATTTGGATGATTGAATATATTGCCAATATCGATTGGGCGGCGGTTGCGCCTTACATCGCCGTTGGCTTTGCGGCGCAATTGGTCGATGGTGCGCTTGGCATGGCCTTTGGCGTGATTTGCAGCACTTTGCTCGTCAGTGTCATGGGCGTCGCCCCTGCCCGCGCATCGGCTGGTGTCCATTTCGTTGAGATGTTTACCACCGGCGCATCGGGCATCAGCCATGTGTTGCACAAAAATGTGGACTGGAAGCTGTTTGCCCGCATTGCGATTCCCGGCGTCATCGGCGGCTGCACCGGCGCCTATGTGCTGGCCAGCATCCACACCGAAGCAGCGCGGCCGTTCGTCATGGGCTATCTGACGCTCATCGGCTTCTACCTTTTGTATAAGGCTTGGGACTTTACACATGAACATAAGCCGCGTGATCCCAAGGTCACCATGCCGCTTGGCCTGATAGGTGGCTTTCTCGATGCCTCTGGCGGCGGTGGTTGGGGACCAGTAGTCACGTCCAACCTGCTGATCCAAGGCGCAGACCCGCGCAAAACCATCGGCACGGTCAATACGGCAGAATTCTTTCTGACCGTCGCGGTGTCGCTCACCTTCATTCTGAAAATAGGGTTGGAAGCCTTTACCGTGGTAACTGGCGGCCTGTTGATCGGCGGATTGCTCGCCGCGCCTTTTGGGGCAATGGTCGCAAAACGCATTCAACCGCGCATATTGCTGTTCGCGGTCAGCATCGTCCTTATCGCAACCAGCCTATTCAGCCTCTATAAAGCGCTCACCTGATTCCGCTGTAAGCTTGCTTTTCGCATGCAACCCACATATAGGCCCGCGATTGTCGTGCATGGTCATCCCTGGAGGCGTGGCGGCAAGGTAACTTTTTTGGAGAATCAACATGAGCGATCAGCTGACATTGTCGGCAGAGACGCGCAATGGGGCAGGCAAGGGAGCCTCCCGCGAATTGCGTCGTCAAAACCGAGTGCCCGCCGT
>JAEMTM010000086.1:3985-7571 GCA_016462305.1 Sphingomonadaceae bacterium | reverse complement strand
GCGTGATCGCCGGGAAACTATACACCACCAAGAAGGTCAGGACGACCAAGGTGGCAGCGGTTTTGAGGAATGAGTCGCGGGCCATGCAGGGAGAATAAAAGGAGGTGGTTAAGGTAAGGTTGAGAGGATGCGCGTCTGGTATACTTTCATGTTCCTGAACGCTCACTGGGTAGCCGAAATTTCTTTTGGTGTTGGTTTACGTTCTTCTCGATCAAGCCATGTTTCTTGCAATACATTTTCTAACAATCGTTTTGGGTTGTATTCGTCATTATTGAACTTTTCGGGAGCGAAACGAATTTCATTTAAATGAGCCGGTTTAATTTTCCCATTTTTCCGCAGGGTACGTAATAAAATAATTGAAATCGCCTGCATTGTAACGTTGTCAATCAATTTCGCTTCTCGTTCTGAGAGCTTTTCTTCCCACGCGTTTAACTTGTCATGCATCGCAACAAGTAGCTTGTGCGTCTCTTCTAGCTGGGATTTTTCCATTTAAAGTTCCGTCTAAATTTGGCCTGCGCCGACGCAAAATTCGATTGAGTTCATGTAAAACGGCAATCTATTAGGTTTTAGGGCCCGTTGGACTATCTACCCCAAGCGGGATCTGGCGAGCATCCTCGCGGACGTCTGTTGGTTGAACATTTGGTGTTCTAGCATTGAGCCAATCCGCGATGATTGGACGCGCATCGTTTCGCGCGGTTAGAAACAGTTCGATCTGATTGTTCATCTCGGTATCAGATAGAAGTTTGTAATCGCCACGATGCCAGACTTCGGGCGTTCTAAAACCGTCCGATTCCGGTAGAAACACAATCTCAGCATCAGAATTCTGAAAGTCAGTTAGCGAGAAAATAGCATCGTCCAAAATTGTCATTAACAACCTTCGTTGAAAAGTGTCCAATGGAACACTTTTCCAGCCAAAAACAAAAATTGGTTTTAGTTGACCGTTTTCACGAGCAACAAGAGTTGGACGAACCGGCACCCAAAGATCACGGCCAATTTGAAATGAGGCCTGAAAATCGCTGTATGCGGGGGTAGCTTGGTATTGCCTCGAAAAAGCGTAGCAGCAAAAGGCATCAACGAAGCCAATAACAGCTTCGCGAGAAGGTGACGGCGGACGAAGTCTAGCCGCTTTTCTAGCCTGTGGTATGTCACTCAATCCAAGTACTATGTCTTTGATTATTAACATTCCATCTTTGTAGCTGACCGTCGGCATTCCCTTTGCAAACTGCACATATGCTTTAGTCATCTTCGCCAGTTCATTGAAATTGTACCGAGCAAAATTTGGCGCTGCCGGAATGCGGTCAAGTTTTTTGAATACAGCGTGGCTAAAATCGGTCATTGGCGAACCTCGGGAGTATAATGTTCAACTATCAATTCATTGCTTATTTTCATTCCAGGATTAGACTGGCCGTCATGGCCCCAAACTTTGGCCCAAGGGCCACCGTCTCGGTGAGATATGGCCCTTAATTGGGACGCCGTGAAACCGATATACCTATCAACTAGAGAAGCGAGATAGCCTGCAAGTTCGGTGTCGAAATCTGCTGTGGCTTTGGCTAACTCCCCTGTTTCTAGATTAATTTTGTTTGCTCTTCCAAAAATCGCAGAGTCGTTCCACTGTTTGAATTCGTGATATACTTCCCGAAAAACGGGACCGTGTTGCCACGCTTCAATTTTAGCACCTACTAAGGGGGAATCCTTTTCCAACAGATAGTCGCAATGCACGAAATATATGATCTTATTTAGTGCCATGTTCGTTACCTCGATTTGCTGCATATCAGCTACATCGAGAACGAAGTTTGCTACTGCGCGAACGTCGAACACCACTATCTCGCCTTGGCAAGAAGTGTGAGGTTCGGATATATTCCGGTGATTCGGATGCTGACAGTGTTCCACATCTGTTCTTTACGCTGTGTTCCCGTTTTGATCAAGTAATTTGCTCCGCTTACTCCGCAGCAACCCCAGCCGCTTCAAACATGTCCATGCCGTCATTTTCGGCGACGGGGCTAATGCCGATTACCTCATTGTAATGAAAACGCCCTATCACCGATGACATGACCGTGACACACCTCACGCCGCAGCTTGGCGCACCAATGTCTGATCCCCGCGCCCGGCAAGTAATCCGGCAATTGAGATGTCTTCGTCCAGTTCTTCCCAATGGATACCATCGGGGCTTAGGAAAAATTTCTCACGCAGTTCGGCTGTACCGTTAAGAAGTCTAGGGAACCAAGCGAGCGGAATGCCGAGGGTGCGGCCATCTTCTAGATCAACCCAGAAATTGTCGGCGTCAAAGCGGACTGCGACTGGTTCAGGTGAAAAAGTCATTCCATTTATCCTCAATCTCATCCCGCCGTTTGCGCGCGATTGCCTCGACCTGCTTGATTTCGCGGGCGTCATAACCTCGATTATACGCTAGTTGGACCTCCGGATATAGCCAGAACTTAGCTGTCGCCCCCGCACGTGAAACATGCACGTGCAGAGGCTCACGCGGATTGCCTTCATTCGCGAAGAAGTGGAAGCGATTCCCGTTCCAAGTGAAGACATTAGGCACGTCGGCTTCTTTCTACTCCGCCGCAACCCCAGCCGCTTCAAACATGTCCATGCCGTCATTTTCGGCGATGATGACTTCGGTCACGTCTTTCTTCTTACGACGGTCGAACGAATCCCACACTTGGCCCCAATCGCCGCGTGTTGACGCTTTGCTATATTCGGTGGCGCGGGTTTCGAAGAAGTTGGCGTGCTCGACGCCGTTCAACAATGGCGCGAGCCATGGCAGCGGGTGGTCTTCGACCATGTAAATGGGTTGAAAACCAAGCTGACCCAAACGCCAATCGGCGATGTAGCGGATATAGCGTTTGATTTCCTTGGCGGTCATGCCGGGGACTGGGCCCATTTCGAAGGCGAGGTCGATGAAATTATCTTCCAGACGGACGACCTTCTGACAGCAATCGATGATGTCTTCCCGCACCGATTTGGTGAGGCAGCCACGTTCGGCGCAAAATGCGTGGAACAGCTTGGTAATGCCTTCGCAATGTAAGGATTCGTCGCGGACCGACCAGGATACGATTTGCCCCATGCCCTTCATCTTGTTGAAGCGCGGGAAGTTCATCAGCATCGCGAAGGAGGCGAATAATTGCAGCCCTTCGGTAAAGCCGCCGAACATGGCCAAAGTGCGGGCAATGTCTTCGTCACTGTCGACGCCGAATTGGTGGATATAATCGACCTTCGCCGCCATTTCTTCATATTCGAGGAACGCCGAATATTCGGACTCGGGCATGCCGATGGTGTCGAGCAAATGGCTGTAGGCCGCGACATGGACGGTTTCCATGTTGGAAAAGGCGGTGAGCATCATCTTGACTTCGGTCGGCTTGAACACGCGGCCGTAATTTTCGTGGTAGCAATTCTGCACCTCGATATCGGCTTGTGTGAAGAAACGGAAAATCTGCGTCAAAAGATTGCGTTCATGGTCCGACAATTTCTGCGCCCAATCGCGGCAATCTTCGCCCAAGGGCACTTCTTCGGGCAACCAATGGATCTGCTGCTGGCGTTTCCAGAAGTCATAGGCCCATGGATATTCAAAGGGCTTGTAGCT
>JAEMTM010000086.1:0-3885 GCA_016462305.1 Sphingomonadaceae bacterium | reverse complement strand
GCCAGTTCAATCAACCAACGCTGGTCGATTTCGAAGCTGGTTTTGAACGTATCCTTTTCCTCTAGCGTCAGGAAGTCGAGATGCTGAACCGAACCGCCCTTTTCCAATATGCTGTTCCAGACATTGGTCGAATCCTTCGACTTTTCCTGCAGCAGCTTTTCGAGATAGGGGTTCTTGACGATGAAGCTGCCCGACAAGGTCTTGTGCGTGTAGATATTGGCCGGGATCGGCTCAATACACGCGCTGGTGCCGCCGCAGATGATTGAAATCGATGCAGTTGGCGCAATCGCCATCTTGCAGGAAAAGCGCTCCATCACGCCCATTTCTTCGGCGTCGGGGCAGGCACCACGTTCGTTGGCGAGCATCATCGATGCCTCATCCACTTGCGCACGGACATGTTTGAAGAACTTCATGTTCCATGATTTGGCAAGTGCGCTTTCAAAGCCAACGCCGCGGGACTGCAGGAAGCTGTGATAGCCCATGACGCCAAGGCCGATCGAGCGTTCACGGCTCGCCGAATATTTCGCCCGCGACATTTCGGGCGGCGCACGATCAATGAAATCCTGAAGCACATTGTCGAGCATGCGCATCACGTCTTCGATAAAGACCTTATCGCCGTTCCATTCGTCCCATTTTTCAAGGTTCAGCGACGACAGGCAGCATACGGCCGTCCGGTCATTGCCCAAATGGTCGCGGCCCGTTGGCAAAGTGATTTCCGAACAGAGGTTCGATGTCGAGACCTTCAGGCCCAGATCGCGGTGATGCTTGGGCATTGCGTTGTTCACGGTGTCGCTGAAGATGATATAGGGCTCGCCGGTTGCAAGGCGGGTTTCGACTAGTTTCTGGAACAAGGAACGGGCATCGACGGTGCTGCGGACTTCACCTGTTTTGGGGCTGCGCAGGTGGAATTCTTCGCCAGCGCGGACGGCTTCCATAAATTCGTCGGACAGCAATACGCCATGGTGCAGGTTCAACGCCTTACGGTTGAAGTCGCCCGATGGTTTGCGGATTTCGAGGAACTCTTCGATTTCGGGGTGGCTAACATCCAGATAGCAGGCCGCCGATCCGCGACGCAGCGAACCTTGCGAAATCGCAAGTGTCAGGCTGTCCATGACGCGGACAAACGGAATGATGCCGCTGGTCTTGCCATTCAGGCCAACAGGCTCACCAATGCCACGGACATTGCCCCAATAGGTGCCAATGCCGCCGCCGCGCGACGCCAGCCAGACATTTTCGTTCCAGGTGTTGACGATGCCTTCAAGGCTGTCATCTACGCTGTTCAAATAGCAGCTGATCGGCAGGCCACGGCCCGTGCCGCCATTGGACAATATGGGCGTTGCCGGCATGAACCACAGGCGCGAGATATAGTCATAAAGACGCTGCGCATGCGCCTCATCATCGGCATAAGCCGACGCTACGCGGGCGAAAAGGTCCTGATAGCTTTCATCGGGCAACAGATAACGGTCCTGCAACGTGTCCTTGCCAAATTCGGTCAACAAGGCATCGCGTGCGGAATCAGTGACGACATTGAAACGACGCACGTCAACGGACTTGCTCGACCCAGGCGTCTTGGCTGCAACGATCTCCGCCTTTGCCGCTTCAGCTACTTTTTCAAGCATATCTGTCATCATTCCTGCGGTCATGTCGTCCGCCCCTTGGCCTGTATCCCTGAAATCCATTTTAACCTGTAGCTCCATTCATTGCGACGCCCCGAAACTGGTTGTCGGTTTTCCGACATCCAGCGACCAGCTGTATCTTGGCGGGAACCGATGTTCCCATCTTGTTCGACTCAGGGCACGAAATTCCCTGTTAGCATTTTTTGACCTTGTCAGGGGGCGTATTTTGACTTGTCCCCAGCTTATCGACGGGAAAAACGCCCGCGCCGACACATTCGTCTGCTGAAGCATAAAGCACAATTAGTGGTGATGCCCCCTGTGGCCAACCGCTACCTATTGTGCCTTATTCATTTTCAGACGCAAGAGGGTAAATGCAAAATCGCGATCTCCATTCGTCGCTAATGTGATTCCATTCGTCGCACCTTGGCGCATGTTAACAGCGCGCGACGCACGGACCTGCTAAGCGAAATTCAGCGCGCAAGGTGTAAAATGTCTGCGCGCATATTTTTTAATGCCAAAATGAATGTATCGGTTGGGGGCACATATTCGGCATACTGGCCGTGCTTGCAATGTAGGATTTGCTGTGTCAGATTCGGTGCCCAAATCATTCAACGCCCCATGGGCTGTCGGGGCATCTCATCAGCTATGGCGGCGTTGTTTTAGGTGAGACCTTAGTGTGACTTTCCACGCTTTGGTTTTTCGTCATCCTCGCGAAGGCGGGGATCGGTTCCGTCTCACGGCGTCCATCAACCCCTTTCATCAAGCGCGATTGCGACACAGCGCTTGTCCGCGAATATCCGCCCGGCCCCATACCAAATGACGCTTGAATAGGCGCTCCAGCGCGTTAAGGGGCATGGCATACTTAAAGCGTAGGGGCCGACATGACTGTAATCATCCGCAATGCCGACTTGATCGAAAGCGTGGCCGACGCGTTGCAATATATCAGCTACTTTCACCCGATGGATTATATCCGGGCCTTGGGCGACGCCTATGCGGCGGAACAATCGCCTGCTGCAAAGGACGCCATTGCGCAGATCCTAACCAACAGCCGCATGTGCGCAGAGGGGCATCGCCCGATTTGCCAAGATACGGGTATCGTTAACGTCTTCGTTAAATGGGGTATGGATTGCCGACTGGACGATACTTCCACATCTTTGCAGGACGTGATCGACGAAGGCGTCCGCCGCGCCTATTTGCACCCTGAAAACAAGCTGCGCGCGTCGGTGCTTGCAGACCCAGCATTCACGCGGCGCAATACCAAGGACAATACGCCGTGCGTCCTACATGTTGACCTCGTCCCCGGCTCCAAAGTGTCCGTCGATGTTGCCGCCAAGGGTGGTGGCAGCGAGAATAAGTCGAAGTTCAAGATGATGAACCCGTCGGACAATATAGTCGATTGGGTGGTTGAAATGCTTCCACAAATGGGCGCTGGCTGGTGCCCGCCCGGCATGTTAGGCATTGGCATTGGCGGCACGGCGGAACATTGCGTGTTGTTGGCCAAACAAGCGTTGATGGAGCCCATCGACATGGGACCATTGAAGGCACGCGGGCCGCGGAACGATATTGAAGCCATGCGCATCGAGATTTTTGACAAGGTCAATGCGCTTGGCATTGGCGCGCAGGGGCTTGGCGGACTTTCGACGATATTGGATGTGAAGATCATGGATGCGCCCTGTCATGCCGCAGGCAAGCCCGTTGCCATGATCCCCAATTGCGCCGCCACACGCCACGCCCATTTCACGCTGGATGGGGCTGGCCCTGCCTATTTGGAGGCGCCAAAGTTGGACGACTGGCCCAAGGTCGATTGGAAACCCGACGCTGCGGCGATTCGCGTCGACCTCGATATGTTGACGCCTGACATTGTGGCCGGCTGGAAACAGGGCGACCGCTTACTTCTCAACGGCAAGATGCTAACCGGACGCGACGCCGCCCATAAGCGCATTGCCGATATGCTGGCCAAGGGTGAGGAATTGCCCGTCAGCTTCAAAGGGCGGATGATCTATTATGTCGGGCCTGTTGACCCAGTTGGCGAAGAGATCGTCGGACCAGCAGGGCCGACCACCGCGACCCGCATGGATAAGTTCATGGACATGATGCTTGCGCAAGGCCTCCTCGCTTGCGTTGGCAAGGCCGAACGCGGCCCGGCGGCAACGCAGGCCATCGCCAAGCATAAGAGCGCCTATCTCATGGCCGTTGGCGGCGCCGCCTATCTCGTCGCCCGCGCCATCAAGGGCAGCACAGTCGTCGGCTTTGCAGATTTAGGCATGGA
>JAEMTM010000231.1 GCA_016462305.1 Sphingomonadaceae bacterium | reverse complement strand
AAATGGACCCTGAACCAAGTTCAGGGTGACGGTTGTGGGAGCGGGCGACATGCCGTGTTCTATTTGGTGTTTGATGACCGGATCGAGATTGTGCGTGTAATGCACTTGGCAAGCGATTTCGAGCGGTGGTTGTGAATTTGTGCACTGTCACAAAAATCCCGATTGATCGGTGAGCGTTTCGAATATAGCTTAGCTTTTCAATGGAACACATCGCTAAACTTCTGCCAATAATAGGCTTGCTTGTAATATGCTCAGGATGTGCGCTTAAAGACACTAGTCACTCTTCGTCCCAACTCGGCGAAGGTGTAGACGGCGGCAGCCGCAATATGTATTCGCCGCAAATCTATGGCGATGCTCAAGCGCAGCAACAATGGGTTGCGGGCATAGAAGCGCTAGAAATGCAGTGCCGGACGACTGGCAAATATTGCCACGAAGCTCAAGGCGCTCGGCAATCTTTACGTAATCATACGAGCGGCATTAATCGTCCGGCGCGCTAGAACTCAATACACCCGTGGCTTCGGCTTAATATATTCCGCCTCATCGGTCAGCGTATAATCATGCACTGGGCGGTAGTCGATTGTGACCTTACCGCCGGAGCCGCCCCAGCCTTCAAACCATGACGCGGTGTGCTTCATCCAGTTGGCGTCGTCGCGCTCGGGGAAATCTTCGTGGGCATGTGCGCCACGGCTTTCCTTGCGGTTGTTTGCGCTTTCGACGGTGCAAACCGCCTGTGCCATTAGGTTATCAAGCTCAAGCGTTTCGATGAGGTCGGTGTTCCAGATCAGGCTACGGTCGGTCACGCGGACGTCGGCCAAACGCTGATTGACCTTCTGCATTTCAACCACGCCTTCTTCCAACAACGCAGTGTCGCGGAATACGGCGGCATGTTTTTGCATCGTCCGTTGCATTTGCAAGCGGATCTCGGCGGTGGGTGATCCGCCTTTCGCGTTACGGAACTTGTCCACGCGTGCCAGCGCAAGGTCGGCGGCGTCCGCTGGCAATGCCTTATGCGGTGCACCTGGCGTCAACGACGATTTCAGATGCAAGCCCGTTGCGCGACCAAATACGACCAAGTCGATCAACGAGTTCGACCCAAGGCGGTTCGCGCCGTGGACGGAAACACAGGCTGCCTCACCGACGGAATAAAGACCGGGAACGATGACTTCGGGATCGTCGCCGACCTTGGTCACAACTTGGCCATGATAATTGCACGGAATACCGCCCATATTATAGTGAACGGTTGGCGTCACGGGCAGTGGTTGCCGCGCCAGATCAACGCCCGCGAAAATCTTTCCGCTTTCGGTGATGCCGGGCAAACGCTGCGCCAATACCGCAGGGTCGATATGATCGAGATGTAAATAGATATGGTCTTTATGTTCGCCAACGCCGCGCCCTTCGCGCATTTCAAGCGCCATTGAACGGCTGACCACGTCGCGTGATGCCAAATCCTTAGCGGACGGGGCATAACGCTCCATGAAGCGTTCGCCTTCGCTGTTGGTCAGATAACCGCCCTCGCCGCGTGCGCCTTCGGTAATCAGCACGCCAGCGCCGTAAATACCCGTCGGGTGGAACTGGACAAATTCCATATCCTGCAATGGCAAACCAGCGCGCAAGACCATGCCGCCGCCATCACCCGTGCAAGTATGCGCCGACGTTGCGGAGAAATAGGCACGGCCATAGCCACCGGTTGCCAGCACGACGGCGTGGCTTTTGAACCGGTGGATGCTGCCATCTTCCATGCACATCGCGATGACGCCACGGCATTCGCCATTTTCCATGATGAGGTCGAGCGCGAAATATTCAATGAAGAAGTCCGCGTCATATTTCAGGCTTTGCTGATACAAAGCATGCAACATCGCGTGACCAGTGCGGTCGGCTGCGGCTGCGGTGCGTTGCACCGGCGGGCCTTCGCCCATATTTTGCATATGCCCGCCAAAGGGGCGTTGGTAGATGGTGCCGTCTGCGTTGCGCGAGAATGGTACGCCCGCATGTTCCAGTTCGTATACCGCAGCAGGTGCCTCACGCACCATATATTCGATGGCATCTTGGTCGCCGAGCCAATCGGAGCCCTTGACCGTGTCATACATGTGCCA
>JAEMTM010000085.1 GCA_016462305.1 Sphingomonadaceae bacterium | reverse complement strand
CGCGAACGCTATGAACAATTATTCGCCATCGACCGCCCCGCAGTCGTCGAAATCGTCCATTGGGCCGCCGGCAATGGCGACCGAAGCGAGAATGGCGATTATATCTATGGCCGCCAAAAGCTCCGCGCGATTGATCGGGAACTGGGTCAGTTGTCCAAAAAGATGAAGGCCGCGCAAATACTCGACCCATCCAAGCAAGAGGACCGAAGCCGCATATTCTTCGGCGCTTGCGTGACGATCGCGGACGTCGATGACGTGGAGCGCACGATCACAATCCTTGGCGATGACGAAGCCGATGCGAGCAACGGACGCATAGGCTGGAACGCACCACTTTCCCGCGCCCTTCGCGGCGCACGCGTGGGTGATGTCAAAACCGTGAATCTGCCCACAGGGCCCAAAGAATGGGAAATATTGCGTATAGACTATCCCTTGGGGGAATAGCCAATCGTCCGCTGCGCCAACGCCACGATTGCTGGATCGGCCTCCGGAAATTCTTGCGGCACGCTCTTCTCTAATTCTGCGATCACATGCGAAAGGACCGCTATGCGCGCCGACTTTTGATTATTGCCGTCGATAACGGTCCAAGGTGCCCAATGCGTATGCGTGCGCTTGAACATATCCTTTAGCGCGTCGAGATATTGCTCCCGCTTTTCGCGATTGCGAAAATCTTCTGCAGTGACTTTCCACCTTTTGCTAGGGTCATCCAGCCGTTCGATCAGAACCTTGTCTTGTGTTTCGGCGGTCACATGCAGGAATATCTTGATAATCTTCGTGCCAATCTCGCCTTGGCGCGATTCAAATTCGTTGATTTCGTCATAACCGCGCCGCCATTCGGCTTCGGTGCAAAACCCCTCGACACGCTCCACAAGCACGCGGCCATAGTGACTTCTGTCCCAAATGCTGATTTCCCGTTTGCCCGGCAATTTGTTCCAGAAACGCCACAGGAAATGCTTATCCTTTTCTTCTGAGGTCGGCGCAGAAATCGGGAAGACCTGATAAAAACGCGGGTCAAGCGAAGAGGTCATGCGCTTAATTGCGCCGCCCTTGCCTGCGGCATCCCAGCCTTCGAAGATGATTAAGGTGCGCGCCTCATGCAGGATGTGCCGTGCTTGTAGCTCGGACAAGCGATCCTGAAGGCTTTTCAGGTCTTTGTCATAAACGCCGTCATATATTTTGCCAGCTTCAAACTTGGAAAGGTCAATGGACATGCCCGCTTTCCAGCATCTATTGCGCGGACAAACAAGCAAAAGCGCAGCTTTGTCCCCAAAAGGGACATATCATGCTGCACATTTTGTCGCTGACATCAGGCCTTGGGCGATTGTTCCAATACGCGAATGTGTAGTTCGCGCAACTGTTTAGCCATGGCTGGCGACGGCGCACCCATCAACAGGTCCTCCGCCCGCTGGTTCATCGGGAAAAGCGTGATTTCGCGCAGGTTCTGCACGCCGCACAAGAGCATGACCATTCGGTCCACCCCTGCGGCCATGCCGCCATGCGGTGGCGCTCCAAATTGGAAAGCGCGATACATGCCGCCAAAACGCGCCTCAACATCCGCCTGCGTCAAACCCGTGAGTTCAAACGCCTTGACCATCAAATCGGGATACTGGTTCCGGATCGAGCCTGAGGCAAGCTCATAGCCGTTACAGACCATGTCATATTGATACGCCTTGATGGTCAGCGGGTCCTGCGTTTCGAGCGCCTGTAGCCCGCCCTGTGGCATTGAGAAGGGGTTGTGGGCAAAGTCGACCTTTTTGTCTTCCTCGCTCCATTCGTAAAACGGGAAGTCGATGATCCAGCAAAAACGGAACGCGTCCTTTTCAATCAGGTCAAGCTGCTCGCCCGTCCGCGTGCGGGCCGCACCAGCCAGCTTTGCCGCTTGCTCTTCCTTGCCAGCGGCGAAGAAGCAACCATCGTCTGGCCCAAGTCCAATCGCTTCGTACAGCGCGCGCATCCCCTCTTCGCCATGGTTCTTGGCGATTGGGCCGCCAAATTCGCCACCCTTGCGGGTGACATAACCAAGTCCGGCGTGACCTTCGCTGCGCGCCCATTCGTTCATATCGTCGAAGAATTTACGGCTCTTGTCCGCAGTCTTTGGCGCAGGAATGGCGCGGACAACGCCGCCGCCTTCAACAATGCGTTCAAACAGGCCGAAGCCAGAGGTTTTGAAATGGTCAGTAACGTCGTGGATCATCAGCGGATTGCGCAAATCCGGCTTGTCAGTGCCATAATCCAACATCGCCTTTGAATGCGGGATGCGCGGGAACTGTCCTGCTGCTGTCACCTTTTTGCCGTCGGCAAATGCCTCAAACACGCCCGCCATCACGGGTTCCATTGTGTCCCAGATTTCTTCCTGCGTGACAAAGCTCATTTCCAGGTCAAGCTGGTAAAATTCGCCCGGCAAACGGTCGGCGCGCGGGTCTTCATCGCGGAAACAGGGGGCAATCTGAAAATAGCGGTCGAAACCGGCGACCATCAACAATTGCTTATATTGCTGTGGCGCTTGCGGCAGTGCAAAGAATTTGCCCGTATGGATGCGGCTTGGCACAAGAAAGTCGCGCGCGCCTTCGGGGCTGGATGCCGTCAGGATGGGCGTTGAATATTCGGTGAAGCCAATATCTTCCATCCGGCGGCGCGTTTCGCGAATGATCTGTGTGCGCTTGACGATATTGGCGTGGAGCGTTTCGCGGCGCAAATCGAGAAAGCGGTATTTCAGCCGCGTTTCTTCGGGATATTCTTGCTCACCAGCGACGGGCAAGGGCAGTTCTTCGGATTTGCTCAGCACGGTCACGCTGCGGGCGAAGACTTCAATCTGCCCGGTCGGCAGATGGGCATTGACCGTGCTTGCGCTGCGGGCCTTCACCTCGCCATCAATGGTGATGACGCTTTCGAGGCGCAACGCCTCCAATATCGGCAAAGCGGGGCTGTCGGTATCGGCCACGATCTGCGTCATGCCATAATGGTCGCGCAGGTCGACGAACAACACACCGCCATGGTCGCGCTTACGGTGGACCCAGCCCGACAGGCGGACGGTTTCGCCCACATGGGAATCGCGGAGTTCAGCGCATTTGTGCGTACGATAAGCGTGCATTGTTTACTCAATTCAAAAAAGCTGTGGAAAGCGGGCCTGTCAACAGTGCAGCGGCACTTTGTCAAGTCGTGAATGGGTGCTACGGCGATACCCAATGCAGATTCATCCTCTTATCACCGACAGCAAACGCCTCGCCGAATTGTGCGCACGCCTTGCACAATCGCCTTTTATTGCGGTCGACACCGAATTTATGCGGGAAAGTACTTATTATCCTGACTTATGTTTGGTTCAACTGGCGGACGCCAATGAGGCTGCGGCAATTGACCCCAAGGCTGAGGGCCTTGACCTAACGCCCATGCTTGAGCTTTTGTGCGAAAATGAGGATGTGTTGAAGGTTTTCCACGCGGGCGGGCAGGATATTGAGATATTCTTCAACCTGACCAGCAAAACCCCCTACCCCATGTTCGACACGCAAATCGCCGCCATGGCGCTGGGTCAGGGTGAGCAAGTCGGTTACTCAAACCTCGTCGACCTGTGGATGGGTATCCAATTGGACAAGGGCGCCCGGTTCACCGATTGGTCACGGCGTCCTCTTGATAAACGCCAAATTGATTATGCCATTGCCGATGTGACGCATTTGTCCGTCATTTTTCCGATGATGCTTGAAAAACTTAAGTCGACGGGTCGCGGTGCGTGGTTGAATGACGAGATGGAGCGGATTTCCGACGCCGCCAATTATCGCAATGACCCCGAAAACGCGTGGGCACGGATTAAGGTGCAATCGCGCAAGCCCGAAGTGCTTGGTCGGCTTCAAGCCATGGCTGCGTGGCGCGAAAAAGAGGCGCAGCGCAAGAATATCCCGCGTGGACGGATCATGAAGGATGAAACGCTGGCCGACATCGCCGCGCATCCACCCAAAAGTCAGGCTGACCTGCCCAAAGTGCGCGGCCTCTCGCCCGCATGGCGCGACAATGACATTGGTGCGCGCCTGATCGGGGTGATTGAGGCGAGCCAGCCTATGGCGCGTGACATTTTGCCAGACCGTGCCCGTTCGTCCCCTGGCGGTGGTAAAGATGGTTCGCTCGTCGCTGATCTGCTAAAGCTATTGCTAAAAATTCGGTCACGCGAGATTAACGTGGCCCCGCGCTTGATTGTGCGGACAGAAGAGCTTGAGCGCCTTGCTGCTGGCGAGCGCGAAGACCTTGAAGTGTTAACGGGATGGCGTTTTGACCAATTCGGGCGCGATGCTCTTGACCTTGTCGAAGGACGCTTGGCCTTTGCCGTGGTCAATGGCAAGCTGAAGATGACCCTAACGCATGAAGAAGACATGGTGCGGGAAACACCGGCTTAGGGTCAGGACCTATCAGGCCGTGAACGCATACATCAGCCTTCGAGAATTTTTTTTACCAAGGTCAAATTTACGGGCGCATTTTCCGAGAGCGCCATGGCGTTTGCGGATCGCGCAAATTTTTCAATGGCAACATAGCTGCGTTCGATCCGCCGTTTCACATAGCTGACGGCATCGATACTAATCGCTGCGCCCCGGTCGGAGAGCTGTTTTTGCAGTAATTGTTCAATCATCTCGTCGTCCGGTGGCGCAATGTCGAGCAACATTGCCGCGCCTAATCGCGACTGCAAATCGGGCAATGCAATATTCCATTCCGCAGGTTGCCATCGCGAAATCAGCAATAACGGCACGCCGCTCTCTTGCGAACGGTTCCACGCATTGAAAATTGTTTCGTCAGAACGCGCCTCGGCTTCGTCGATGACAGTGCCATTCCGCCCCGAAAAATAGCGCGCCATCAGTGTTTTTCCCGAGCGCGCTGGCCCTGTAAGAATTGCACAGCCCTTTGCCCAGGCGGCCGCACTGGAAAGCCCGGCAAAGGCCGCTGCGTTCGAATCCGTGATGATGAGGCTGGACGACGCGCCACTGCGCAACTCATCCAAGGGCAAGGCAATTTGACGCATCGACCCGCT
Source organism: Sphingomonadaceae bacterium (assembly GCA_016462305.1). Classification (GTDB taxonomy): domain Bacteria; phylum Pseudomonadota; class Alphaproteobacteria; order Sphingomonadales; family Sphingomonadaceae; genus Sphingorhabdus_B. Next base: position 2,609 of record JAEMTM010000085.1, on the reverse strand, counting down.
AAATGCGCTTATGGCCGGGGTTGAGGCGCGGAAGGGGCCTGCCCCTCTGGCACAATGGATTTGACGAGGTCATCAAGCGATGGCGCGGCGGATTCCTGCGCCGTTGCGCCAGTTTGATCCCCCGGCGCCGCGCCTTCGACTTCTCCCTCCAAATCCTCGCCCTCAACAACTTCGGGTTCAAGGACCAGCGACGCATCGGCCCGCAGGCGGCCTGAGAAGAAGGCCGATTGGAATAATTGATCCATCCGCAATACAGCTTGATCCATCATCGCAGGAATGCCCGCATTACTCGATGTGCGCAGAGTGAATGCACCCAAAAACTTGTTATCCGGGCCATAACGCGCCGAGAAACGTCCGATGACTGGACCACCGGGCCATTGCCGTTCAATCCGCGCAATGGGAATGATAACGTCTGCCGCACCGAATTGGTCAAGGATCGTGCGCCACCAAATGCGGCTGCGGCGTTCCGGTTGGCCCGCATTCAACAAAAGCGACTCGCCGCCTGCCCCGCTTGGACGGACATAATCAATCGTGCTGTCTGCGGTACGAAATTTGGCCCAGCTCCGTTGCCATGATGTGCGCTGTTCAAACACCGTCGGTGCACCTGCGGAATAGGTCACGGGCAACAACATCAAAGGCGCAGAACGCCTTGCAACGCCGCTGACGCCCAGCAACTGACCCGCACGTGCGCGATCAAACAGGACGCCCAGCTTTGCGACATAACGGCGTGGGCCAATTTGTTCCCGTTCCACCACAATGGCGGCAGTGATGCCGTCTAATGTCGAATCGGACAGGGCAGCCCCTGCTTCATTATGGGTTTTGCGCCACAATGCCGCCCAAGCGATGCGCTGCGCCTGCTCCCACCCCTTTTTTCGTGCTTCAAAGGCGTTGTCGCCAACCACATTGACCGAAACGCCGGTAACTTCAAAGTCGCCGGCGCTCGCAATCGGCGCAATACCGCGCTTTGGCCCCTCAATCTGCGCAACGACGATGCCGCCACCAACCAGCGCCAAAGGCAGGCCGATCGCTGCAATGCGGAACCAATTCTTGCGCAAATTTGTCATCTCGGCACCTTTAGGCGACATAGACGTGGAATTCCAAGCCTGTTCTCGCTAACGGCGACAAATGGACGCAAAAGATCAAAGCTCAGAATCCTACACTTATGCCAAGGCGGGTGTTTCCATCGAAACTGGCAATGCCCTGGTGCGCGCCATTGCGCCACTGGCCAAAGCAACGCGTCGTGCAGGTGCCGACGCCGACCTTGGCGGATTTGGCGGGTTCTTCGATTTGAAAGCAGCAGGGTTTCATGACCCGTTATTGGTCGCGGCCAATGACGGTGTGGGAACAAAGCTGAAGCTGGCAATAGAGTCCGGCCGGCATGAAGGCGTCGGCATCGACTTGGTCGCGATGTGCGCAAATGACCTGATCGTGCAAGGCGCAGAGCCGCTGTTTTTCCTTGATTATTATGCGACCGGCAAGCTGGACAATGCTATCGCGACATCGGTCGTGGCCAGCATCGCTAAGGGCTGCAAACTGGCTGGATGCGCGCTGATCGGCGGCGAAACAGCGGAAATGCCCGGCATGTATTCCGACGGTGATTATGACCTCGCCGGTTTTTGCGTCGGCGCAGTGGAACGCGACCAAGTCCTGACCGCCGACAAAATTGTGGCGGGCGACGCCATATTGGGTCTCGCGTCTTCGGGCGTGCACTCCAACGGCTTTTCCTTGGTGCGCAGACTTGCGGCGGACAAGGGCTGGAAACTGGATCGTCCCGCCCTGTTCGACCAGAATGTGATCCTGATCGACGCGCTGATGGCGCCCACGCGGATTTATGTAAAATCATTGTTGCCGCTGGTACGCACAGGCAAAATCCACGCGATGGCGCATATCACCGGCGGTGGCTTGCTCGAAAATATCCCGCGTATTCTGCCAGCGGGACTGCATGCGCATGTCAACGCGGACGCCTGGACACAGCCGCGCCTGATGGCGTTTTTGCAGGCACAGGGAAATATTGAGCCAGAAGAAATGGCGCGCACATTTAACTGTGGTGTCGGCATGGCTGTTGTGGTGGCACAGACGGAACTAGCGGATGTGACAAGCGCGCTTGAGGCCGCTGGTGAGACGGTGTTCAACATCGGTCATATTGCAGATGGCGACAAGGGCTGCACCGTCACGGGTTCTGTCGAAACATGGAGCGCGCAATCCGATTGGACTGCGACTTATGGGGGCTAAACTGCCTTTATTCCCCTCCCGCCTGCGGCAGGGGCTAGGGGTGGGGCGCACCGAAGGTTCGCTTGCAGCGTTTAATGTGGAGGCCCTCCCCCGGCCCCTCCCGCAGGCGGGAGGGGAGCACAAATGAAAGCCAGAATCGCCGTCCTCATCTCCGGCGCGGGCACCAATATGGCCGCGTTGTTGTACGCCTCAAAACTGCCAAGCTGCCCCTATGAAATTGTTCTAGTCGCCAGCAACAATCCAGACGCAGAAGGGCTAAAAACCGCCGCAACAGAAGGCATTCCAATCTTTGCGGTGTCGCATATCGGCCTTGACCGCGCCGCGCATGACGCGGTCATGCATGACGCGATTGTCGAGGCCGGTGCGGTCTATGTCGC
>JAEMTM010000084.1 GCA_016462305.1 Sphingomonadaceae bacterium | reverse complement strand
CCATGGTTGCACTGCCCGCTATGCGGGGTGACTTCCATTTCGCGCAAGAGCGCGTTCATTTCGGTGACGGACAGCACGCGGCCGGCGCGGACGGAGCCGTGGCAGGCCATGGTGGCGGCGACATGGTCGATGCGTTCCTTGAGCGATAGCGCGTCGTCATAAGCGGCGAGGTCGTCGGCGAGATCCTCCAACAACCCCTTGGCATCGCCATCGCCCAGCACGGCGGGCGTTGCGCGCACGAGCATTGCGCCGGGTCCAAAGCGTTCGACGTCCAGCCCGAATGCCGAAAGCTCCTCTGCCCGCGCCTCAAGCCGGTCGCAAGCGGGTTCTTCCAATTCCACGACTATGGGCAGCAACAAGGCTTGCGATGGCACAAAGCCGCCCGCCGCCGCCATCGCCTTACGCATACGTTCAAGCACCAGCCGTTCATGCGCGGCATGTTGGTCAACGATGACAAGGCCGTCTTCTGCCTCGGCCACGATATAGGTGTTGGCGACTTGTCCGCGTGCAACGCCGAGCGGATTGCGGGCGCGGTCGGGGACGGGTTCATGCGCTTCGGCGGCCCTGCCCCATAAGGGGGCGAGGTCTTCGCCGGGGATTGCGCCCATATCGGCAAAGCTGCTGCGGCTTTCATGGGTCGATGGATAAGCGGGACGCTGCCCATAATTGCCCTGATACGCAGGTGCCCCCAAAACAGCAGGCCGCGCAAATATGTCGCCTTGCGCGGTTTGCATCGGTTCCTGCTGCCACGCCGCAAGTGCATCGGCGCTTGGCCTTTGCACGCTGCGAAAGCCGGATTGATCCAGCGCACGGCGCAGGCCCGATACGATCATTCCGCGAATAAGCGCTGGGTCGCGAAAGCGCACCTCGGTCTTGGCGGGGTGGACATTCACATCGACTAAAGTCGGCGGCAGGTCCAGAAACAACGCCACCACCGCGTGCCGGTCCCGCGCCAGCATTTCGGCATAAGCGCCGCGCACTGCGCCGATCAACAGCCTGTCCTTCACCGGACGGCCATTGACGAACAGAAATTGATGGTCGGCGACGCCGCGATTATAGGTCGGCAGGCTGGCTACACCGCCAAGGCGGACGCCCTCGCGTTCAAAATCTAACGCAACGCTATTGTCGATAAGCTCGCCGCTGGTCAGCGCAGCAACGCGTTCGGGCCGCGCAGAGGTTGGCTGCACCGCCAAAACGCGCCGCCCGTCATGTTCGACCACAAAGCCAATGTCGGGCCGTGCCATCGCAAGCCGTTTCATGGTGTCGAGCGCGGCTGCATATTCGGCGCGCGCACTGCGCAGGAATTTGCGGCGCGCGGGCACATTGCCGAACAGGTTTTCAACACGCACGCGTGTGCCCTGCGGTAAGGCGGCTGGCCCTTCACCCGTTACCACGCCATGATCCACCGTCCGCGTCCAGCCCTCGGCACCTGCGGGCCTGCTTTCCAGCGTCATTTTGGAGACGCTGGCAATCGAGGGTAAAGCCTCCCCCCTGAAACCCAAAGTCGAAACCATTTCAATATCTTCATCGGGCAATTTCGACGTTGCATGGCGCTCCAGCGCCAATGCCATGTCCGATGGCGACATGCCGCAGCCATCGTCGGTGACTTCGACCAGATCAATGCCGCCCGCACCCAAGCGCACAGATATATTACGCGCACCCGAATCGATGGCGTTTTCCAATAGTTCCTTCAACGCGCTGGCTGGTCTTTCCACCACTTCACCGGCGGCAATCCGGTTGACCAGATTTTCGGGGAGCCTTCTTATTGACATCTGAAGGTTCCTAGCCCAAGCGCTCTGTTCAGGCGACTCCTTAATCGTTCGCAATCCAGCCAAATATCTGTTTCGTGAAACAGCAAACTCCGCTAGGACCGCGCGATTATTTGGGCGCTCCAAAGGGCTCTCACCAAACCGGATTGGGTGAATATTACATGGTATTTGGCAAGTTTTTCCGTTTCGCATCACAGGACATGGCTATTGATCTCGGCACCGCCAACACGGTCGTCTATGTGCGCGGCCAGGGCATCGTCTTGAACGAACCGTCAGTCGTGGCGATTGAAACCCTGAATGGTATCAAGCGCGTAAAGGCCGTTGGCGATGACGCAAAGCTGATGATGGGTAAGACACCCGACAGTATTGAGGCGATACGCCCGTTACGCGATGGCGTGATTGCAGACATTGATGTTGCCGAGCAGATGATCAAATACTTCATCCACAAAGTGCACGGCAAGCGCCGCATGTTTAGCTACCCCGAAATCGTTATCTGCGTTCCGTCGGGATCGACCTCAGTAGAACGGCGTGCGATTCGCGATGCCGCATCGAACGCGGGCGCATCAGAAGTGTTCTTGATCGAAGAGCCGATGGCGGCCGCGATTGGTGCAGATATGCCCGTAACCGAACCCATTGGATCAATGGTTGTCGATATTGGCGGTGGCACGACTGAAGTTGCTATCCTTTCCTTACGCGGCCTTGCGTACACAACCTCCGTTCGTACTGGTGGTGATAAGATGGATGAGGCGATTGTGTCCTATGTTCGACGACATCATAACCTGCTGATCGGTGAAGCCACGGCGGAGCGGATCAAGAAGGATTTCGGCACCGCTCGTCAGCCAGCCGATGGCATTGGGCAGACCTTGCTGATCAAAGGCCGCGACCTTGTGAACGGCGTACCAAAGGAAATTTCGATCAATCAGGGCCAGATTGCCGAAGCTTTGTCCGAACCGATCGGCACCATCCTTGAAGGTGTGCGCGTTGCGTTGGAAAACACCGCACCCGAACTCGCGGCCGATATTGTCGATCAAGGTATCGTTCTGACCGGTGGCGGCGCGTTGATGGCTGGCCTTGACGAATTTCTGCGCGATGAAACCGGCCTTCCTGTAACCGTTGCCGAAGACCCGCTGACCTGCGTTGCCATTGGCACCGGCAGGGCCATGGAAGACCCGATCTTCCGTGGCGTCCTGCTCACCGCTTAAGGCGGGGTTAGGATGGCGCCGCCGCCACATCGGCGCCCCGGATTTTCCCGGAAGGCGCAATATGGCCTGTTCGTGACCTATGTGGTCGCAATTGCAGGGACAATAGTGGCTGCGCTGCTTTTGACGATTTCGGTGGTCGATCCGGCTGGATTTTCTGCGTTGCGAACCTTAGGTTCGGAAATTACCGCTCCGGTCGCGCGCGTGGTCAATGCTGCACGGCAATCCACCCAAGCCCTGACGCGCAATTTTTCAGCCTATATCGACGCAGCATCGAAAAATGTAACGCTCGAAAAAGAACTGAAGGCGAACCGCAGCGCATTCATCGAGGCACAGGCCCTGCGTGTGGAAAATGCCCGGCTGCGCGGTTTGCTCAACATATCTGATGACGATCCGCAGCAAGTGGCCGTTGGTCGCCTGATCAGTTCCACCGCATCAAGCACAAGGCGGGTCGCCACCTTATCCATTGGACGTAACTTCGGGGTTGAACGCGCACAGGCTGTACAAGGGCCGGCCGGACTTATCGGCCGCGTGATAGAAACAGGGCCAACGACCGCACGCGTGCTGTTGGTAACGGACAGCGAAAATCTGGTTCCGGTCATGCGGGCCAGCGATGGTCTTCCGGCATTTTCGGCGGGCCTTGGCAACGGGCTCGTCCTTATCAAGCCGCTGAACATGGGCGAAAGCCCTTTCAAGGTCGGTGACATCATTATCACCTCTGGCAATGGCGGGCTCTATGGCGCGAATATCCCCTTTGCGCGGGTCATCCGCAAAACCAGTGACGGTGCGCTTGGCCTGCCCTTTGCCGATCCAGCCAACACGCCCTATGCCGTTGTGATGAAACCTTATCTGGGTGCGGCGAGAGCCGAACAGCAAGCGATAGCCCCTGATGGCAAAACCAAAGAAGTCGCGGAATGAAAATTCCGGTCAGCGCCATTCGATTGCCGACACGGTCAGGACGGGAATATGAAAGTCGTTTTGACCGCGAACAGTCGAGGCTCAAAATGTTGGCGATTCCGATTGCCTCAGTGATTTTGGCGTCGATGGTCACCACCCTGCCCTTTTTTAGTTCCGGACCGCTTTTGCCGCCATTTGGGCTATTGATGTTTTTAAGCTGGCGTCTGATGCGGCCCGGATTATTGCCCGTGTGGTCTGGCGTTCCATTTGGATTGATGGATGATCTGTTCAGCGGCCAACCTTTTGGCAGCGCTGGCCTGCTCTGGTCCCTCGCGATGCTCATTGTCGAAATTATCGATTCTCGGACCATATGGCGCGATTATCTGCAGGATTGGTTGATTGCCGCCTTGCTCATCACAATTGTGCTGCTGGGCGGTTGGTGGATCGCAGGTCTCGCCCACGCCGCGCCTGACCCGATAATTTTATTACCGCAGATCATCTTGTCCATATTGCTATATCCGCTCGTCGTGCGAATATGTGCGCGTCTCGACAGCTGGCGATTGGCAACATGAAAGTCGAAAAACAGGTAACATCAGGACAGCTTGACTTCACCTTCACCCGCCGCGCCGCCTTTGTGGCCGGCGTGCAGGCCGCCATTGGCCTGACCGTTGCCGCGCGCATGTCCTATATCGCCGTTGCGGATAATGAAAAATACAAGCTGCTCGCCGAAAGTAACCGCGTCAACCTGACCATCATCCCGCCGCGCCGGGGCTGGTTCATTGACCGTTTTGGAAAGCCTATAGCAACCAACCGCGCCGATTTTCGCGTCGACATCATTCCCGACCGGCTGGCAAAAAAAGACGAGACAGTTCAGACTTTGGCCGAATTGCTGGCGCTTTCAACAGACGATGTCGACCGCATCCATCGCGAGTTGAAAAATGCACAAGGGTTTCAACCGGTGCAAGTCGCCGACGGCCTGGATTATGACCGGTTCGCAGCGGTCAGCGTGCGCTTACCAGACCTGCCCGGCGTCAGCACACGCCAAGGCTATTCGCGCTTCTACCCCAGCGGCGCAGCGGTCGGGCATCTAATCGGCTATGTCGGCACGGTGTCTGCTGAGGAATATCAGAAGAACAAAAAACCGCTGCTGATTACGCCGGGGTTTAAGGTTGGCAAGGATGGCCTCGAAAAAACGCTTGAGGACAGGCTGCAGGGCGAACCCGGTGCCAAGCGGACCGAAGTCACCGCACGCGGCAAGATCGTGCGTGAACTGACCACCCGGCCCGATACGCCCGGCAAGCCTGTCCAATTGACCATCGATATTGACCTGCACAATTACGCCGCACGACGGCTTGGCCTTGAATCAGGGTCCGTGGTGGTATTCGATTGCCTGACGGGTGACATCATTACCATGGCATCAATGCCCTGTTACGACCCCAACAGCTTTTCCGACGGCATCGGCCGCGTCGAATGGAAGATGCTGAATAGTGACGACCATATCCCCATGCTGAACAAGGCGCTTCAGGGGCTGTATCCACCGGGGTCGACGTTGAAACCCGTTGCTGGGCTTGCCATGCTGCGTCACGGGGTCGATCCTGAAGAAATAGTTATCTGCAATGGCGGATACCGGCTTGGCAATCGCGTCTACAAATGCCTTGGGCGGCATGGCCCAGTCAACATGACCACCGCGATCATGAAAAGCTGCAATACCTATTTCTATTCCATGGGGCGGCGGATTGGCTATGACAATATCGCACCCGTCGCGCGCGAGCTTGGGCTGGGGCAGGAATTTCCTTTGCCTTTCCCGTCGCAACGTTATGGCACTGTTCCCGATAGCGTATGGAAAATGCGCAAATATGACCAGAAATGGACTGAGTCCGACACGCTCAATGCCGTCATTGGTCAGGGTTATATTATCGCCAGCCCGTTCCAACTGGGCCTGATGGCGGCGCGCATAGCCTCTGGCTTGAACATACAGCCGGAAATTCTGTTGCAGAAACGCGCAGCGGCCAAGCCTTTGTCATTTCCCAAGGCGCATCTCGATGTCGTGCGGGAAGGCATGAATTTGGTCGTCAACGGCGCCGGGACCGCCGTACGCAGCAGGCTAATGCTCGAAAACATCGCGATGGGCGGAAAAACCGGAACAGCGCAGGTCCGCCGCATATCAGGGTCGCAACGTGGACAGTCGGGCGCTTGGAAATATCGCGATCATGGCCTGTTCGTGTGCTTTGCCCCGGTGGATCAGCCGCGTTACGGCGCAGCGGTTGTGATCGAACATGGCATGGGCGGCGCACGCGCAGCGGCCCCGATTGCCAAGGATGTGTTGACCTTCCTCTATGACCGTGCACAGGCGATGGCCTCGCTGGAGGCGTTGGAGGCTGGCTGGGGCGGCACTATCGAACAACGCATGGCGGCCAAATATGCCATGTTCCAAAATCAGCCAGCACCGCCTCCCCCTTTGGACCCAACCGCATGAACGGCATCGTCCCGGCCCCCATTGCTGCGCTGCCGTGGCGTGTCATTTTCATCCTGATGGCGTTGGTGGGCTTTGGCGCTGCTGTGCTCTATTCCGCTGCGGGTGGGCATTTTAGCCCATGGGCGGGCAAGCATGTCCTGAGCTTTTTGGTGTTTCTTGGCATGGTCATCATCATGTCGCGGATGACGCTGGAGTTTTGGAAATCCATTACCTTCCCGCTCTATCTGCTTTTGCTTATTCTCCTGATAGTGGTCGAACTTTTGGGGTTTGTTGGCGGCGGTAGCCAGCGCTGGATCAACTTGGGCATCATCACGCTGCAACCGTCGGAGCTTATGAAACCGGTGATGGTTCTTACCGCCGCGTGGTTTTTCGACCGGCTTCCGCCGAACCGCATATTTGGCATTGAGGCCGTTTGGCCGCTGGGCGCGCTGTTGTTGCTGCCAAGCGCGCTGGTGATTATTCAGCCTGATTTCGACGCTGCTATTGCTTATGCCTTTGGCTTGGGCGTCGTGGGCTTTATGGCCGGTTTGCCGCTGATCTATTTTTGGGGCGCTGGTGCGGGCATCGCCGTTCTTGCGCCTTTGGTCTATTTCTTTGGCCTCAAACCCTATCAGCAGGACCGCGTTCTTATTTTCCTCAATCCCGAAAATGACCCTTTGGGCGCTGGCTATCATATCACCCAGTCGAAAATCGCCATTGGTTCGGGCGGCATATTTGGCAAAGGCTTTGGCAATGGCACGCAAAGCCATTTGGATTATCTCCCCGAAGGCCATACCGACTTCGTCTTTGCCACCATGGCCGAAGAATGGGGCATAATCGGCGGTTTCTTCATCCTGTTTCTCTATTTCCTGCTCATGCGTTGGGGCTTGACCGTCGCGATGCAAAGCAAGACCCGCTATGGCCAATTGGTCGCCGCTGGCCTGACCTGCACGATTTTCTTTTACATCATGATCAACCTGTTGATGGTCGTTGGCCTTGCCCCTGTTGCCGGCATTCCTTTGCCCTTTGTCAGCCATGGCGGAAATTCGATGCTGACGATGATGCTGTGCGTCGGCATCATCATGTCCATCGAACGCCACCCCGGCGCAAAGCGCGGCCAATTCCAATAAATCGGGTAAGGCCCGCTTGACAAAGCCCGCCAAACCCATCAAAGGCGGCGCTCCAAACGGGACTGCGCATCTGGCCATCCCGAAATGGGGACGCTTAGCTCAGTTGGTAGAGCAGCTGACTCTTAATCAGCGGGTCGTGGGTTCGAACCCCTCAGCGTCTACCAT
>JAEMTM010000230.1 GCA_016462305.1 Sphingomonadaceae bacterium | reverse complement strand
ATTTCCAGCTAAAGCAGTAGGATCACTGCTTTAATCCCATTTGCGAGATCATCATATTGCGCTATAGCGGTAATGGAAATGGACTCGACCCCATCACAAAATCTTGGCGATCAGCGAGAACTGCCTGCGGGCCGGATCATTTTGTTCGATGCCGAATGTGTACTTTGCTCTGCAAACGCGCATTTCATCCTCAAGCATGATCATAATAAAGTGTTTTACCTTGCATCGATGCAGGGCAGAGTGGGTTCCGAACTATTTCGTCGCCATGGACTTGACCCGACCGATCCGACGTCAATCCTTGTGGTTGATGGCGCGCTGGTTCGCAAAGACAGCGATGCTGTGCTTTCAATTTATGAAGGTCTAGGTTTGCCTTGGAAGGTCGCTGCTATATTCCGTCTATTCCCGCCCTTTCTTCGGGACCCCGTTTATCGTCTCGTTGCGAGAAATCGGTATCGGATATTCGGTAAGCGTCAGACCTGCTGGGTTCCGCCAGCGCAATTTCGCGCACGCATATTGTCATAAACGAGACCGAGGTGCCAACATGAAAATCCTCATCTTAGGCGGCTACGGTGCCTTTGGCGGGCGATTGGCCCAGCTTTTGCGTGATATTCCGCAAGCAACACTTTTCATATGCGGAAGGGACGCGGAAAAGGCCCGTATATTCTGCACCAATTTCAGAGGCATGGCGGCCGCACTGCCTTTCCGACTTGACAGACGGGACATTGCCAGCGCCCTTGCCGATATATTGCCGGACCTTGTAGTTGACGCGTCTGGACCGTTTCAGGATTATGGCACCTTAGGTTATCACGTCGTTGAAGCCTGTATCGCGGCGCGAGTTCACTATCTAGATTTTGCAGATGGTGCAGATTTTGTCTTCGGTATCTCGCAATTTGATGAAAGAGCAAAGGCCGCAGGCGTGTTTGTGTTGTCCGGCGTCAGCAGTTTTCCGGTACTCACAGCGGCGGTTTTGCGAGAAATGGCCAAGACGATGGATATTGTCAAAGTTGAAGGCGGTATTGCGCCGTCACCTTATGCTGGTATCGGCCTTAACGTGATGCGAGCGGTCATCGGCTATGCTGGTGCGCCGGTCACTTTGACTCGCCACGGCATGATCGGCAACGGTATCGGCTTGGCTGAAAGCATGCGCTATACCGTTGCTGTTCCAGGTCGACTCCCGTTGCGCAATATCCGTTTCTCGCTTGTCGATGTACCCGACCTTCAAGTGCTGCCGCTGGAACATCCGACGATTACAGACATTTGGATGGGGGCGGGTCCTGTGCCTGAGCTTCTGCATCGGATGTTGAACCTGCTGGCCAAGGCGCGGCATTACCTGCGTTTGCCGTCGCTCGTCCCGTTTTCGCGCTTATTCTACGCCGTTCTCAATCTTATGAAATTTGGCGAGCATCGCGGTGGTATGTTTGTTCATGCAACGGGCACACGCAATGGACGGCAGATTGAAAGAAGCTGGCATTTATTGGCAGAGTCTGACGACGGCCCATTCATCCCTTCAATGGCGATTGAGGGCGTCATTCGTAAATCGCTGGAGGGGCAGCCTCCGGACCCCGGTGCTCGACCAGCCGTTCACGCATTGGAGTTGTCTGATTATGATCGACTGTTTGCAGCACGCACGATCTACACAGGACTTCGCGAAGATAGGCCAGCCGAACCCATTTTCCGCCGCTTGCTTGGCTCGGCCTTCGATAGCCTGCCGGATGAGGTCAGGGCTTTCCACGACGGTGCGGATGCGCGCCAGTGGCTTGGGACCGCCAATATTCAACGGGGACCAAGTCTTCTGGCCAATCTGATCGCTGCCGTGATCGGATTTCCAAAGGCTGCTGAAAAGGTTTCGGTCGCCGTGACCGTCAAACCCGATAGCAATGGCGAAAAATGGACACGCACATTCGGCAATAAAACTTTCAAATCTCGAATGCGTTACGGTAGTGGCCGAAACATGCATCTGCTGGTGGAGCAGTTCGGAATTGTTGCGGTCGCATTGGCGCTTGTTGTCGAAGACGAAAAATTGAATCTTGTTCCGCGCCGCTGGTCAGCATTTGGTATCCCATTGCCAAAATTGTTGCTGCCAAAAGGCATCAGTTTTGAAACGCAAAGAGAGGGTTG
>JAEMTM010000008.1:19301-28552 GCA_016462305.1 Sphingomonadaceae bacterium | reverse complement strand
AAACAAGTTCAGGATGACGAAAGAGTTGCGGAATTACCGTAAAAAGTGCGTCATCCCCGCAATTCCCAATTCCAGCAAAAAGCACCGTCGCACCAGCGAAGGCTGGATTGTCGGCATTTGACCATATCATTCGGCATTGATGGAGAGAAAAACTTCGTTTGTCGAAAATTACTTTTCGTTTGGAATAAGTTCCGCCAACAGCAAATTTAAGAAGTTTCTCTTGCCGAATCCCCAACTGGTGAAAAAATGCGTATTCCAATCATTCTGTCATTGATATTCTGTGTGGCCGCATGTGGCGGCGGCGGTGAAGAAAAGCGCGAGCGCCCTGCCCCGCTGGTTACTATTGACGCGGCATCCGCACATCAATTTTCGGATGTCTACGTCGCTGTGGGAACGGCTAATGCAAATGAGCAAGTTTCGGTCCGCGCACCCGTTACCGAACGGATAACGCAACTTGGCTTTTCCGACGGCGACTATGTGCAAAAGGGACAAATGCTTGCGGTTCTTGCGCAGGGTCAGGAAACGGCATCGCTTGCCAGTGCGCAAGCCCGCGCACGCGAAGCCGAGCAACAACTGAAGCGTATCAGCGAGCTTCACCGCCGTGGCTTTGCAACCAATGCAAGTTTGGACGCGCAAACTGCATCTGCAAGCGCAGCACAGGCGGTGGCAAATGAGGCGCGTGCATCGATTGGCGACCGTGTCGTGCGCGCGCCTTTTTCCGGCTACATATCGTTGCGGCGAATCTCCATTGGCGCAGTGGTAAGCGCCGGAGACGAAATCGCCGTGGTGAGCGATCTAAGTTCAATCAAGCTCGACTTTACTGTGCCAGAGACAATGCTGGCCAACGTCCGGGTGGGGCAGGTCATAACGGCAAAGGCCGCCGCCTTTCCAGACTATGTCGCGTCGGGCAGCATTACCGCCATTGATCCCGTTATAAATCCACAAACCCGCACCGCAACATTGCGTGCTGTTTTGCCCAACCGCAATGCCAATTTGAAACCCGGCATGTTGTTATCCGTAACAATAGCGTCGAAAAATCGCACTGCCCCCGCCGTGCCCGAATTGTCATTGGTCCGCGAAGGCGATACCAGCTTTGTTTATACAGTTGGGTCCGACCTTAAGGCAAAGCGCACGCCTGTGATAACCGGGGCACGTGACGGCAATTTGGTCGAAATTATTCAGGGCATTGAAGTGGGTGACAAAATCGTCACCGAAGGCGTGGTAAAACTTTCTGATGGCACAACCGTGCGGACTGGCCCCGCCAAGGCCAGCGGCGCTTCAGCCAAATCGCGCTGATGCAAGTCTGACATGAAACTTTCCGACACATCCGTCCGTAGACCCGTATTCGCAGCCGTCATTGCGATTTTAATGCTGCTCGTGGGTATTGTCGGGTATCTAAATCTGCCCGTCCGCGAATATCCGGACACTGAACCGCCAATCGTATCTGTCGGCACAACCTACACCGGCGCAGCCGCTACGGTCGTTGAATCGCGCGTCACGCAAGTCCTCGAAAATTCACTTGCCGGTATTGAGGGGATTCGGACCATCACATCGCGTTCACGCGACGGGCAGTCGGACATTACCATCGAATTTGCGCCGGGCCGTTCGGTAGACAGCGCCGCCAATGACGTCCGTGATCGTGTCGGTGGGGCTGCGGACGATTTGCCCGAAGAAGTGCTGCCACCCGAAGTGCGCAAGGTCGATGCGGACGCGTCGCCAATCCTGTTTCTCGTCGTGTCAAAGCCCGGTTGGTCGCGGCTTGAGCTCAGCGATTATGTCGACCGCAATCTCGTTGACCGCTTTTCGTCCATCGACGGCGTGGCCCGTGTATTTATAGGCGGCGAAGCACGGCCCTCCATGCGGATATGGCTTCAACCGGATCGCTTGGCGGCTTTGGGCCTGACGCCGATAGACATTGAAAATGCCTTGCGCAGCCAGAATGTTGAGCTTCCCGCCGGGCGGCTTGAATCCACCGATCAAAATGTCACGCTGCGGGTCAGCCGCCCTTTTGGCACGGAGGCCGAATTTCGCCAGTTGATCGTCGCGCGGGGCGCAGATGGATCGTTGACGCGCCTGGGTGATGTGGCGCGGGTCGAAACGGGTCCGGAAAATCCTTATGCAGCGTTCCGCCTCAATGGGGAATCTGCGTTAGGCATGGGTATTGTGCGTCAATCCGGCGCGAACACACTGGCCGTGGCAGAGCGTGCGAAGCAACTTGCCGCGCAGATCAAACCCACTTTGCCGCAAGGCATGACAATTACCGTTGGTTCCGATGACTCCTTGTTCATCAGCAAGGCGATCAGCAGCGTGTGGGTTACCTTGGCAGAAGCAGCAGCACTGGTCGTCTTGGTCATCTTCCTGTTTTTGGGCAGTTGGCGCGCGACGCTCATTCCCGCTGTTACCGTGCCCATTTGCTTACTCGCAACTTTTGCCGTGCTGTGGTTCCTCGGCTTTTCGATTAACTTGCTGACGCTATTGGCAATGGTGCTGGCCATTGGCCTTGTTGTCGATGACGCCATTGTTGTGCTTGAAAACGTCTATCACCGCATTGAACAGGGTGAGCCGCCCTTGGTCGCGGCAGTAACCGGAACGCGCCAAGTGGCGTTTGCAGTTGTCTCCACCACCGTCGTCGTGTGCGCCGTCTTCGTGCCCGTGATGTTTCTGGCTGGCCAGACGGGCTTGCTTTTCCGCGAACTGGCAGGCGCGATGATTGCGGCCATTGCCTTTTCGGGTTTTGTCGCACTCAGCCTTGCCCCGATGTTATGTTCCAAGCTGCTGAAGCAAGAAGAACGCGGGCGCGTGGCCAAATGGGTGGATGACAAGTTTCAGCGGCTTGAGCGGCGTTATGCCCGCTTATTGTCACGCGTTATCGCAAAGCCATTGGTCACATCGCTTGGCGTGCTTGGATTTCTTTTATGTGCCGGATTCCTGTTCACCACATTGCAATCCGAACTCGCGCCGGCCGAAGATGTCGGCATATTGAACGCCAACATTTCCGCGCCTGAGGGAACTGGCTATGAAGCCATGGACAAATATATGCTTCAGGCGTCGGAGCCGATCATGAAGCTGATCGAAAAGGGCACAGTAAGGTCAATCATTCAGCGCACGCCCGGCGGATTTGGACCCAGCGACGATTTCAACAGCGGGACGTTTATCGTCTTTCTGAAACCGTGGGACGAACGGACCGAGAAAACCGAAGATGTGGTCGCGCAGGTCAACAAGATACTCGCCGAGCTGCCTGCTGTTCGCGGCAATGCTTCGGTGCGCTCGTCCATCGGACGTGGACGCGGTCAGCCCATAAATTTTGTGATTGCAGGTTCAACATATGAATCGCTGAGCATTGCACGTGACCGCATATTGGCCGCAGCAAGCGAAAATCCCGGCCTCGTAAACATGGACTCCGATTATAAGGAAACCAAACCCCAAATGGAGATTCAGGTCGATACTGCGCGCGCGGGCGACCTCGGCATCTCAGTGGCAGAGGTCAGCCAAGCGCTACAAACGCTTTTGGGTTCGCGCCGGGTATCGACCTATTTAGATCGCGGCGAAGAATATCGGGTCATCGTGCAAGCGGATGCAGCGGATCGCGCCACGGCAGAAAATCTCGCTGCGATTCAGCTTCGGACGCGTGACGGATCATTGGTGTCGCTCGCCAACCTCATAAAATATACCGAGACCGCAGGCGCACGCGATTTGGGTCGCTTCAACAAGCTGCGCGCTATCACGCTGCAGGGGGGCCTCGCGCCGGGCTATACTATGGGTGCGGCTTTGGCCTTTTTGGAAGAGCAAGCCGCTGCATCCCCAGAGGTTCTGGCGGTTGGGTATCGTGGTGAAAGTCAGGCTTTCAAGGAAACCGGCGGCTCAATCATGCTTGTATTCTTACTGACCATCCTTCTCGTGTATCTCGTGCTCGCCGCACAGTTTGAAAGCTTCGTGCATCCTGTGACCATCATTATGACGGTACCATTGGCGGTCGGGGGTGGCATCATTGGTCTTGCGCTCACGGGCATGACGTTGAACCTCTATAGCCAGATTGGTATTGTGATGCTCGTCGGCCTCGCCGCGAAGAACGGTATCCTGATCGTCGAATTTGCGAACCAGTTGCGTGACGAGGGCATGGAGATATTGGAGGCCGTTCAACAAGCCGCTACCCGTCGTTTACGACCCATTTTGATGACATCTATTGCTACGGTATTCGGGGCCATTCCCTTGGCTATTGCAAGTGGTGCCGGAGGCGCTGCGCGGTCAGCCATTGGCGTGGTGATTGTTTTCGGTGTGACACTGGCGACGTTCATCACACTCATACTCATCCCGCTCATTTATGCGCGGCTTGCCAAATATACAGGCTCCCCCGAGGCGGTATCGCGCCGTTTGGAACAGGAAATGAAAACGCAAGAAGCGCCCTTGTCTTAGCGCACGTTGCAATAAAAATTCTTCGTGAAATATGTCGTTACTTTGTAATGCGTTGATATTATATACAATCTTCCCTCAGGCATGAGAGCAGGGAATGTTTATGCACAAGAATATGGTGATTTTCGGCACGCGGCCCGAGGCCGTTAAGCTATTCCCGGTTATAAACGCGCTGTCGCAATATCCGGATATGCACACCGAAGTCCTGGTCAGCGGGCAACATCGCCACATGCTGGACCAAATGCTGTCGATCAGCGGCATCGTGCCAGATTATGACCTTGACCTCATGCGCAAGGGACAATCACTCGACATGCTCACGGCGCGCCTGCTGCAAACAATTGGGGTGGTACTGGACAAAGCGAAGCCGGATCGCGTCATTGTTCAGGGCGATACCGCAACAGCTATGGTCGGCGCACTAGCCGCTTATTATCGCAAGATTCCGGTGAGCCATATCGAGGCGGGATTGCGCAGCCATGACATTTATCAGCCATGGCCCGAAGAGGTAAATCGCAAGATTATAAGCAATATTGCCCATCAGCATTTCGCCGCGACCGAGATTTCCGCTGCCGCTTTACGGGCAGAATCTATTCCTGCGGATCGTGTCTTTGTAACCGGCAATACCGTGATTGATGCCCTGCATTGGGTCTTAAAGCGAATTGCCCACGATCCGTCGCTCATCATTGGCCTTGCGCCGTTGGAGGCCCGGTTTCGCGGTCGTAAAATCATCGGCGTTACTGCCCACCGCCGGGAGAATTTTGGTGCGGACATGGTGAACATTGCGGCTGCGATAAAGGCCATTGCCGCGCGTGACGACGTGGCCTTTATCTTTCCTGTCCATATGAACCCGAAAGTCCGTGCGGTCATGAATGCGGCGTTGGGGGACTTACCCAATGTCGCCATGATTGAACCACTGGATTATCCAAATTTTGCGCGGCTGATGTCGATCAGCCATATCATGCTGACCGATAGCGGCGGTGTGCAGGAGGAGGCCCCCGCGCTCGGCAAACCCGTATTGGTCCTGCGCGAGACCACCGAACGGCCCGAAGCTGTTATGATGGGCAGTGCGAAACTGGTTGGGACTGATAAACAACGCATCGTGTCGGAAACATGCGCTCTTTTGGACGATGACGCCGCTTATGCAGCTATGGCGCGTTGCCAATATCCCTTTGGGGACGGGCATGCCAGCCAGCGCATCGCAGACATTATCTGGAACGCGCGCCGACAATAGACCTTATGTCCCCACCGATCATTTTGTAACGATTGACTGTCTCGACTTGGCTTGGCAACAGGATACCGCAAGACTTGTTCCTGCGCGGATAACATCATAAGGCGCACATATTCGGATGCCGCCTTTAAGAGGGACAGTTAATGAAAATTGCTATGATTGGCTCGGGCTATGTCGGCCTTGTGTCTGGCGCGTGCTTTGCCGATTTCGGGCATGAAGTTGTCTGCGTGGACAAGGACGAGTCCAAAATCACCCGCCTGCACGCCAATATCATGCCAATTTACGAGCCTGGCCTTGATGCGCTTGTCAAAACCAATGTCGATGCTGGTCGCTTGAGCTTTTCAACGGATGTTACCGAAGCGGTCAAAGGGTGCGATGCGGTTTTCATCGCCGTGGGCACGCCTTCGCGTCGTGGTGATGGCCATGCGGACTTGAGCTATGTCTATGCTGCTGCCGAGGAGTTAGCGCGCGCGATCGATCCGCACACCGTCGTTGTTACAAAATCGACCGTTCCAGTCGGCACCGGCGACGAAGTCGAACGGATCATCCGCGAAACAAGCCCCGATCTGGACTTTGCGGTGGTATCCAACCCCGAATTCTTGCGCGAAGGCGCCGCCATCGGCGATTTTAAGCGCCCCGACCGCATTGTCGTCGGCAGCGATGTCGAATGGGCCCGCAATGTCATGCGCGCTGTATACCGCCCGCTCTTCCTCAACGAATCGCCCTTGTTATTCACCAGCCGCCGTTCGTCGGAGTTGATCAAATATGCCGCCAACGCATTTTTGGCGACGAAGATCACCTTCATCAATGAAATGGCCGATCTCTGCGAAAAACTGGGTGCGAACGTGCAAGACGTGTCGCGCGGCATTGGCCTCGATAACCGCATCGGGTCGAAGTTTCTACATGCCGGCCCCGGCTATGGCGGCAGTTGCTTTCCAAAGGACACTCTGGCGCTCCTCAAGACCGCGCAGGACCATGAAACACCCGTTCGGGTGGTTGAGGCTGTGGTGCAGGCAAATGACCTTAGAAAGCGCGCTATGGGCCGCAAGATCATCACCGCGCTGGGTGGTGATGTGCGCGGCCTGAAAATTGGTCTGCTTGGCCTGACGTTTAAGCCCAACACCGACGATATGCGCGATGCGCCGTCGATTGCGATTGTCCAGACCTTGTTGGACGCAGGCGCAATCGTTCACGCCCACGATCCAGAGGGTATGGAAGAAGCCGCGAAGATCCTGCCCGACGTCATCATGGCCGACAGCGCTTATGATGCCGCACAAGGCGCGCACGCCGTGGCGTTGGTTACCGAGTGGGATGCCTATCGGGCGCTTGACCTCAAAAAACTACACGCGGCGATGGCGGGCGACGTCCTGGTGGATTTGCGCAACATCTACCGCCCCGAGGACACAGCCGCAGCAGGGTTTAATTATGTCAGCGTGGGCCGCTGATTTCCAATGTCGGCGGCTTCAGTTTACCTGCCGCTCAAAACCAGCCCAATATGGCGCGCGTAAGTCCTTGCGCAGGATTTTGCCTGACGCATTGCGCGGCAACGCCGCAATGATGTCAACCGAACGTGGCACCTTAAAGCCTGCAATGCGTTCGCGCGTCCAGCCAATGACGCTTTCGGGATCAATTTCTACGCCGGGTTTGGGAACGCATACCGCCTTCACCGCTTCCCCCCATTTGGCGTCAGGCACGCCAATCACCGCGACCTCCAATATATCGGGATGTCCGTAAATCGCGCTTTCGACTTCAGCGGGATAGACATTTTCACCGCCCGTGATGATCATGTCTTTCACGCGGTCGTGGATATACATATATCCGTCCGCATCCAAATATCCCGCATCACCGGTTTTAATCCAGCCACCGTCGGCAACCGTGCCTTTCGTGGCTTCGGGTAAGTTCCAATAGCCAATCATATTGTTGGACGACCGCGTCCAAATCTCACCCACTTCGCCAACCGCAACATCTTTCCCTGCCCCATCCACCACGCGCAATTCGACGCCGGGAAGCGGCTTACCAGCCGAACGCATGCGTATATTGCCATTGGGGTCATGGTCCTCGGGCGGCAACATGCAAATCGTGCCTGTCGTTTCCGTCATACCATAGACCTGAATAAATTCTGCGCTGAACACATCCATGCACTGGCGCAGCAGTTCAAGCGGAATGGGCGCTGCGCCGTAGAGGATATATTTAAGGCGGCTATAATCTACGTTGCGGCAACGCGGGTGGTTGACCATCATCTGCAAAGCGGCAGGGACGATGAAAAGCCGCGTTGCCCCGCCCTTTTCGATAGCATCAAAGACCGAATCTGGCGAGAACTCCGCCTCGACAAGCGCGGGCAGACCTGACGCCATGGCCATGATGCCAAGTCCGGTTCCGCCAATATGCGCGCAAGGCATGGCGATGAGGACGACCTCATCATCTTCCCATTTGCTATAGGCATGCGCCTCTTCGGCTGCGTTTTTGCGCAGCGCGAACAGGTTCCGGTTGGAAAGCACCGCGCCTTTGGGATTGCCCGTCGTGCCAGAGGTGTAGAGTTGCAGCACGGCGTCATCAGCGCCAGCAGGTTCAAACGCAATGCGCGCCGTCGCGGCAATCATATCGCGCGCTTCTTCTTCGGCTATGACCCGATCAACACCAGCTATCTCGCGGGCCAGAGCGTGCACACCCGCCTCAAACCCCTGCCCCGCAAAGAGAATGCGTGCGCCAGTGTCCTTGGCGATATAGGCCCATTCCGCAGGCGCAAGACGCCATCCGACGGGCACCATCACCACACCAATCCGCGCCGCGCCGTAAAAAAGCGCAAAGTATAGATCACTGTTTTTGCCGATCCAGGCAATCCGGTCGCCTTTTTTCAGACCCAACCCAAGGAGCATCGCGACGATCTTCGCGGTGCGCTCCTCCAACTGGCCATAAGTGAAATGGCGGTCATCCTGCGAAAGCGCGACCCATTCCGGCCTTTCCGCCGCCCAGTGCGTCAAAAAACCATCAAAGCTGAGTATGTCGTAACTGGCAACGGCCATATCATTCTCTCCTAACACTGGCCATTTTTCGCAGAGGCCTGATGCAATGTGTCGAGAGATTATGGCGGCCTGTCAATATTGGGATTTGCCGACGACTAAGCGCGGAAAATCAACGATAGATTGTTCGCGGGCATAGCGATGACTGAGTCCAAATGGAGCCCTGATACATGGGCTTCTGCGGCAATATCATCGACATAGCGCAGCCCCCATAAGGCATTTTGTTGCCGCAGCGACGCATCAAAGGCGGCATTGCTGTCGGCCAGCGGGACGTCGCGTTGGTTGTAGGGTCCGTAGATGAAAAGCACGGCAGACTGCGGCAAAAGACGCGCGGCGTTGCGCAATAGACCAACGGTCGCGGCCCATGGGCTGATATGCGTCATGTTGATGCAGACGACCGCGTCCGCTTGCGCTATCGGCCATTCTGCCGACGCATCGAGCAACATCGCGGGCCGCACGTTCGGCATATTGGAATCCGCACGCCACGCGTTGATAGACGCCAGTGCGATAGGGTCCGGGTCGCTTGGCTGCCATGTCAGTGCGGGGAACATTTTTGCAAAATGCACGACATGTTCGCCGGTGCCGCTCGCCACTTC
>JAEMTM010000008.1:0-19201 GCA_016462305.1 Sphingomonadaceae bacterium | reverse complement strand
CAAACGGCTGCGGTCCGCTCACTCCGCCGCAACCGCCTGTTCGGGTTCGCGCCAGACCAACACGGGCTTACGCGCGGCTTGCGTTTCATCAAGGCGGCGGCGCGGCGCATAATGCGGCGCGGACTTTAGCGACGGGTCACCCGCCTTGGCCCGCTCCGCAACGCGACCCAGTGCGCCAATGAACTGGTCAAGCGTGGCCTTGCTCTCGGTCTCGGTTGGTTCCACCAACATCGCGCCATGCACCACGAGCGGGAAATACACCGTCATCGGGTGATAGCCTTCGTCGATCAGGCCCTTGGCGATGTCGAGCGTGGAGAAGCCTTCGGCCAACCCATTATCGCTGAACAATGCCTCATGCATGCAAGGGCCGCTATGGGCGAACGGCGCTTCAAGAACGTCCTCCAAGCTGCGTAGGATGTAATTGGCGTTGAGCACCGCATCTTCCGCCACTTGGCGCAGGCCGTCTGCGCCATGCGACATGATGTAGGACAAAGCGCGGGTGAACATGCCCATCTGGCCGTGGAACGCGACCATGCGGCCAAAGCTGGACCCGTGGTGCTCGCCAGCCGTTTCCTCTTCGACCAGCCGATAATGATCTTTATCCTTATCGACGAAAGGCAGCGGCGCATAAGGGGCCAATGCTTCGGACAAGACCACTGGCCCGGAACCCGGCCCGCCGCCGCCATGTGGGGTCGAAAATGTCTTGTGCAGGTTGATGTGCATGGCATCAACGCCCAAATCACCGGGGCGCACACGGCCAACAATCGCGTTGAAATTCGCGCCGTCGCAATAAACATAGCCACCCGCCGCATGGACCGCGTCCGAAATTTCGCGCATATCCCGCTCGAACAGGCCGCAAGTGTTGGGGTTGGTAATCATGACGCCCGCAACATCGGGACCAAGCCGCGCCTTCAACGCCGCCAGATCAACGCGGCCTTCGGATGTCGCGGGGATATTCTCCACCGCATAACCTGCAAAGGCCGCCGTCGCCGGATTGGTGCCATGCGCGCTTTCGGGACAGAGGATCACCGAACGGGCGTCACCGCGCGCGGTCAGCGCCGCACGAATGGCAAGGATGCCGCACAATTCACCATGCGCCCCTGCCTTGGGCGACATCGCCACCGCCTTCATGCCGGTCAACGTAACCAACCAATGCGCCAGTTCGTGAATGACTGCGAATGCACCTTGGACGGTCTCGACCGGCTGCAACGGATGGACATCGGCAAAGCCAGCCATGCGCGCGACCTTTTCATTCAGGCGCGGGTTGTGCTTCATCGTGCAGCTACCGAGCGGGAAGAAACCGAGGTCAATGGCGTAATTCTGACGGCTAAGGCGCGTATAATGGCGCACCGTCTCAGGCTCCGACAGGCCGGGAAGGCCAATGTCGCGGTGCCGTTCCAGATTACCGAGACGCGACGCGACCTGCGGTGCATCGGCGAGATCAACGCCCGTTGTTCCGGCGGTGCCAATCTCGAAAATCAAAGCCTCTTCCAGCATCAACGCCTTGTTGCCGGTGTAGGTTGCAGGGGCCGTATCGCCGGCATTGCCCATTTCGGGCTTCCATCCGCTTTGGTTAATGCTGTTCATGCCAAAATCTCCTGCAAAGCGACGGCGAATGTTTCGACATCCGCGCTGGTGGCGGTCTCCGTAACGGCCACAAGCAGGCCGTTCGAAAGCGCGTCTGCATTGGGGTAAAGCCGCCCAAGCGACACGCCGCCAAGTATTTTGCGGTCGGCAAGCGCGCGCACCACGGGCCGCGCTTCTTTGGGTAGCTTCAACGTGAATTCGTTGAAGAAGCTGTCATTGACCAATGCGACACCCGGAATTTGGCTCAGCCGATCCGCCGCTTGCACCGCAAGCGCGTGGTTCAACTGCGCTAATCCGCGCAGACCCTTTTCCCCCAACAAGGTGAGATGCACACTGAAGGCCAAGGCACAAAGACCTGAATTGGTGCAGATATTTGACGTCGCCTTTTCACGGCGAATATGCTGCTCACGCGTGGACAGCGTCAGAACGAAGCCGCGCTTGCCTTGTGCGTCCACAGTCTCCCCGCATAAACGGCCGGGCATTTGGCGGACGAATTTTTCCTTGCACGCAAACAGGCCAACATAAGGCCCACCAAATTGCAGGCCGACGCCAAGCGACTGCCCCTCACCCACCACAATGTCCGCGCCCATGTCTCCGGGTGCTTTGATCGCGCCCAAGGCAACGGGTTCCGTCACGACGGCGATTAGCAACGCCCCATGCGCATGCGCCTTGGCAGCGATAACGGACAGGTCTTCGATCCGTCCCAATATGTCGGGATATTGCACAACGACGCAGCTTGTCTCGCCGTCGATAGCGGCGAGCAAACGCGCGCTGTCGGTCTGTGCGGACAGTTCCGGCAAACTTGTGTCCAGCGTATCGCCTGTATATTGCGCCATGGTCTTGGCCACGCTAACATAATGCGGATGCAACCCTGACGACAGCAGTGCCTTTGTCCGCTTGGTAATGCGGCCAGCCATGCCAATGGCTTCCCAACAGGCGGTCGAGCCATCATACATTGACGCATTGGCGACATCGCAGCCGAACAGCCGCGCAACCTGCGTCTGGAATTCAAACAGCATCTGCAACGTGCCCTGCGCGATTTCGGGCTGATAGGGCGTGTACGCGGTCAGGAACTCGCCGCGCTGGATGATATGGTCAACGCTCGCGGGCACATGATGCTTATATGCGCCTGCGCCCAAGAAGAATGGATGATGCGACGCGGTCATATTTTGACGCGCAAGTTCGGAAAAATGCCGCTCCACCGCCATTTCGCTGGCGTGATTGGGCAGGCCACGGATCGGCCCATCCAGTCGCGCCGCGGCAGGCACATCACAGAACAGATCATCAATCGATTTTGCCCCAATGACACCAAGCATCGCTTGCCGGTCGGATGGGGTTAGCGGTAAATAACGCATTTCAATCTCCATAGCCCGCGTCGCGAGCGGATTATCTTACAGCCCGTCAACAAATGCCTGATAGGCGGCGGCGTCCATGAGGCTGTCGAGCTCGCTGCTGTCGCTCAAGGTCAGTTTGAAGAACCAGCCTTCGCCTTCGGGGTCGCTGTTGACCAAAGCGGGGTCGCCTTCCAAGGCGTTATTGCCTTCAATGACTGTGCCGCTGACGGGTGCGTAAACGTCGGATGCGGCCTTCACCGATTCCACGACGGCTGCATCGCCGCCTTTTTTAAGCGTTGCGCCTGCCGTAGGAACTTCCGCGAAGACGATGTCGCCCAATTGGCTTTGCGCATAATGCGTGATGCCGACTGTTGCGCTGTCGCCGTCAACGTCGATCCACTCATGATCTTCGGTGAAATAACGGGTCATGTGTTCGCTCCTTTGCGATGATAATGATGTGGGATGAAGGGTAGATTTGCGACCGTGATGGACACGCGCTTGCCGCGCACTTCGGCTGCAAGCGAGCTGCCGACGGCGTTATGGGCCGCATCAACATAGCCCATGGCAATCGGCGCGCCGATGCTTGGGCCAAAGCCGCCGGAGGTAATGACGCCCACTTGCGCTTCGCCTATAAAAATCGGTGCGCCTTCGCGGACGGGCATTTTGCCTTCGACAGAAAGGCCGACCAGTCTGCGGGCGGGGCCGTTGGCGAGCGCTTCTAGGATACGATCAGACCCAGCAAAGCCACCTTCCGCCCGGCGGCGTTTGGAAATGGCAAAGGCGGCATTGGCCTCGACAGGGTCCACATCGGGGTTCATGTCATGACCGTAGAGCGGCAAGCCCGCCTCAAGCCGGAGCGAATCCCGTGCGCCAAGGCCAATCGGCTTAACCTCTGGCTGCGCACATAATTGGTCTGCCAATGCCTTTGCGTGGCTTGCGGGCACGGAGATTTCAAAGCCATCCTCGCCCGTATAGCCCGAACGGCTGATCCAAAGCGGCTCAGGGTCGGTTTTGGGGCCCCAGAAAAATGAACCCGCCTCCATAAAATAGAGCGCGTCCACGCCCGGCACGACACGTTTCAACGCATCGACCGCCTTGGGCCCTTGCAGCGCCAACAATGCGCGATCTTCCATATTGTTGATGGTGATTTCGTCGGGCAGATATTCGCGCAGATAGCCCATATCATCCCACTTCACCGCGCCATTGACGACGACATACAGCCCCATGGGAGCCGCCGTAATCATCATATCGTCCAGCACGCCGCCGTCTTCGGCCAGCAAGAGCGAATAGCGCATCTTGCCTTCTTTCAGGGCGGAAATGTCGCCGGGGACCAGCGCCTCAAACGCTTCGGCGGCACCATCGCCGGTCAGCATCAACTGACCCATATGGCTAACATCGAACAGCCCGGCATTTTCGCGCGTCCATATATGTTCGGCCATGATGCCTTCATATTGGATCGGCATATGGTAGCCCGCAAATTCGACCATGCGCGCGCCCTTATCACGATGCCAAGCGTCGAGCGGCAGTTCCAATATTTCGATGGGTTCGAGTTCGAATTCGTCTTCTTCGCGCATATCAGTCCGTTCAAAGAGGTGCAGCAACCGGCGCTGGATAGCGCCAAGTCTGCTGCCCCCTCTGTCACGGATACCTGAGAGCTTTACCCCTTCGGTGGCTCGCATAAGGCGAGCGCTTTCCAGAGTGTCGCAAAAGCCAAAGCGGTCCTTTTGCCTGAGAGATTCCGGGGCGGTTGCTCCTTCGGCGGTCCTTTTAAGGGACGCTCTCCCGCTTCGTCAGCGACGACCCTCCATTGGCGTTAGCCTATTGCAGAGTCAACCCGCGAGCGTGCGAATGGAATCATTTCCGTGGATAAAAACGCCTTCGTCGGGCGTATCCGCCAACTGCTTTCCGACCAAGCCCTAGTCATCTGGAAATAACGATTTTCGATTTCACGCCGCGTTCCCGCAAAGTTCGCGGTGCCGGTCGGTGGCGTAACGATCCGTCATCCCGGCCAGAAAGTCGCAGATATGGCGGCTGCGCGCCGGGTCTTGCTCTGGCAGATTCTCGCGCCATTCGGGTGGCAGCAGGCGAACATCGTTTCGATAGTTCACAAATAGTTCGCGCACGATCTTCGATGCCTCCACCGCCGCCGCAGTCTGCGTGGGGTGATGATAGAGCTTTTGATACATGAATTTTTTGAGCCGCCGCTCACGCGCTGCCATTTCAGAGGAAAACCCACCAATCATGACGCCAGCCTTGCGCACATCATCGGCAGTTCTGATGCCGAGTTCGTCTATACGCGTGCGCGTGGATTCAATCACATCATTGACCATCACGCCAATCTGCTCACGAGTCAGCTCGCCGATCAAGCGGCGCGGGCGGACGTCGGGGTAGCGGGCCAAGATAGCCTGCCAACGCTCCGCCACGAACGGCAGTTCAAGCAATTGGTCCATGTTGAGCAGCCCTGCCCTGATGCCATCGTCAATATCGTGATTGTCATAGGCAATATCGTCGCTGATCGCCGCGACCTGCGCCTCCAACGAAGGCCAATCGGTGAGATTTAGGTCAAAGCCTGCATTCACTTCGGCCAAGGCCCAACCGGGGTTGGCAACCGGACCATTATGTTTGGCCAGCCCTTCCAACAGTTCCCAGCTCAAGTTTAATCCAGGCCATGACGGATATGGCGATTCAAGCAGCGTCAGCATCCGCAGCGTCTGCGCATTATGGTCGAACCCGCCAAAGGGCTTCATCGCTTCTTCAAGCGCATCCTCACCCGCATGGCCGAAGGGCGGGTGGCCAATATCATGGGCCAGACACAAGGCCTCGGTCAGATCCTCATTCAAGCCCAGCGCGCGGGCGATTGTCCGGCCAATTTGAGCGACCTCAAGACTATGTGTCAGACGGACCCGAAAATGATCGCCATCGGGGGAAATAAAAACCTGCGTCTTGTGGCGCAGGCGGCGGAACGCGATGGAGTGAATGATACGGTCGCGGTCGCGCTGGAAAATGTCACGTGGTCCGCGCACATCGCTTGACGGTTCGGCATGTAGCCGACCTCGGCTATGATCAGGAAAGGAAGCATAAGGGGCAAGATGCGACATGCCGCGCTTATGCCGCCAACTGTCCCCAACCGGAAGCCACTATTTTGTTTTCAACGGATTAACGACCTCGCCAATCTCGCTTTTCCACATAAAGGCATCACCGCCCGCCTTTTTATAGTCGGCTTCCCATTTCATTGCAGCTTTCAGGTCAGGAAACGGACCAACCAACAGCCGGTCGGTCCTACCCCATTCGGACGTGTATGGGTTCCGGGCCTTGAGCAATGCCGCATATGTCTTGATGAGTTTGCGATAATCAAAGCCAAGGGCATTGGCGTTTCCTGTTGCAATCTGCACCCAGTAGCGTGCGGGATGGTCCTTTTGGGCTTTGGCCTTTGCCACCACCTTGGGATCAACCTTGGCAACCTTGGCTGGCTCTGCCGTCGCCTTGGGTGCCAGTGGTTTCAATTTTTTCAAATCCACTGGAGCTTGCAAAGGCTGTTGTTCGCTCTTCGGAATATCAATGGCCCCCACAATTGCGCCCAGATCAAAGCTGGATGACGCAACCGGCAACGCAGGCGCGGGTTCAGGCGCTTTCCCGGCAGCCGCAGGGGCCTGCGAGATAGGGGGCGCCGCCTTCATGGACCCGCCGCTTTGGGTTGGTACTGGCGCAATAGCAGCGGGCATAGCAGCCGCCGCCGTCGGTGCTGGCGTCAGCGTGCTTGCCGGCCTTGGCAATGCTGCACTGACCAATGGGCGCGCAGTTTCGGGCACCGGCAGCGCATTGTTGTTGACACTGGCAATCCGGGAGGCTTGCGCTTCCTCGGTCTTAGCGCGCGCGGTGGCAGTGCCAAGGCGGGAAGTGTCTGTTTTGGGCAACTTTTGTGCTTCGGGAATATTGGCGGCTACCGCCTGAATTTCCGCCCGCTCCTGCGCCTTTCGGTCGCGTTTACGATCAGGCTTCGGGGGGTTTTTGTCGTCGCGCACTGGCGTAGATTTTGCTCCAAGCGCAGCGCCCGAGGGAATAAGGCGATTATTGCCGGACACAACAGGCGTCTGCGGTAGCGTCGATGCAATTCGGCGGACTTGTTCACTGTCACGCCCGACCGCTTGGCTCGTCGGGAAATGACCCAAATGTATTGCCGCCGCCTTTTGCGCAGCGGTCAGCGAAGGCATCAGCCGGAAAAAACGCTCCATGCGCAGCGCCGAACTTACATCCATGAACCCTTGCGCAACTTTCGTCGATTCGCGCAGCTCCCCGCGGGCCGCAAGCATGAACGCCCGGGCACGCCATGCAGGGGAACTGTTGCGGTGCAGCAGCGGCAACAGCATCGCGTCGGCGGCTTCTTTTTGCCCAGCCAGAGACAAGGAAACCGCTTGGCGGATAATGAGGTCATCCGAGATGGACGCCGTCCGCGCCAATTTATAATCCTGCTGCGCACGACCAAAATTTCCCAATAGGTCAAATGCCAATGCACGATCCAACGCAATCGAACGCTCATTCGCGCCAAGGCGGATCGCTTGATCAAACAACCGCAGTGCTTCAAACGGATTTTCCGTGCGCACGGTCGCCGTCGCCAGACCGGACACGATACGGCTGTTCCCAGGGCGAAGCGCATTGGCACGCGTGAAGAAGTTCAAAGCGGCGTTGGCATCCCCCAAAGTAAGCGACGCGTTGCCAGCATCGGCCATGGCGTCCGCATCGGAGGAATTAAAAGATATGCGGCGCATGGCCGCACGCAAATCGGCTGCACCAGCGGGCTCCGAACTTATTGGTGCAGCAGGGGTTGCCTGGTCAAATGCCTCAAGCGCGCTTTCATCAACGGCTTGCGCAAACGCGCCCGATGATAAAGCGAGCGCACAGAGTATCCCTGCACCACGTAACATTGTCACATTCATGCGCCCTTATTTGAACGTCGATTGCCGGACGCAAAGCATGATTACGCAATGCTCCGACAAACGGTTGCCTAAACCGGACGAAATGACGCGGCGCTGCTGACGCAGCTTAGGGTCAGGACCCTAAGAGTTGTTCTGCCTATCGAGGAAACGCGGAACGCCCGTGCTGCTTGCGCCATCATGGCCTTTGTCATCGGCATCGTCGGACCGGGAAAGGCCGCGTGACAGGTTCGACATGCGTTCAAACAATGTCCCCCCTGTTGGAATGCGGGGTGCCGCTCGCTCAGGCGCCTGTGTTACATCGACCGGTGCAGGCGATGGAGCATTTGCGTTCTCATTTGCGTCTGCCGGAGTGTTCAGTTCAAGCGCATCTCCGCCTGCCCAAGATGCAGAGGAAAAGCTGCTCGACCCGGGCGACTGTTCTGCGCCGTCCGCAGTGGCTTCTTCATCCGCTTCTGGGGCTTCGAAATCGCCGCCGAGGACCAAGCTGTCGTCTTCTACATCGGTTTCTGGTTCCGCAAACGCGTTTGGTTCTTCGACTGGCGCGGAATTGGTGGTTTCAAATAAAGCCGGTATTGCCGCAGGGGCCACCGCAACTGGCTCCGGTGCCGGACGGCTAAATGAAAATGGCGTACGCGACTGCGTTACGGGTAATGCGCTCAGGCCTTCATTGTCGATACCGGTTGCAACAACCGAAACGCGGATTTTGCCGTTCAGATTTTCATTGAACGCCGAGCCCCAGATGATGTTTGCATCGGGGTCAACCAGCTCACGAATATGGTTCGCAGCTTCGTCCACTTCCATCAAGCGCATGTCTTCGCCGCCCGTGATCGAGACGATAACGCCCTTTGCGCCTTGCATCGACACGCCGTCGAGCAGCGGGTTGGCAATCGCCCTCTCCGCAGCTTCAAGCGCACGGCCATCGCCTTCGGCTTCGCCAGTGCCCATCATCGCCTTGCCCATTTCGTGCATGACAGAACGCACATCGGCAAAATCGAGGTTGATGAGGCCAGGCATAACCATCAGGTCAGTGATACCGCGAACGCCCTGTTGCAGAACTTCGTCGGCCAACAAGAATGCCTCTTTGAACGTCGTATTCGGGTTTGCGACCAAAAACAGATTTTGGTTCGGAATAACGATGAGGGTGTCGACATGCTGTTGCAGTTCGGCAATGCCTGAGTCCGCAGAGCGCATCCGGCGCGTTCCTTCAAAAAGGAACGGCTTTGTAACGACGCCAACGGTCAATATGTTCATTTCGCGCGCCGCCTGCGCAATGACGGGAGCGGCACCGGTTCCGGTTCCACCGCCCATGCCAGCCGCGATAAAGCACATGTGGCAACCAGCCAAAGCGGACTTCACTTGCTCAATTGTTTCTTCTGCAGCAGCGCGTCCGACCTCTGGGCGTGAACCAGCGCCAAGACCTTGCGTAATCTCGGGTCCAAGCTGAATACGATAATCCGCAGGCGAGGCGTTCAGGGCCTGCGCATCGGTATTGGCGACAAGGAAATCGACGCCTTCAACCTTTGCTTTTATCATATTGGCAACCGCATTTCCGCCGGCACCGCCAATGCCAATCACGGCAATTTTCGGCTTCAATTCGTCAACCATAGGTGGTCCGATATTGATGCTCATAATTTTATCCCCTTAGCCTCTTTGGCTTGTTCGAAATTTGCATGCTTTTGACACAAAAGCGTAAAGCGCACACCAGAAAATTACGCTTTTTGCACAGGTTTCTGTCAGAAGTTCTCACGAACCGCCCGTTTTAGCCGTTCAATCAAACTTGGCATCGATCCGCCCAAATGTTCGGCGCGCAAATCATAGCCCGATTGCAGTTCGATCCGCTCCGATGCCGCATAATGAATCAACCCGACGAGCGTTGAGAATGCGGGCCCGGAATGCGCCTCGGGAATGCTGATAAGCCCGGCGGGACGCCCAATGCGGACAGTGCGGCCTAATGCGCTCTGCATATGTTCGGCTGCACCCTTTAACTCCGCGCCGCCGCCGGTCAGGACAACCTGATGCCCGGACGGCCCCGTAAAGCCGAGCGTTTTCAACGCCTGCGCAACTTCGGTGACAATGCCGTCAACGCGCTGGCAGACGACCGCATTCAACTGCGCCTTGGTGATGCGTG
This sequence comes from Sphingomonadaceae bacterium, assembly GCA_016462305.1. Classification (GTDB taxonomy): domain Bacteria; phylum Pseudomonadota; class Alphaproteobacteria; order Sphingomonadales; family Sphingomonadaceae; genus Sphingorhabdus_B. The sequence goes on along the minus strand of JAEMTM010000008.1, from coordinate 9,218 downwards.
GCGCTTGATTGCCGGGTTCAACGCCATTTTCGTCCGGGCCGATGTCGAGCACTTCCTGATGATCGCGTGGGCTGGTCAGCGCCGAACCATGAAAACATTTCAGCCGCTCCGCCTGCGCACGGCGAATACCAAAGACCGACGCTATATCGTCGGTAATGTCCGAGCCGCCTTTTTGAATGGTTTCAAGTCCGACCAGCATCCCGCCAATGAACACCGACACGTTGGTCACTGCTGCCCCAAATTCGACCAATGCAACGCCAAGATCGCGCTCTTCGACCGTCAAACAGGCCAGACCAGTTGCAACCGGTCCGACCACAAGCGAATCAACATCCAGATGTGCGGAGCGCACCGTCATATCCATGTTGCGGACGGGTGATGGGTCGGCCAGGATGACATGCACGTCAACGCCAAGCCTGTCTGCGTGCAGCCCAACCGGATTTGCTACACCACCAACACCATCGAGCGCATATAATGTAGGTTGAATATGCAACGCAATTTTGCCGCCCGTCTGGATATTGGCGCGTCCGGCCTGAAGCAGTTCGTCGACATCATCTTGCGTTATGCGGTCGCCGCCCAGTTCAATTTCAACGGGCGCCAACATGCTATCGAGTCCGCCCGACGACATGCCGACCCAAGCGCGGTCAATGTTCAGCCCAGCAATACGTTCGGCCTGCTCCACCGCGTGGCGGACAGACAGTTCGGCCTGTTCAACATCCGCAATGCAGCCACGGGTTACGCCGCGACTTTCGCGCTGACCCGTGCCCAGCACCAGCAGATCGCCGTTTTCGGTTTGCCGTGCGATTAATGCGGACACCTTGGATGAACCAATATCAATCGCCGAAATAAGCCGTTCGGCACGCGTCGTCTTCATGCCGTTAGTCCATTATTTTTTGATGTGATTTCGTTGTTTTCGTTATCTTCGTTATTCTCCACTTTAACAGGTTTTGCCATTGGTGCTTTGCGGAAATAGGCGCGATCGGGGTCGCGTAGGTCAAAATGGATGAGGTCGCGGCCAAGCAAACGGTGAACACCGTCCAACCGTGCAAAGTTCAGCAGTGCTTTGGCCGCTTCCGCCTCACCCTCTGGCAAAGCCAGCGTTTCGCCCGTCTGGAACTGCAAGTCCCAGCGTCGGTTACCTATCCAGCTTGCGCCTGAAACCTGCGATTTCAATGCCGAAGCATTGTCGAGCAAGGCGTTTAACGCGACGATATGTGCATTGGCTTGATTGCCGTTCAACGTCAGTAAATCGCCGCCCTCACCCGCGCGGACATTTGCCAGAACGATCCCGTTCGCGTCGATCAGCGCATATTTTCCGTTCCGTTGCCATAGCGCCGCTGGCTTGCGTTCTATGATCTCTACCGCCAACGTATCGGGCAAGCGCCGCGAAACGCGGGCGTCCTTAATCCACCCATATTGCAGCAAGTCCGTGCGTATTTTTTCTATATCCACTAAGGGCATAGCGCGGTCTTTTTCGGCGAGCACCAATTGATAGACTTTCAACTGGTCCACCCGTTCCATGCCCGTTACCGGGACGCGCTTTACTTGGAAACCCGCCTTGGCGGCCAGCGCGGCATATTGTTGATAGGCGACGGCGGTCAGGCCAGCATATTGGGCAGCGACCAAGGCAAGCAGCGTGAGCACCGCCAATATGATCCAAGTAGCAATGCGCTGCACCTCCTTTTCGGTCAAAGGCAATATGCGTATCAACCTATCAACCCACGAAGCGTGCAGCATCTTTTGCCGAGGGCTTGGGCTTTTTGCCTTGCGTTTTGCGGGCGCTTTACGTGCGACACCTGCCATTATGCGAGCGCCTCTTTAACGATCATGTCCACAAGTTGTTCGTAGCTGATCCCGACATGATGCGCTTGTTCGGGCACCAGGCTTGTCGGCGTCATGCCAGGCTGGGTATTGATTTCGAGAACGAAAACGCCGTCCATGCCCGCTTCGTCATCCCAACGGAAATCGGTGCGTGAGGCGCCCTTGCAGCCAAGCACTTGATGCGCAAGCAGGGCCGTGTCCAACATATATTGGGCAATATCCGCAGGGATTTCCGCAGGGCAAATATGTTCAGTCAGCCCGTCAGTATATTTCGCATCAAAATCGTAAAAGCCGCTCTTGGGCTTTAACTCGGTCACGCACAACGCTTTGTCGCCCAATACTGCCACGGTCAACTCGCGGCCTTTGATGAAGGGTTCAGCCAGCAACCGGTCAAATTTCTGCCACGGTCCTTTGGCGTCGCGCGCAATCGGGTTGCCGTACTTGCTGCCTTTTTTGACGATTGCCACGCCAACCGAGCTGCCTTCGTTCAGAGGTTTAAGGACATAAGGGCGCGGCAGCGGATCAGCCGCATATAGGCTTTCGCTGTCCAATATCGTGCCCTTGGGCATCCGGATTCCAGCGGGCACGAGGCTCTGTTTCGTCAGTTCCTTGTCGATTGCAATGACGGAGGTCACCATGCCGCTATGCGTGTACGCTATGCCCATCAAATCCAGCATGCCCTGCACCGAACCATCTTCGCCGGGAACACCGTGCAAGGCGTTGAACACCACGTCAGGGCGAAGGCCCGCAAGCACTTGTGCGACATTGCGGTCCATGTCGATGCGGCTGACCTTATAACCAACTTTTTCAAGCGCATCGGCCACATTATTGCCGCTCGTCAAGGACACAGACCGTTCGTTCGACCATCCGCCCATCAACACCGCCACGTGAATTTGCTTACTCATTTCGTTTCACCCACGCGTTGTATTTCCCATGTTAACGCAACGCCCGAATGCGCCAATACGCGGGCACGGACTTCTTCGCCAAGCGCCTCTATATCTGCGCTGGTCGCATCGCCAGTATTAATCAAGAAATTGGTGTGTTTTTCGGACACCTGTGCGCCGCCAATCTGAAGACCCCGGCAGCCCGCCGCATCGACGAGTTGCCACGCCTTATGTCCATCAGGATTCCGGAAGGTAGAACCGCCAGTTTTAGAGCGCAAAGGCTGCGATGCTTCGCGCGATGCGCTAATCCGGTCCATCTCGGCTTGGATCGCTTCGGGTTCGCCCGGATGCCCTTGAAAGCGTGCCGCCACAATGATTGCGCCATCGGGCAGTTCGGAATGGCGATAGCAATAATGCAATTCTTCCACCGACAAGGTCGCCAGCGTTCCGTCGCGCATCACCACATCGCAATCACGCAATATGTCTTTTACCTCGCCGCCATAAGCGCCGCCGTTCATGCGGACAAAGCCGCCGACTGTGCCAGGGATCGAGCGCAAAAATTCCAGGCCAGAGATGCCCTTGTCGCGCGCGGTGGATGAAACCAATATGCCCGACGCACCCGCGCCGCACGCCAGCGTCACCGCATCCGTGCACGTGACCTTGGCAAAGGCCTTGCCCAAACGGATGACAACGCCCCTGACACCGCCATCGCGGACGATGAGGTTCGAACCCAGACCAAGCGCCATGACGGGCGTGCTAGAATCAAGCTCGCGCAAAAAGGATTGCAGGTCGGCAACGTCTTTTGGTTCAAACAGAACATCCGCGCAGCCGCCCGATTTGAACCAGACCAACGGCGCCAACGGTGCGCCTTGGGTCAAGCGGCCCTCTACATGCGGCAGAAGCTGCGTGGTCATGCACGCGCTGCCTGTATGGCGTCGGCGAGGCCAGCGGCCCATTTGGTGATGTCGCCAGCGCCCAAGCACACGATAATGTCATCGCCCTGCACCACCTGCGCCAGCTTGCGTGCCAAGTCGCCTGCGTCCGTGACGGTCGCGGCGGAACGATGCCCGCGCGCCTTAATGCCAAGCACCAGCGCGTCGGCATCTATGCCGTCTATCGGCCCCTCACCAGCGGCGTAGACCGGCGATATGAACACCATGTCGGCATCATTAAACGCTTGTTGGAAATCATCCATATGGTCGCGCAATCGCGTAAAGCGGTGCGGCTGTGCCACGGCGATCACACGACCCTGCGCGCGTTCGCGTGCCGCAGACAGCACGGCGCGGATTTCGACGGGATGGTGGCCATAATCGTCGATGATCGTAACTGCCCCATCAACGAGGGCTATTTCGCCGACCTTGGTAAAGCGCCGCTTAACGCCACCGAATTTGTCAAAGCCATGGGCAACGGCCGCATCGCTCATCCCCATTTCAAGGCCAACCGCAACAGCCGCCAGCGCATTTTGCACATTGTGGCGGCCCGGCATCGGAAGGTGGATGCCCTTTATCGTCCGTTGCGACCCGTCGCGGGCGCGGACAACCACGTCGAAGCGGTTACCGCCGGGGTGCGGCGTGACATTTTCGCCGCGAATGTCGGCCTGCGCCGAAAAGCCATAGGTGATGATCCGGCGGTCGCGGATCTTGGGCAGTATCGCCTGCACCTCTGGATGGTCGAGACACATGATCGCCGCGCCATAAAAGGGCACGTTTTCGACAAATTCGACAAAGGCGTTTTTGATTGCGTCGAAATCACCATAATGATCGAGATGTTCGGGATCGATATTGGTGACAACGGCAAGCGTGCCATCCAGCCGCAGGAAGCTGCCGTCGCTTTCGTCCGCCTCAACCACCATCCAGTCGCTTGCACCCAGGCGCGCGTTAGAGCCGTAGCTGTTGATGATACCGCCGTTGATGACCGTCGGGTCAATGCCGCCATGGTCAAGCATCGCAGCAATCATTGATGTCGTCGTCGTCTTGCCATGTGTGCCAGCCACGGCGACCGTGTTTTTCAACCGCATCAATTCGGCCAGCATTTCGGCGCGGCGAACCAAGGGTATGCGCCGTTCCAAAGCGGCGTCGCGTTCGGGGTTGCCTTTCTTCACCGCAGTCGATGTGACCACCACCGCCGCCTCACCCAAATTTTCGGCGCTATGGCCAATCATCACCTTGATACCGCGTTGGCGCAGGCCATCAATGACATAGCTGTCGGCAATATCGCTGCCTTGCACGTGATAGCCCAAATTGTGCATAACCTCGGCAATGCCCGACATGCCGATGCCGCCAATGCCGACGAAATGCACAATGCCGATATCGGTTGGAACGCCTCTCATGCTGCATTCTCTGCGGCAAGTGCGGGGGATGGGCTGAAAGCGCCACTGGGTTGGGGTTTTGATTTTACGCCATGCATGATGGGGGCGCGACCGAAGGATTCGACCAAGTCGGCAAGATCGGCAACCGCATTTGGCCGGCCGCAGCTTTTGGCGGCCTTGGCTGCATTTTCCAGCGCACCGGGTTCCAACGCGATCTTCTGAATCTGCTTGGCGAGTTCAACCGCAGTGAAGGCGGGCTGCGCGATTGCGCGCGCGCCGCCTGCGTGTACCATTTCCTTGACATTATAGCTTTGATGATCATCGGTCGCGCTGGGCAGCGGAACCAATATCGCGGGCCGTCCAGCGCATGTCAGCTCGGCAATCGTCGATGCCCCGGCCCGCGATATAACCATATGCGCCCAGCCAAGCCGCTGCGGCAAGTCCGGCAAATAGGTCGCCAGCTCGGCAGGAATGTCATGGGTGGCATAAGCGGCCCGCACCGCGTCAATATCCTCAGCGCGGCATTGCTGCGTCACTTGCAAACGCCGCCGTAAATGCGGCGGCAGCATCGACAACCCATCGGGCACCACATCGGAAAGCACCGTCGCGCCCTGGCTTCCACCGGTCACCAGCACGCGGAATATGCCGTCGGCCAATACAGGCGGATAAGGCTGGTCACGCAAATCAAGCACCTCTTCACGGACCGGGTTGCCGACCAGATGGACCTTGCTGGCATGACGCGGCGACAGGCGGAGTATGTCGGGATAAGAGGTGGCAATCGCATTCACCTGCCGCGCCGTGAAACGATTGACGCGGCCAAGCACCGCATTTTGTTCATGAATAATCGCCGGTATTTTCGCGGCAAAGGCACCCAATAACGCCGGAAACGCCGGATAACCGCCAAAGCCGACCACGGCGCTGGGCGCAAAATTTTCGTATAGGCGGCGCGCCATAATACGGCCTTTGGCAATCGCCTTTATACCCGGAATCCAGCTCGCCGGATTTTTGGTAATACGTCCAGCGGGCAAGATATGCGTGGCCATCTTATCAGGGCAGCCCGGAATTTTCGCACCGCGCGCATCCGTGATCAGCGCCACATGATGGCCGCGATTGATCAGTTCCTGTCCCAACGCAAAGGCAGGAATCAAATGCCCGCCAGTTCCGCCAGCGGCCAACACATAATGCCGAGAAATGGTCATGACCTATGTCCCTTCAATATATAAAGCGACCGGTCAAGATATGGGTTTCGCTTCGTCAATGCGAGTATCAGGCCGCAGGTAATCGAGAGCGCCAAGATAGACGATCCGCCGTAGCTAATGAAGGGCAAAGTCATCCCCTTTGACGGAAAAACGCCCAAATTAACGGCCATGTTAATCATTGCCTGCCCGCAGAATTGCGCACCAAGGCCCGTAACCGCCATGACCACAAACTGGTCTTTCTCATCCAACAGGCGGATGATGATGCGGACCAAAATCGCGAAGTATAAAAGGGCGATGACCATGCAGGCCAAAAGGCCAAATTCTTCACCGATGACCGAGAAGATATAATCGGTCTGCCCCTCAGGCAGCGAATATTTCTTTATGCCAAGCCCAGGGCCAAGGCCAATGAAGCCCCCGTTAGTTAAGGTCGCCAGCGCCATCTTGTCATGCGTCAGCCCTTCCGTACCAAAAATCCACGCGTCTATCCGCTGGGTTGCGACGGGGTAGAAATTATAGGCCAGCAGGATGAATACAACGCCGCCGATTACGAGGAACCACAACCGGCCTGCAGGCACGCCAGCGACCATCATCAGCGCAAACCAAGTGCCCATGAACAAGATTGCTTGCCCAAGGTCCGGTTGAAGCAACAGGAAAAAACACACAAGGCCAGTGGCAATGCTGGTCAGGACAAGAACGGGCAAACTTGGGTCTTTTACCCGCCAGCTAATAATCCACGCCATCATGACCGCGAAAAAGGGCTTTAGAAACTCAGACGGCTGAAGCCCTGCAAAACCAGAGCCAATCCATCTTTGTGACCCGTTCACCTCGCGTCCCAATAGGGGCACCAACGCCAGCAGAACAAAAAAGACGCAGAAGCCGTAGACCGCAAAGCGTCGGGCTTGTTCGCGCGGATACATCGACACGAAAAGCATCAGCGGGACACCAATCAGGACCCAAATCAATTGCTTGTAAAAGAAAAGTAGCGGAGAAAGTTGCGTCGTTGAAGACGACAGCCGCTGCGCAGCCGCCGGAGACGCCGCAGCGACGGCCAGCAAGCCAATGGCGATCAACACCATCATCAGCGATAATAATATGCGGTCGAGTTCCCAAAACCACACGCCCAAGGGCGAACGGTCGCCACGGCCCAAGCGGTTGGCAAAGCCGATTTTACCAGTTTTAGCCGCAAGGACCCAGGGTGCCTCTTTTGGATCTTTCATAATGCTTCCACAATCGCACGGAACGCATCGCCGCGGGCTTCGAAGTCTTTGAACTGGTCAAAGGACGCACAAGCGGGCGAAAGCATGATAACGTCGCCCGGCTGTGCTTGGGCTGCCGCCGAATGCACCGCTGCGCCCATCATCTCGCTGCGTTCCACAAGCATGTGGGGCGACAATAATTCATGGAACAATGGACCAGCTTCACCAATGGTGTAAGCCTTTACAACATGGCCGAAATTGGGGATGCATTCGTCGAGATTGTCGGCCTTTGGTAAGCCACCGACGATCCAATGCACGCGTGGATAAGCGGCCAAGGCGGGCGCAGTAGATGCCGCATTCGTTGCCTTGCTGTCGTTGATGAACAATATGCCGTTCCGTTCGGCCACAACTTCCATCCGATGGGCAAGCCCGTTGAAGCTGCGCATCGCTGGCCGCCATTGGGCCTCAGTCACGCCAAGCGATTCGACGATGGCAATGGCCACCGCGATATTCTGCAAATTATGGGGCCCTTGAAGCGCGGGCCATTCGGCCTGACCCGTTACCGATTGCGGATCGGCGAGATGCACAAATTCCGCCCCACGCCGCGCAAGCACTTGGTTGTAAACGCGTTCGGTATCAGCGTCGCCTTTGCCAAACACAGAAAACTCTGTGCTCGTCTGCATTTCAAACAATCGCGCTTTCGATGCCATATAGCCGTCATAACCATCATAGCGGTCAAGATGGTCTGGCGACAGGTTGATGAGCGCAGCGGCGTCGCACGCGAGGCTGTGCGTGATGTCAATTTGGTAGCTAGAAAGCTCAAGCACATAAACGCCGCCTGCGGGCAATGGCATTTGCGATAAAATCGGCAAGCCAATATTGCCCCCCATGCAGACCGGAATTGACGCGCTCTCCAACAGATGATGCACCAACGCCGTCGTGGTGGATTTGCCATTGGTTCCGGTAATGCCCACGACACGATGCGGCGGCAGGTTCGGCCGCGCCATCGCGAATAATTCCATATCGCCAATGAACGGGATACATGCCGCCTTTGCCTTATCCGCGATAGGGTGGCGGTTGATGGGAACGCCGGGTGAAACGACAATGGCGTCATAGCCCGTCAAGTCGCTCAGCAACGGATCGGCAATCGTGGCGATGTCCGCAACCTTGGCCCGTGCGCCTTCGTCATTGTCCCATGCCAAAACTTCGGCCCCGCCCGCGACAAGCGCACGTGCCGCCGAAAGGCCGGAGCGCGCAAGTCCCAATATTGCGAACTTCCGGTCTTGAAAGGCAGGGCTAGTGATCATCTGAGTTTGAGTGTTGATAGCCCCGCAAGCGCCAATACGAAAGCCACAATCCAGAAGCGAATGACAACGGTCGGTTCGGACCAGCCAAGCTGTTCAAAATGGTGGTGAATCGGTGCCATGCGAAAAATGCGCTTGCCCGTCCGCTTGAACCAAAACACCTGAATGATAACCGACAGCGCCTCCACCACGAAAAGCCCGCCGATGATGGCAAGAACAAATTCATGGTGCGCCACAACGGCAATAGCGCCAAGCGTTCCGCCCAAGGCAAGGCTTCCGGTGTCGCCCATGAACACCGCCGCAGGCGGGGCGTTGAACCACAAAAAGGCAAGGCCAGCGCCCACAATCGCGCCGCACAACATCGCAAGATCGCCCGCCCCCAAATAGAATGGAATACCCAGATATTCTGCATATTTGGCGTTGCCGACCATGTAGACGATCAGCATGAACGCGATTGAGGCGATGATTACGGGCATGGTGGCTAATCCATCAAGGCCGTCGGTCAAGTT